>ONBF01000026.1 GCA_900315995.1 uncultured Eubacteriales bacterium
GATATGAGCGAGTATATGGAAAAACACAACGTAAGTAAATTAATCGGTTCCGCGCCCGGATACGTCGGATATGACGAAGGCGGTCAACTTACGGAAAAGGTAAGACGTAAACCGTATTCGGTTATACTGTTTGACGAGATTGAAAAGGCGCACCCCGATATATTCAATATACTGTTGCAAATAATGGACGACGGCAGACTTACAGACAGTCACGGTCGCACGGTGAGTTTTAAGAATACCGTAATCATTATGACGAGTAACGTAGGCGCAAGCGAGATAGGCAAAATGTCTTTGGGGTTCAATAACGGCAACGAAGAGAAGACTTATGAAGATATGCGCGAAAGACAATTCGAAGCGTTGAAGCGTACGTTTAAGCCCGAGTTTATCAACAGAGTGGACGACATTATTCTGTTCCATAGACTTAATAAAGACGAGCTCGGTAAAATAACCGAAATAATGTATGCAAATCTTAAAAAACAACTTAAAGAGCGCAATATCGAAATAGAGATAACCGATAAAGCGAAAGACAGAATAATCGAAATCGGATACGACGCCGAATACGGCGCGAGACCTTTGAGAAGGGCTATCGAAAAAAATATCGAAAACGCGCTGTCCGAAAAGATTCTTACGTCCGAAATAAAAAGCGGTGATTCGGTAACCGTCGATTATAACGGAAAAGAATTTACCGTCAATTCACTTAGCGCGAAAGAAGATAAAACAAAAAACGGAATACACAACGCAAAATAAAATTTGCTATTGACACGGTTTGTTTTGTAACTTATAATATAAATATAATAAACGTGGGCTGCTGAGCCCAAAGGGGAGGAAATTATGCGTGTGGAAATTATCGGCAGGGATTATAATCCGAGTGATAAGTTAAAGGACGTAATTAACAGAAAGGTTACAAAACTCGAAAAGTATTTTGACGAAAATGCGTCGATAAGAGTCGTTTGTAAATGCGAGCGAAAAGACAGATACACGATGGAGCTTACCATCAAGTTCGACGGTATGCTTGCCCGTGGAGAAGTTACGAGTGACAATATGTACGATAATATAGATTTGGTATTACCTAAACTCGAACGTCAACTTGCAAAGTATAAATCGAAACTTTCCGATCGCTTGCGTAAAGGCGTTGAGTTTGAAGAAGAAATTATCGAAAGTTTGCCTGCTAAGCAAAATAAACTCGTCAAGACAAAGACGTTTGAATTGCATCCTATGGATATTGAAGAAGCGATTTTGCAACTCGAATTGCTACAACACGATTTCTTCATATTCCATAACGCCGAAAACGGAAGAGTCAACGTACTCTATAAGAGAGGTGACGGTGACTACGGATTATTGGATCCGCAATAATTTGTCGAATATGTATAAAAGACGGGCAATTTTTGCCCGTCTTTTATATTAAATAAATTAATTGAAGTGATAGAACTCTTTTATGTACGATATTGCCTTCTCCGACGAAGCTTCATTGATACAACAAGTAATCTGCGTTTCGCTCGTCGTTATCGCGAATATGTTTATGTGCTTGTCCGTTAAGAGTTTAACGACGTCTCCGGCAACGCCGCTCTTGTGTTCCATACCCGCACCGATTATGCGGACTATGTCAGCGTGTTGAGAAGAGTGGGCGAGATTGTGAGATTTAATAATATCGGATACTTTGTTTTCGTCGGCATTGAACACCGTAAAACTTAAATTGAAGTTCTTACCGTTGGGCGTTTCACTTATCATATCGAGATTGATTTCGGATTTAGAAAGTTCGGCAAGCAATATTATAATGCTGTTCAAAGTAACATCGGGGATATTGAATAACGTAACGCCTTTAACCGACGATACGGCGGTAACCGAAAAGTCCTGACCGATTATATCGTTCATAGAGTAGAGCCCTGCCGGCTTGTCCGCCATAAACGTTGCGACGCGCAACGCACCCAATGCAAAGACGTCTCGGCTTTGCGCTTCGTGAGATAACGTAACCGTTTCGTCGTTGCCTATAAACATTACGTCGTGTTTACCGACGATATTTCCGCCGCGGATAGAGTGGATACCTATTTCGTGATCGGTACGTTTACCCGTAGTGGGTTGTCTGCCGAATTGATAATCGACACTGTCTTTAAGCACGCTTTTAATACTGTCGGCAAGAGTAAGAGCCGTGCCGCTCGGGGCGTCGACTTTCATTTTGTGATGTTGTTCGATAATTTCAATATCGAACGAGTTACCGAAAAACTGTGCCGCCTTTTTCGAAAGGTCGATAAGAAGATTAACACCTATCGACATATTAGCCGAAGTAAAAACGGGGATATGTTTTGAGGCGTCGCATATTTGAGCGCGTTGTGCGTCCGTATAGCCCGTCGTTGCAAGTATAATGGTCGTTTTGTTGGCAAGTGCGTACGTCAAAATGTCGTCCAACGCGTCGGGGCGACTGAAATCGATAATAATATCCGCTTTGACAGTGCAGTCTTTAAGTGACTTAAAAACTGGTACTTTGAGATTATTGTCGTTGTAAGCGAATTTATCGACGCCGCCTGCAAGTTGCAGGGCGTCGAATTTGTTTATTTCACGTACTAATGTATGACCGATTTTTCCGCCGATACCGTATATTAATACTTTTTTCATCAGATTAGTTTCATCTCCTGCATCTTTGCCGCGAGTTTCGACATATTTTCTTCACTGAGTACCGTTAAAGGCAACCGTAATTCGTTATTGCACATTCCCATCAAAGCGCAAGCGGCTTTAACGGGGATAGGATTAACTTCGCAAAATAATAATTTGATAAGCGGATTGATCTCGAACTGGATTTCGCGTGCCGCTTTATAATCGCCCGACAAAGCGAGTTTACAAAGTTTTGATACGGACGATGGAATAACGTTTGAGGCAACGCTGATGACGCCTTGACCGCCTACGCTTATTATCGGGAGTATTAGTCCGTCGTCACCCGAAATAACCGCAATCTTATCTCCCGCAAGGCGTGATATTTCCATAACTTGTTCAACATTTCCGCTTGCTTCTTTTACAGCGGAGATAATGTTTTCGTCAGCAAGAGTTTTAACCGTTTGCGGTAGAATATTAACACCCGTCCTTCCCGGTACGTTGTAAGCGATTATCGGGAGAGAGACTGCGTCGGCAATAGCGCGATAGTGTTCCACTATACCTTTTTGAGTGCATTTGTTGTAGTATGGAGTTACTACCAAAAGAGCGTCCGCATAGGCAGAAGCGAATTTTGCGTTGACAACCGCTTCTTGAGTATTATTGCAACCGCAACCTATAACGAGCGGTACACGGGAACCTATCTTTTCTTTGACGGTTTCCATAACGAGTAATTTCTCGTCGCGCGTCATAGTCGCAGGTTCGCCGGTAGTGCCTAACGCAACGATATAATCGGTATGATTGCTTATTTGAAATTCGACTGAATTTTTAAGCGCATTAATATCGATACTGCCGTTCTTAAACGGTGTGATAAGAGCGACACCCGCTCCTTGAAAATTCATATCTGCCTCCGTTTATTTCAATAAAAGTTGAGCGATTTGTACGGCGTTTGTCGCCGCGCCTTTTCTTATGTTGTCGGCAACAACCCAAATGTTGCAACCTGAGTTAACCGTATCGTCGATTCGTATACGTCCGACAAAGACTTCGTCTTTATCTTCGGCGTATATAGGCATCGGGTATACGTTGTTTGCGACGTCGTCTTGAAGTATGAGCCCCGGAGCTTTCTTCAATACTTCGAAAATCTTTTCACGCGTGCAAGGACGTTCGAATTCAACGTTAATCGACTCGGAGTGACCGTGGAATACGGGGACTCTTACGGTAGTTGCGGTAACTTTAAGGTCGGGATGATGTAAAATTTTACGGGTTTCGTTAATCATCTTTTCTTCTTCCTTAGTGTAACCGTTAGGTAAGAATACATCGATGTGGGGGAGAACGTTTGCGTAAATCGGATGAGGAAATTTGGAAGGTGCCGTTCCGTCAATGCCGTTTTTCAAGTCGTTGTATCCCGCAACGCCCGCGCCGCTTACCGCCTGATACGTGCTGTATACGATTCTCTTGATTTTGAAAGCGTCATCAAGAGGTTTCAACGCAACCATAGCCTGTATTGTAGAACAGTTCGGATTGGCGATAATTCCGTGATTCCATTTAACGTCTTCGGGGTTGACTTCGGGGACGACGAGCGGAACGTCTTTGTCCATACGCCAACAACTGCTGTTGTCGATAACCGTCGCGCCGATAGACGCGAAAACGGGGGCAAACTCCCGACTTACAGACGCGCCCGCCGAAAAGAGTGCGATGTCGATTTTTTTATCAACAACGTTTTCTTTCGTAAGCTCGATAACCGTATGTTTATTACCCATAAAGTCTATGACTTTACCCGCGCTCTTCGCAGAAGCGAAAAGATAGTAATTCTTAACGGGCAATTTACGTTCGGACAAAACTTGCAAAAACTTGTTGCCTACCATTCCCGTTGCGCCAACTACTGCCAAATTGATCTCTTTCATTTTGTTCCTCCGATAAAAAAAGCTCGTAAAACTACGAGCATACATTGTCTTTATACTCATAGCACTCCACCGAATCGGTGACAGTCGAAGGGTATTAGCCCTTTTGACCAAACCGAATCCGGACCAGATTCGGTCTTCGGCGATAATGCCCTTTCCGAACGGTCTGCGTCGTCCACGCATAAAAACCGATCATACTGATGCTTATCGCACCTCTATGCGCTAATAATATAGCACATATAAATTTTTATGTCAAAGAAAGTAACAAATTTTATCAAAAAAATATGTTTTGTACGATTTTTCAAAAATACCTCTCTTCCTACTTCGTCGGCAGACAATTTTCCTTTTCTCTTCTCAAACTCCGTTTTCGGAAACGGCGTGAATTAAGGATATATCACATCGGCTTATATTCCATACGTAAAGGCGTAATTTAAGAATATTAACTCGACAAAACTTTTACACTATTTTTTTGATACTATTACAGTTTATTTGTTTGGAAAAAAAAAGGTGATAGTGTATTATTATTATATTAATTGTTTCGGAGATAAAAATGAACACGGAATCCAATACGTCGACAGACGGAAAATTATCGGCAAGCGAAATCAAAAGACTGAAATTACCGACAACACGTAAAGCACAGTTTTTCGATATTATCAAAACTCAACTTAATAATTTACTCAAAAATCAATTTCTGGTCGTTTTGTTGTGTATTCCGCTATTCGTACTGCTGGTGTACTTTTTTATAAACGACTTGGTGATTAAACAAACGTACAATTATACGGGCGGATTATTAATCGGATATCCCGGAGTGTCCGACAGCATTGTAGACGGACAACTCGCCGTTCTCAAATGGACTGTTATGAAATTCGCTATGCTCGTGCCCGGGATAGTTATATGCGGACCTGCGCTCGCGGGATTGTTTTACAGTCTCAGAAATTACGTTTGGGGAGATTACGGTTCGGTACGCGCGAGTTTTTGGAAAGGGCTTAAACTCGGGTGGCTGCAAACGTGCCTTTTATTATTGATAGACGCGGTAGTGCTTCTCGTATGCGTCGGAAACATTACGCTTTTCAATCAAATGCGGATAACGGGAACGCTTAATGCATGGGGATATATCGCAATGATTGCAAGCATATTGCTTTTGATTGCTACGGTAAGTATGAGCGTAATTGCATTGCCTATGATATCTATGTATAAAATGAAATTATCGAAAATAATAAAAAACAGTTTCTTTTTGGGACTTGCGGCACCGTTTTCCACGTTGATTATTCTTATTATATCCGCGTTGCCGTTTGTGTCGGCGGTGTTCGTTCCCGCGTTATCTGTTTTTATATATATGTTGATGCTGTTTGTCGGTATAACGTTGATAGCTTTGATGTGGAGCGTTTATACGCAGTATTTAACGGATAGATTCTTTGCGTCGAAAGAACGCAATGCGGCATACGGAAAAGGAATATACAATAAGCCGAAAACGGATAATAACGACAATGAAGATTCGGCGGTGCTTACCGACAATACCGAAAGCCGTGAAAAGAACGGTTCTTTGCAGAATAAGAAGAAAAATGTATATGCAAACCCGAAGAAGAAAAAGAGAGTCGATATTACTCCGTTGAGAGAAAATTACAGTAGGGCGGATCTCGAAAAACTTCAAAAGGAAAAAGAGCAGTTAAATCAGGACGATGAGTAACGGCGCATATACTACGCTTTCAAAATATTACGACAGATTGATGTCGGGGTATGATTACGAAAAAACTTTTCGTTTTGTATTGCAAACAATAAAAGATAAGACAAAAGGCGTCGATATTGCTTGCGGCAGCGGTAAGTTTGCAATAGAAATCGCAAAATACGGTAAGACGGTTACAGGTATCGACAATTCGCAACAAATGCTTAACGAAGCGGTGGCAAACGCTAAGCGCGAAGCGCAAAACGTGGTATTTGCTTACGGTGATATGGAGAATCTTAAACTTCCGAAAATTCAGTTTGCTTTGGCAATGTGTGACGCCGTTAATTATTTGCCGAATAAAAAAAGCGTTAAGAAATTTTTCTCGTCCGTATACGACGCTTTGGAAAACTCGGGAGTCTTTGTGTTCGACGTAAGCAGCGTATGTAAATTGAAAAAGTTAATCGAAAACAGTCCGTATTACGAAGATTACGAAGATTTGACGATTTTATGGACAAATTCCGAAATTCGTAATAAATACATTATGGACTTGACGTTTTTTGTGAAAGACAAAGACGTATACAAAAGATTCGATGAACGACACGTACAGAGTGCGTACGAATATAAAGAGCTTACGGAATTATTGAAAGAGTGCGGGTTTGAAGACGTTTGCGTTTTAAGCGATAAATTCAACGCGCCTTATTCGAGAAGTTTAAGATACTACTTTACAGCGGTTAAAAATGGCTAAGATTATAAATGTAAAAGATTATGCGGAGTGTTTTGTGTCCCGCGCCGAAAAAATGAGCGATATTAACGAACTTGCGTCGGCTATCGTTGCCGCACGCAACGTTAACGCTTTCGAGCCGAGCCTTGAAAATCACTTATCTTTAATCGAACTTTATATGAAAGCGGACGCCGTTGAACAAGCTTTGCAAGAATGCATCGACGGTCTTATCGAGAATAAAGATTCGCCCGATTATATTTTTGCGTTGCTTACATGTCTTGAACAGTCGGGGGACTATAAGTCGTCAAATTATTATCTTGAATACTTAAAAACCATTATTGACGTAAATGATTACGATATTGAAATAGAAAATTACGACGAGGAGGAAGAGTCGGACGGGAGACCGATAGCGGCGCAATTCTCAATTGTAAACAAAAAAGAGCGCGAAGAGAGCTTACTGATGCGTCGAGTAAAAAAAGCTATCAAAGATAAAGAATATGACGTTGCAATAAAAGAGTTGGAGACGGTAGACAAAAATTCAAAGAATTATGCTAATTCACTTTGCTATATTACGGAGATAACGGAAAATATTCTTAAAGATAAAGAAAAAACCGCATATTATGCGAAGAAAGTTCTCGAAATTGACAAAGATAACGCTCACGCGCTTATACTTTTAACTGAGATTTGCGAAGATGTTTCCGAGAAAAAAGAACTGTATGAAAAACTTAAAAATGCGGAAACGTTCGGTTATGACGATTTGTATCGGCATATTGCAAAAATCAAAAGTGAAGACGATATTGAACTTTGCATAGATTTATTGACAGTATTTCTTGAAAAATGTCCGTATGATAAATTTCTTATGCAGTTGAAAGCCTACCTATTGTATAAAGAAGGTAAGAAAAACGAAGCCGTCGATATATACAAAAAACTCAACATAGTTTACGAAGGTAAACATAATTTCCCGTTATATATCGAGATGTTGTCTGACGAAAACTTCGGAAATTTTGAAACTCCGCTTATCATGAATACTGAGTTTATTGCCAAAAAACTGACGGACTTTGTTATGTTGTTAAATACCGTAAAGCCTGAAAATCTGGTTAGCATTATGCGGAATGATGCAAAAATCAACGCTTTGATTAATTGGCAAGTGCGTTCCGACAGTGGAAATTTTCATAAAGAAATAAATAATATGTTTTTATCAGCGGGTAAAGACGGTCTTGAATATTTCAAAGATTATTTGAAAGATGTCACTGTCTCTGAGAAATATAAATATTTTGCTTTATATGAATATATTTTACACGAGAATAAAGAAGAATTGCATTTCGTCGTCAATAATATTTTGAAAACGTTTAAGCCGATATACGCGGTTGTTTTCAACGAATATTCGCAAACGTTAAAACGAGCTTATGCGGGAGCTTGCTCGATTGCCGCGCTTATTTGCGGCGATAATTATAATAAAAAACTTAAAACAGCATCGGTTTCTTTACATTTCGATATTAAGAGAAGCGGTAAAAATCCCAAAAGTGAAAAATGTTTGACTGCAATGCTAATCAGATATTCGACTATTCCGAATCAAGATAAGTCCGTATTGCTTGATTTTATAGGTGCGGACAAACGTATGATTAATAAATACGAGAAGGAGTTGGAAGCAAATGGTAATTGATTTCGATAAACTGTTTGAACAATTTTTGATGGATAAATTGAACACGGATTTGAAAGGCAAACCCGCCGACGAAGTCGAGCGTATGATTCCCGATTTGTATAAAGAGTGGCAAAATAAATCTATCGCCAAATACGGATATTCACCAAAAGATTATTTCGAAAAATTAAAAGCGGAGAATAAATGCGGCGAATATATTAAAGCGTGTATCGATAATTCTTTGGATATAAGTGATATGATACTCGACTTTATAAGCGAGAGCGACGTCGATTTATTGATTGAAATTCTCGACAACGAAAATTATGCCGGATACGCGGCATCGATAATAAAAGAAACGGGGACGCATAAAGCGGACGAAAAGCTTATCGATATAGTCAATACGAGCGAAGACGAAAATCTCGTTGAACTTGCCGTGGAGATATTGTCGGATAACCATGAAGAAATTGTTGAAAAATTATTGAATACAATAAGCGATAAAGATGTTAAAATACAAGAGAGATATATGGATATTCTTTATAACTACAAAGGACGCGAAGAAATACTCGATTGGTTGATAGTTATGCTGAATCGGAATATCGACACTATACTTTATGCGTCGTATATCGGCTCTTACGGTATGGAAGAAGCCGTGGACGAATTGATAGATTATCTCAAAAAGAACGATACCGATAAATATGAGTTTGCGGAAATAAGAAACGCAGTCGAAAGACTGGGTGGAGAAATTCCCGAAGAACTTGCAAAGGAGACATTATGAGTGAACTGTTTGAAGTAATAAGAAACAATGCGGAAGTTAAATCTTTGATTGCTGCGGCAAATGATAATCTTGCCGCTTTACGCTATACCGAACACGGTTTCAGACATATGGGATTCGTGTCGCACAACACAAAGAAAATACTTACCGAATTAAACTATGACGAGCATACACAAGAGCTCGGACAAATTGCGGGATATTTGCACGATATAGGCAATGCCATTTGTCGTAAACATCACGGTTTGACCGGTGCAACTCTCGTTTATTCGTTACTGCAAAAAATCGGTATGAATCAACGGGATATAGAAATAATCGTTGCGGCCATAGGTAATCATGAGGAAGAGTACGGAAAACCCGTTAATCCCGTAAGCGCGGCACTCATAATCGCGGATAAATCGGACGCTCACAGAACGAGAGTTCATATGAAAGTATTCGATAAAGACGATATACACGATAGAGTGAATTACGCTATCAAAAAGAACAGAGTAACAGTAAATTGCGAAAGAAAAGAAATAGCGTCGCGTTTCTATATGAACAAAACTGCGTCCGTTATGGACTTTTTCAGAATATATTTCAGCAGAATAGATATGAGTGAAAAGGCGGCGGAATTTCTCGGATGTTCGTATAAATTGTACATTAACGACGTTCTTATAAACGCGCCGCGTCCCATTGACGATACGGATTTTAAGAAAATAGTGGATGACGCTGATCTCGTTGAACTTAACTGATAATGCTTAAAGTTGCGAAAATCGACGAAAAAACCGCAAATAATTGCGGTTTTTTCTTTTATTCTACCGATAGTAGAATAAAAATATCGAGCGGTGGAATTGATGTTTTTATAAGCGAATTGTCAATAAACAACGGTAGAGATACTAAAAAGAACAAGAGAGCAACAGACGACAATTCAAGTTATATAATTAAATCGTAAAGTTAAAAAAGCGATACAATGATTGTTAGATATTGACTTTTCGGATTTTATGACGAAAATAACATCATGTTACGGTTTTTATTGAAATGCGGGTAAAAACGTTGCATTTTTTTGAAATTTTCGCAAAAATCCCAAATTATGAGAATTAAATTTCGCATATTCCCATAGTCACAAAATATGTAGGGAATTGAAAAAACTCAAATGACGTTGATATTCAAAGTATCGATTGATAAAATAAAAACGGAGGTGCAAAAACAATGAAAAAAGAAATTATACCGATTGTTTATTCAACCGATGAAAACTATGTGCCTTGTCTTGCGGTTTCATTGACTTCTCTGAAAGTCAATCGTTCAAGACGCTATGATTACCGGATAATAATTCTTCACAGCGATGTCGGAGAAAAAATGCAAAACAAAATACTTAAAATTTCGTCGAACGGATTCAGAATTAAATTCGTAAGCGTTAAAGAGCATCTTGCCAAACTCGAAAATGCCGCCGTATTGAGAGATTACTATACATATACGACTTATTACCGCATATTTATTGCCGAAATGTTTCCGAATATCAAAAAGGCAATATATCTCGATTGCGACACCGTAATTATGTCCGATATATCCAAACTGTTTAATGTCAATACGGACGACTGGTATCTCGCCGCGGTACCCGACGGTGCGGTCGGATCGGTCGAACCGTTTCAAGAATATACCGCGAAAGTTTTGGGAATAAATCACAGCGCGTATTTCAATGCCGGTATGCTTCTTATGAATCTCGAAAAGTTACGTTTGGAAAACTTTAACGAAAGATTCCTGCAATTAATGACGGCGCATTCGTTTAAGGTGGCGCAAGATCAAGATTATCTGAACGTATTATGTAAAGATAAAACGCTTCTTTTGGACGAATCGTGGAATATGATGCCGATTAAAGCGTCTAAACTTGAAGAAAAACTTTTACCCAACATTATACATTTCAATCTTACTATGAAACCGTGGCATTATAAAGGAATACTTTTTGAAAAGTATTTTTGGCAACATGCAAAAGAAACGTGTTTTTATAGATATTTACTCGCAAAGAGACGTAATTATTCAAAAGCAAATATCGAAAAAGACAAGTTGTGCGAATCGAAACTTATTGAAATGTGCAAAACGGAAGTTCGTAATCCGAATAACTATTTCAATAAAACGTTAAAGGCAATAGATTGATGGACTACGAAAAATTGTCGCACGACAGGCAGGTTGTGACGGATAAAATCAAAGAATACGAGCGGGCGGGAATTTTCGATAAAGACGTCGAAGACGATCCACCCACTGAAATTCTGTTGCCGAATCGGGTCGATTATCTTAACAAAAAACTTTCGTCTAAAATAAAGAGTTACTTCGCAAATCGCGCCGCAGTAAGATACTTTGAAAAAGAATTCAAGAAAAAACGTCTCGTATACGGCGACGTGACGGGTATCGAGAATTTCAAAAAAGTAAAAGGCGGAGCAATAGTTACTTGCAATCACTTCTCGATATACGACCATTACGTCGTTTATAAAACGCTGTTGCCGTATTTGAGGCACGGCAGGATATATAAAATCATACGCGAAGGCAATTACACATCGATGCAAGGCATATTCGGTATGTTTTTCAAACATTGCAATACACTGCCGTTGTCTTCAAACGTCGAAACTATGAAAAAGTTTTTTGAAGCGATAGACGTTTTACTCGCGCGCGGAGAAAAAATTCTCGTGTTTCCCGAACAGGCAATGTGGTGGAATTATAAAAAACCGCGTCCTATGAAAAACGGCGCGTTTCGATTTGCGGTCAAATACGACGTACCCGTAATACCCATATTCATTACGCTTAAAGAATACGGAACTTATAATGACGACGGCTCGCCCGTGTATATTTATAATATCAATATTGCGGAGCCGATATATCGAAAATGCGAATTGTCAGAACGTGAGAACGTCGAATACTTAAAGAACGCGAATTATGACGTTTGGAAAAATATTTACGAAAACTACTACGGAAAAAAATTGATTTACGGAGATTAGATGCTGTATTTGATATGTATATTCATAAGTATGTCGTTAATCGCAACGTTTAACTGTCTGCCGGTCGGGGCGTATAGCGTCGGTTATATTGTATTTATAGATATATCGAGCACAATAGCCGTGATTTTAATCGACGCGACGGTTGCGGTTATCATAAGATATATTTTCCCTTTAAGCCTGTTTGAGGCGGATAAAATGATATTGAGCGCAAGTAAAAATGAAAAAAAATTACTTGAAAAACTCGGCATTAAAAAATGGAAAGATAAAGTGCCTGAGCTCGGCGGATTCAGTTCGTTTCATAAAGACAGAATATACAATCCGAAAAGCGTTGAATATCTCAAACGCTTTGTTGCCGAGAGTAACGTCGGAATAATTTGTCACGTTTTAGGGGGCTTGCTGGGCTTTTCAATATTGTTATTCAAACCGTTTTCTATGCTTTTATCGGTTTGTTTGCCCGTTGTGATAATCAATTTGCTTCTCAATGCGTTGCCTACCGAAGTGCTGAGATACAACCTTTATAAACTGCGTAAGCTGGTTGAGTCGTATCACTGTTAAACAGTATGCGTTATCAATAAAAGCAGCAAAGAAGACGGGTAAATACCGTCTTTTTTTCTTGTGAATTATTCCGAAAGATTGTATAATAAGTCCGTAATGATAAAAACGATTGATAAATTAATCTCGCTTAAACAAAAACGCTTGTTCCGGAATCTCGGTTCAAAAACAAGCGTCAGCAGAAATCTGGCAGGGGAGACGCGACTCGAACACGCAACCGGCGGTTTTGGAGACCGCTGCTCTACCAATTGAGCCACTCCCCTAAGAAAGCGTGTTAATTATATAATAAAAGTCAACGTATGTCAATTAATAAACGGAGGTTAAAATGAGTTATTCTTATAAATTAGGTATTATCGGGTGCGGAAATATGGCGACTGCAATACTTAACG
Source organism: uncultured Eubacteriales bacterium (assembly GCA_900315995.1). Classification (GTDB taxonomy): domain Bacteria; phylum Bacillota; class Clostridia; order Christensenellales; family RUG350; genus RUG350. The sequence goes on from ONBF01000026.1 coordinate 13,181, forward strand.
GTGCGTTATCGTCATTGCTGAAACCGTCCGATGTTTTCGCGTATGACAGCGATGGGGTAAAAGCCGCGCTTATCAATAAGAATTACGGCGTAAAAATCGCCGAAAGCAATGCGGATGTCGTTAAGAATTGCGAGTATGTGTTATTTGCCGTCAAACCGCAATCCGTCGGGACGCTTGATATTGCCGATATTAAAATAAACTGCCTTATATCCATTATGGCAGGCGTAAAGATTTCGACGTTGAGAGAACGTTTTAATGTCGATTCGGTAGTAAGAATTATGCCCAACACACCGTGTTCGGTAGGATACGGTATGTGCGCTTTGACGTATTGCAATGCGAGTGAAGAACAAAAAAATTTCGTAACGTCTTTATTTCAATCGACGGGAGAGACGATTGAACTTGCGGAAGACAAATTCGACGCGGTAACCGCGGTAAGCGGCAGCGGTCCCGCGTACGTCTATTATTTTATCGAAGCAATGGCAAAGGGCGGCGTCAAGGAAGGACTTACTTATGAACAAAGCAAAAAACTTGCCGTACAAACTATGAAAGGCGCGGTTTTTTTGGCTGAAAAGTCCGATATTGAATTAAGCGAACTTATCGAAAAAGTTTGTTCGAAAGGCGGTACGACAATCGAGGCTGTCGATTATCTTAAAGAGACGGACGTCGAAGGGAAAATAGTCGAAGCCGTTTCAAGATGCGCGGAGAAGTCAAGAGTACTCGGAAGAAAATGAAAAGGGTAGAGATATATACCGACGGCGCGTGTAGCGGAAATCCGGGGATTGGCGGCTGGGGCGCAATACTAATCTATAACGGCACCGAAAAAGTCATAAGCGGCGCGGAAATGCAAACTACAAACAACCGTATGGAGTTGACGGCAATTATAAGCGCGCTTAAAATTCTTAAAGAAAAGTGCAGTCTTAAAATATACAGCGATTCCGCGTATTCGTTGAATCCTTTTATAAATAATTGGATTGAAGGGTGGATCGCAAAGAATTGGAAAACCAAAGACAAGTCGCCCGTTAAAAACGTTGACCTTTGGCAAGAACTTTTGACGCTGATTTGCGGTCACGAAATCGAGTGGATAAAAGTAAAGGGACACTCCGATAACGTAAACAATAATCGTTGCGACGCGCTTGCGAGAAAGACAATCGAAAATTTAAGAAAACAAAACGAATTAAAATAAAAACGTTTTGAAAATTAGGAAAATACATAACTTAAAGGTTTCGTAATCTTAAAACGCGAAAAAATAAAACTTTGTAATGAGCGAATCGGCAAACGTTCTTTGAGAGTTTACAAAGTCTTTGAGTGTGATATATCCGAAATTATCGAGACTGTAAAGGAGACGCAAGATGCGCAATAGAAACGCCAAACCGTTTTTGAAATGGGTCGGCGGAAAAGGTCAACTGCTCAATAAGTTCAAAGAAATGTATCCGCAAGAGCTTATTGACGGAGAAATAGATACCTATATCGAACCATTTGTCGGCGGCGGTGCGGTCTTGTTTGATGTTCTTCAAAAATACAAAGTTAAAAAAGCCGTTATCGTTGACTTAAATAAAGAGCTTATTAATTGTTATCGTTGCTTAAAAGCCGACGTCGGCGGGTTAATCGTAAATCTTAAAAAACTGCAATATGATTTTTTACCGTTGCCCGACAATGAAAGAAAGGAATATTACTTAAAAGTAAAGAAAAGATACAACGAGATTCAGCTCAACGGAAAATATGATTTTGAAAAAGCGGCTGATTTGATATTTTTGAATAAAACTTGTTTCAACGGACTTTACAGAGTTAACGGCAAAGGCGAATTTAACGTTCCTTTCGGTAAATATAAAACTCCGCTTATATGTGACAAAGACAATTTGATTTCGATCGGGCAACTTTTACAAAACGTCGAAATAAAATTCGGTAACTATACGGTTTGTGAAGAATTTATCGAAGGCAAAACTTTCGTTTATTTCGATCCGCCGTATCGTCCGCTTATAGAAAATACGTCTTTTGTCGGATACGATAAATCGGGTTTTAATGACGACGACCAAAAAGCACTTGCCGACTTCGTTAAAAAACTCGATAAACAAAATTGTTTAATAATGCTCAGTAATTCGGATCCGAAAAATATCGATCCTAACGATAATTTCTTTGACGAGTTATATAAAAATTTTGAAATGGACAGAATCTTTGCTAAGCGTATGATAAACTGTAAAGCGGATAAGCGTGGAGATATAAGCGAAATAGTTGTACGGAATTACAAAAGGAGTATAGGTATGAAAAGGCAATTTAACGATTGGTTTAATGATTTTACGGACAGTATAGCAACCTACGAATATTATACTGATTTTAATATAGTTTATAAAAATATTGATAAAATTAAAATTGAACTCAACATTATGAACGCGCTTATCGGTTCAAAAAACATTGAGGAAGACTTTGATAAACTTTTCAGAAAATATCCTGAAATAAGTAAATGTTTACCGCTTCTTATTGCCGTCAGAGAAAAGGAAATTAAAGTTATTGACGAAGGAGAGAAACTTAAATACAATTTCAAAACGATAGACGATATTGATTTACTAAAAAAATTTATGAGAAAAACAGGACTTTTTGATTTGATTTCAAATCACTTGATAAATAATCTTGTTGATTATGCTACCGGAGTTGAAGTCGGTCTTGGTTCAAACGGAAGAAAAAATCGCGGTGGACATCTTATGGAAAATGTTTTGGAAGGATATATTGAAAAAGCTGGTTTTGTGAAAAATCAAACATATTTCAAAGAAATGTATTTGAGTGATATTGAAAAAAAATGGAATATTGATTTATCTAAACTTTCAAATCTTGGCAAAGTTGCAAAAAGATTCGATTATGTCGTTAAAACGAATAATTGTATTTATGCATTTGAAACAAATTTTTATGTAGGCGGTGGCTCAAAGTTAAACGAAACAGCAAGGAGTTATAAAATGATAGCGGAAGAAAGTAAGAATATAAAAGGTTTTGCTTTCGTTTGGGTTACCGATGGGCGTGGTTGGACAAGTGCCAAAAACAATCTTGAAGAAACGTTTGACGTACTCGAAAATATTTTTAATCTTAAAGAATTGGAACAAGGTAAGTTAAAGGAAATATTAAAATAATGCAAACAAAATTTGAACTTGAAACTAACACGGTTTGGAGTTTTCCCAATCGCGGTAAATGGGCAACGCACGATGCGAAATATCGCGGAAATTTTTCACCTTATGTAGCAAAAAATATAATTTTAAGATACTCTGAACCAAATGATTTGATATTAGATCAATTTGTCGGCGGCGGAACTACACTTATTGAATGTAAACTCAACAACAGAAATGCAGTCGGGATAGATATTAATCCAAATGCAGTTGAAAGAACAATCGAAAAACTTAATTTTGATTGTAATTTTGAAAACGATATAAAGGTTGAAATCGGCAATGCTTGTAATTTAGAAAATATTAAAGACAACAGCATAGATTTGATATGCACTCATCCGCCTTATGCAAATGTTATAAAATACAGCAATGATATTAGTGAAGACTTATCTCGCTTAGAATATAAAGATTTTTTGATTGCAATAGAGAAAGTTGCAAGCGAGTGTTACAGAGTTCTGAATAAAAATAAATTTTGCGCTATTGTTATGGGTGATATTCGTAAAAACGGTATGGTGCAACCGCTCG
>ONBF01000017.1 GCA_900315995.1 uncultured Eubacteriales bacterium
ATATTGTCGAAAACGGAAATTTCCGCTTCGTCGCACGGAAGCATAACGCCCGAAAGTCCGAGTAAAACGAAAAGTCCGAGTAATTTAAGCGTTACGGTTTTGCCACCCGTATTCGGTCCCGTAATCAATAAAATATCGAAATCTTTACCGATATTTATACTTACGGGGACTACGTTTTCTTTATTAAGCAAAGGATGTCTGCCGTTTGTTATCGAAACGAAACCGCGACTGTTTATATTCGGAACGACTCCTTTTATTTCGCGTGAATATTGCGCTTTTGCGAAAATCGTATCAAGTTCGGCTATTGCTGTCGAATTGTTATACAAAAAACCCGAAATCGCGGCGATTTTAGATGTAAAATCTCTTAAAATACGTTCTATTTCCCGTTTTTCGTTGACTAAGAGTATTTTCAATTCGTTGTTAGATTCGACTATGGCTGTCGGCTCTATATAAACGGTTGAGCCCGACGCCGATTGATCGTGAATAAGTCCGCTTATTTCTCCTCTGTATTCGCTTTTTACGGGTATAACGTATCGATCGTTTCTTACCGTTACTATATTGTCTTGAAGAATTTTTAAGTATTGAGTTTGAGTTATAAAAGCGCGCAGTTTATCTTTGATTTTTTCATTTTCTTTTTTTATTGCCCGCCTTATGTTTTTTAATTCGCTTGACGCGTTATCCGAAATTTCATTATCTCCGATAAACGATTTATCTATTTCGTTTTCAAGGTCTTTGTCGGAATACAACTTGTTTACTCTGATATTGATATTCGGTAAATTAACCGAAATTTCCGAAAAAGTCGAAATGATTTTACGCGAAACTTTAAGTAATCTCGCAATTTTCAAAATTTCGGCAACCGACAGCATACTCCCGACTTTCGCCGTTTCGAGAATTTCGTCAACCGTATCGTAAGCGAAATTCGGGAATATCCCCAAGTCGTTTAGCACGGTATCGGCTTCCGCGGTTTCGAAAATCAATATTTTTGCGTATTCGTAATCGGAAGTCGGTTTTAGGTTCATTACAATATCTTTTGCCTTTTCCGAAGACGTAAAATATGCTATTTTATCAATAATTTTGTTATATTCGAGTATTTCGAGAACTCTGTCGCTGTACATAATGTAACTATTATAACATAATTATTTAATAACAATAATATTTTTACATATCGTATTCGTTTTATTTATGTATTTACTCTTAAATTCACCGTATAAAGTAAAGTAGCATTTTGAAAGTTTTGTTTTTCTTATATAAAATGTCATATTATTCCTTGTATATTCGAGTTTAACGTTGCAATCTCCGCATTTTATCGAATTGACTTTATAAGGACAATGCGTAAATTCCATAAGCGGAACATAATTCGATTTATAAAATAATATCGGAATATCCGTATTCGTTTTTATTTCCGCAATTTCTTCTTCATTAAGCTCGCATCCCGCGACTGCGGCAATGGGTTTTAAGCCGTTAATCAAGAAACTGTTGTATATACTTATACCCGTACCGATAATAAACGGAATATTGTACTTTTCTGCAATAATCGTTTGAGAAATATTATTTATTTGAATAAAATCAATGTAAGTATTATATTTTCTCAATAAATTATATAATACTTTTAAGTCGTTTTCGAACGAAATAATCGGTAAAACCAATCCTTTTTTATATGGAGTTTTTTCTTTAATGAAGGAATCGAAGTTTATAATATCGTTATAGTCGTCGGGGAAATATGCGACGTGAGTTACATTGTTTTCTATTTCGTTTATTAAATCGGTATTATTTATTATATAATAAATAAAATTGCTCTCGTTTAACGATTTTTTATTGTATTTTTTGAGATTGATTGTGTAATCGACTGTTTTTTTATATTTTTTCAAAATCAATTCGTTAATTTGTTTTATACCGTCGCGACGCATTGCGTTTATTATCGATTTCGGTATGAATACATTATCTTCCGCGTCGATTGTAATAACCGAGTAATCGAACTGCGTATCATTGATTTTGCTTAGCGCGTCTTTTACGTAGTCGTTTACGTTTTGTTTTGTCTTTGCCTGTTGGCATATATAATCGGTTGTAGTTTTTACCGATATATCTTTATAAATTAACGTTAATTCGGGTTTTTCCCCTATTCTTGCGTAAAAATTCATAATTAATGTTAATTTTTTTACGTTTTCGATTTTTTTAGAATAGTTTTTAATCAGAGTTAAGCGCGCGTCTGCTCCTTTCGGTATTTCATTTGACGTATATACGCAATTCTTTACGCCCGAAACGTTTCCGCCTCCTATTTCGGTATTATTATGTAAAAATTTAATACCGTCGTTTATTTCCAGCGGATAGTTTGTATCGATATGATTTTTATAGAATTTCCCTTCTTTTTCGGATAATTTCACTTTACCTATCGAAACGCCTATATGATTTTGAATATCGGGTGAAATTATATTGTCGTTATCGCCTTTTATATACCCGTGAGTTTGGCTTCTGTTGAAGGCTACGCGGCTGTCGAAAAGCAAATCGTCGTATAATCTCCCGTCCAATGCGTAGCGGTATGCTTTTGTTGTCGAATACACATACTCTTTACTTTTCAGTCGTCCTTCGATTTTCAATGAATCAACGCCGAGATTTTCGAGTGTTTTAACGTAATCGATAAGGCATAAGTCCTTAGTCGAGAGATAATACCGTTCATTGTCGGTAATATTTGATTTATACTTTTGCCTGCATAATTGTTTGCACTCGCCTCTGTTTCCGCTTTTGCCGTCGCAAATTCCCGACATAAGACATGAACCCGAGAAACCGACGCACAATGCTCCGTGTACGAAAACTTCAACTTCTACGCTTGTATTTTTAATTATGCGTTCGATTTCGCTTAAAGGTGTTTCCCTTGACAAAATTATGCGTTCCGCTTTTGATTTTTCTGCGAAAAGCGCGCCTTCCGCATTATGTATACCGCATTGAGTACTGAGATGTACGGCAATATTCGGGGCAATTTTTCTGATTATATCCATTAAACCGAAATCGGTTAAAATAAAGGCGTCAACGTTTGCCGACGCCGCCGTTTTAATCGTATCCGTTACTGAGTATAATTCCGATTGTTTTATTGAAGTATTTAATGTTAAATAAACTTTCGTGTCGCGCAAATGCGCATAGTCAACCCACTTTCCGAGGTTTTCTTTCGTAAAATTTTCGGCTTTGATTCTTGCGTTGAATTGCGTTAAACCGAGATAAACGGCGTCCGCCCCGCCCGCTATGGCGCTTATAAGCATTTCAGGATTGCCGCACGGGCATAACAATTCGGGTTTACGCATAATTTTACGAAATTACGTTCTCAACGCGGCGTTGAAATTCGATTTGAGAGTATTAAGCAGTTTATTCGTAAAGTCTTGAATATCTTTATCCGTCAAAGTTTTTTCGTCCGATTGTATAACAACTTTAATTGCGACGCTTTTTTTACCCTGCGGAATATTTTCACCTTTATAAATATCGAACAGAGTTACGTCTTTTACCGCTTCCGAAAACTTCTTAATACACGTTATCAATTCGCCTATTTTCAAATTATCGTCGACAACCAGTGCAAAATCTCTTGCAACACTTGGGAATTTCGGTAAATTCTTATATCCCTTAAACGGTACGGCGTTGGCAATCAAAGCTTCAAAATCCAATTCGGCAATAAAGGTTTGTACGTTCAACTCGTAATTTTCGTAAACGTCGGGATGAATTTGTCCGAACGAACCTATATTCAGACCGTTTGCGAGAATAATATCCGCGGAACGTCCGGGATGTAAAAATTCGGCGTTGCTTGTTATGTAATCGTATTCCACGTTAAACTGTTCAAGGATTGCTTCTACCGTCGATTTAAGATTATAAAAGTCGTATTCTTTATCCCATACCGTGAACGCCAACTTTTCGACTTCACGCGGCTGCTCGATAAGCGGTGTCGATTTCGGTAGGAAAACTTTTGAAATCTCGAACAATTTACCGCTTTCCGTACTCATTTTTTGATTATACTCAACGGCTTTCAATAGACTGTGAGTTAAAGTCGTACGCATAACGGACCAGTCTTCACCCAAAGGATTTATAAGTTTTGCAGCCGTTCTCAATTTATTGTTCTTTTTGAGAAGCAGTGAATCAAATGCTTTTTCGGATGTAAATGAATACGTTACCGTCTCATAGAAACCGAGTCCGATTAATACGTTTTTAATGCGGTCGGAAATTTTATAATGTTCGTTTTTTGCGCCGTATGTTTGCGCGGCGTCTTTTAACAAAGTTGAACGAATATGGTCATAACCGTAAAAGCGCATTATTTCTTCCGCAACGTCGTTGGCGTTTACAATATCTTCTCTGAATCCGGGAATTTTGACAACAAAAGTGCCGTTTATCAATTCGGTATTAAGTCCCAGACCGTTCAAAGTTTTGAGTATGAAATCCGTATTTATGTCAATTCCGAGTATTGCGGATATTTTGTCTTGCTTTACTTTAACCGTTCTTTCCGCGTCGAAACTTTCGTGAACGTCCGTTGAATTTTCGCAAATATCTCCGCTTTTTGTGGAACAAATCAAATTTAACGCTCTTTTCATACCTATTTCCTGCGTTTGAAAGTCGATACCCTTCTCAAACCTTGCCGAACTGTCGGAATGAAGATTGAGCGTACGCGATGTTCTGCGGATATTATCTCTTGCAAACTTTGCAGATTCGAATATAATTGTTTTCGTATTGTCGTTTATTCCCGAATATTCTCCGCCCATAATACCGGCAACGGCGGACGGTTTTTTTGCGTCGGCAATAACAAGCATCGTATCGTCGAGATTATTGCATTTGCCGTCCAAAGTCACGATTTTTTCGTTGTTTTTCGCTCTTCTTACAATGATTTTATTGTCTTCAATCAATGTTTTGTCAAATGCGTGCATAGGTTGTCCTATTTCGATTAAAACGTAGTTTGTTATATCCACGATATTATTTATCGGTCTGATTCCGACGGCGCGTAAACGGTCGCGAATAATTTTCGGAGATTTTTTAATAACGACGTTATCGACTTCGTGAGCCATATATCTCGGGCATAAATCTTTTGCGATAACTTCAACGCCGATATTCGATTTTTTTGTCGTCGTATTGAAAGATAAGTCCGGCATTTTGAAAGGTTTATCGAGTACTGCCGCAACTTCTCTCGCAATGCCGATTATGCTTTGACAATCGGGTCTGTTTGCGGTAACCGAAATATCAAGAACGGTATCGTTATTACCGATAATTTCGTTAATATCTTGACCGGGCGTAACGTCGTGCAGAATCAAAACGCCTTCGTCGCCCGCTCCGTCCATATCGTTTTCGGTAAGACCGAGTTCGTCTCCGCCGCAGAACATCCCTTCGGACAAAACGCCCCTAAGTTCACCGCTTTTAATTTCCTGCCCCGTATACAAAACGGCTCCGTGTAAAGCAAGCGGAACGAAATCACCGATTTTTACGTTTGTCGCGGCAGTGACGATTTGGAGAGTTTTCTTACCTATATCGACTTTGCATACTCTTAATTTATCTGCGTTTTCGTGTTTTTTAATCTCCGAAATACGTCCTGCGACAACGTTTTTTATTCGTTTTGAAAGGTCGATAAACTCTTCCACTTCAAAACCTATATTTACCAATTTTTCCGCAAGTACTTCTGCGGAAACGTCTATATCTACAAATTCTTTCAACCAGGAATACGGAACTTTCATAATTACCTCACGTTACGGAACTGCTTCAAAAATCTCAAATCGTTTGCGAACAACAATCTCATATCGGGAATTCCGTATTTTATCATAGTCAATCTGTCTACGCCGAGTCCGAAAGCGAAGCCCGAATAAACGTTGCTGTCGATTCCGCTGTTGTCCAAAACCGCGGGATTGACTATACCCGCTCCCAAAACTTCTATCCATCCCGTACCTTTACAAACACGGCAACCTTTTCCGCCGCAAATCGAACAAGATACGTCTACTTCGACGCTCGGTTCGGTAAACGGAAAATACGAAGGTCTGAAACGGGTTTTCGTATCGGAATTAAAGAAGCGTTTTGCAAATTCGTCGAGAACGCCTTTTAAGTCGCACATCGTGATATTTTTATCGACGACCAGTCCTTCTATTTGTTGAAACATCGGGCTGTGCGTCGCGTCGTCGTCCGATCTGTAAACTTTTCCGGGGCTTACCATCCTTATCGGCGGACGTTGTTTTTCCATAGTCCTTGCCTGACACGGAGACGTATGTGTTCTCAACAGCAAGTTTTCACTGAAATAAAAAGTATCTTGCATATCGCGCGCCGGATGATCTTTCGGAATATTAAGTGCTTGAAAGTTATAATAATCCGTTTCGATTTCAGGTCCTTCTTTAACTTCGAATCCGAGACCCGTGAAAATATCGAGTATTTGATTTTTAATTATAGATAACGGATGAAGTGAACCTATATCCGCTTTTTTTGCAGGTATTGTAATGTCCGAAATTTCGCTTTCGAGTTTGGCTTTTTTTTCAAGTTTCGTAAGATAAATTTCTTTTTCTTCGATTGCTTTTTCCATTGCCGCGCGGGTATCGTTGACGAGTTTTCCGATTTCGGCTTTTTTATCGTTCGGAACGTCTTTCATACCGCGTAAAACAGCAGTCATTTCGCCGTTTTTTCCTAAGAATTTCACTTTAACGTCATTGTATAATTCGGTTAAACTATTCGCGTTTTTTACGGCGTCAAAACATTTTGCTTGAATTTCTGATAATTTTTCGCGCATTTTTGCCTCCAAAAGTCTTATTTAAGATAACACTTTAAGGTAAAAAATGTCAAGCATATTACGATTTATATTAATAGTTTCGATATTGTAATACTTTATATAATAATCACTATGGAATAAGGTTTAACATATCTCCTTTTTCTTCGGCAACCAAATATGTTTGCGGTATATCTCCTATCAAGACGTTTTCACTGACGAGAATTTGAGAAGAAACTCTGATTTTATCGATATTGGCGGGCAAAACTATTTGTAAATCGACGTAAATATTCATATAGATTTTGTGTAAAGTCTGATTTACTCCGACGGATTTGAAATCGGATACGAAATCACAATTAACCGCGCTTACGGGTATAAATCTGAAATTTACGGGTATTCCGTATCCCGAAAACATATCTATCCCCGAGAATGCGCCGAACGGAACGTCTATTCCGTCTTCACCGAGTGATTCCACGCTCTTTTCCGTAACAGATGCGATTTGTCGCGCAAGCAGATTGATTTTTGCGGTTTTTGCGTTGATTGCGGTAATTTTATTTTGTTCGTTATAAACAACCGTTACGAAATCGGTATAACTGACTTCTTCCGTAAAAACCGATATTATCGAATTGTTGATTGCTTTCATAGTAACGGCTTCGACTTTTGCGGAACAATACTTTTTAATCATCGGTGTACTTATGAAAACAAAAAATACAGCAAACAGAATCGGAATCAACAATACTGCTATGATTATTATACGGCGTTTTTTCTTTTTTCTTTTCACACAAATAGTTTATGCCGCAATTTTTTTGATTAGGATTTATTTTTCGATGAAAACAATATCGAGAATAAGAAACCGAAGACGATTGCCGCGGTAAGTCCCGCCGAAGCGGCGGTTACGCTTCCGAGAAACGCACCGAGCAAGCCGTTTTCGTTCGCTCCTTTTACCGCTCCTTTGACAAGGACGCTTCCGAAACCGCAAATAGGAACGGTAACGCCTGCCTGCGCGAAATCTTTGATATACTTGAATAACCCCACAGCTTCTAAAAATACGCCTGCCAAAAGAAACGAAACGAGTATTCTCGCAGGAGTCATTTTAGTTAAATTCAAAAGAATCTGACCTATGATGCAAATTGTTCCGCCGACTGCAAAAACCGTTAGATATGTTAAAAATATTTCCATAATCACTCCATATTTTCGATTGCTACCGCCTGAGCGATTGCGGGAATCGATTCTCCTTGTAGGCTGCTTATTTTACTCATAAGCGCACCTGTCGGAATAAACAGAATTTTATTGATTTCACGTTTTTTGAGTTTATTGTAAAAGTACGAACAAAACATAACGTTACAACACCCTGCGCCGCTTCCGCCCTGATATTTTTTTTCGTCGTCTCCGAATATTTTCGCTCCGCAATCGAAATGGCGCGATGCAACGTCAAGCCCCGCGTCTTTTAACAGTTTCAAAAGCAGTTCACTGCCGTATTTGCCGAGATCTCCCGTGACTATCGCGTCGTAATAGACGGGCATACGTTTTGTTTCCTTAAAATGCGTGATTATCGTATGTGCGGCGGCGGGTGCCATAGCGGCGCCCATATTGTTTACGTCGGAAATTTTATAGTCTATAACTTTTCCGAGAGTAGCCATTGTGATTTTGGGACCGATTCCTTTATCGGATAAAATCATACAGCCCGCTCCCGTAACCGTCCACTGTGAAAGCGGCGTTCTCGGCGTTCCGAGTTCAAGCGGATATCTGTACTGCCGTTCGGCTGAACAGAAGTGACTTGAAGTTACGCAAGCGATGTTTTTGAAATGTTTTCCGGAAATAAGCAGACTGCCGATAGTCATAGCTTCGGCAATAGTCGAACACGCGCTGTACAGTCCGAGATAAGTACAGTCAAACTCTCTTACCGAATAACTTGACGTTATCATTTGATTGAGTAAATCACCGCTTATTATCGAATCTATATCACTTTCGTCCAGTCCCGCCTTTTCGATGGCGTGAATTATTGCGTGACGATGCATTTTACACTCGGCTTTTTCAAAAGACGGTTCGTCCCACTCGGGTTTTTCTATTACATGGTCGAATAAAGTACCGAACGGACCTTTTCCTTCCATCGGTCCGACGATTGAGTAAGTACCGATGATAACGGGTGATTTTTCAAAAATTATTGTTTGATTTCCTTTTTCCATATCAAAATATCCAATAAATTATTCCGATTAAAGCGGACGACAGTATTCCGAGTACGATAACGGGACCCGCAACGACGAACATTTTCGCGCATACGCCGAAAATTATACCTTCCTTCTTAAATTCCATTGACGGTGCGACGATTGAATTTGCAAACCCCGTGATAGGTATTATCGAGCCCGCGCCCGCAAAATTGCCGATGTCGTCGTATACTCCGATACCGGTGAGAAACGCTCCCGAAAAAATCATTGTCACGGTAACGACGGAAGCGATTTCGTCCTTTTGAAGATACGGAAAAGCCATTGCGAAAATATCCGCAAACGCTTGACCGATACAACAGATTAAACCTCCTATCAAAAAGGCTCTTATTATTGTGGAGAAATGCTTTGATTTCGGAGCCGTTCTGCTCACAAGTTCCGCGTAAGTTTCTTTATCCATCATCGTATTTGCTCCTTTTGCGGCTTAATCAAAGTTTCGTTTTCTTCGATATTTTTATAAGCGCATTTAGTATTTTTTATTTTCATACGATAATTATGGATAAGAGTTAAAAAAATATACTCTATTCTAATTTTTCTTTCATTTGTTTCAGAATTTTTGCTTCGATTCTCGATATCTGAACTTGCGATATTCCGAATTCTTTTGCGATTTCACTTTGAGTTTTATCTCTGAAATATCTCAATATTATAATTTTTTTATCTCTTTCCGGAAGAGTATTTATAATTTCTCTCAACAGAAATTTATCGAGAATATCGTCGGACGATTCCGTGTCGGAAATCTTTCCTTCGAGTTCAAGTCCGCTGTCGTCATCCGTTTTTTCGTGTATCGATATCGGATATTTCGCGCTGTCGAGAGCAAACACGACTTCTTGTGAAGTAATTTCGAATTTTTCGGCAATTTCGGAAATACTCGGTTCGTTATCGTGAGTTGACTTGTATTCCTCGATAAAATTATTTATTTTTGCCGATTGCATTTTCAAAGCGCGCGAAACTTTAAGCACTCCGTCGTCTCTTAGAAAGCGTTTTATTTCTCCGATAATCATAGGAACAGCATACGTTGAAAACATTACGTTAAACGACGTATCGAAATTATTTATCGCTTTTATAAGCCCCAAAGATCCGAGTTGTATAAGATCGTCATACTCGATCATTCTTCCGCGAAAACGTTTTACGATACTTTTAATAAGCGGCATATTGTTTTCGATAAGTTCCGTTTTTGCGTTTTCATCTCCTTGCTGAGCTTTATTTATAAGGAGAACGGTTCTCTCTTTGTCAAGCATTTACAACCTCGTCTCCGATAGCTATACTTTTTTTCATAACGATTTGCGTACCTTTATTAAGTTCGGAATATACTTCGAGCGAATCCATAAATGTTTTCATTACGGTAAAGCCCATACCGCTTCTTTCCTCCCCGTCTTTCGTGGTAAAGAAAGGTTGCATAGCTTGTTCGATGTTTGATATACCTTTTCCGAAATCACTGATTTTTACGGTAATTATTTGATCTTCTATAATTCCTTCGATTACGATTTTATTGTCTTGATTTTTGTTTTCGTAAGCGTGAACGATGCAGTTTGTCACCGCTTCGCTTACGGCGGTTTTTATATCGTTTAATTCCGTAATCGTCGGATTTAATTCCGTGCAAAATGCGGCAACGACGCTTCTTGCGAAAGCTTGATTTTTGGTATCTGCCAAAATAGTCAACGACATTAAGTTTTTATTCATTGTGCTCTCCTATATTTGTGGAATTATTGTATATATACCCGATAGTTTTAATATTTTATCTACGGTCGGATTTGCGTTTTCTATATAAAACTCCTTTGTATTTTTGAATTTTTTATATCTGCCGAGTATTATTCCTATTCCCGTGCTGTCCATAAATCCTACGTCGGAAAAGTCGAATACGATTTTGGTTTTATTGCTTTTGGAAATAACGTTATCCAAATGATCCCTTAATTTTTGACAACTATGTTGATCTATCTCTCCTTTCAAAGATATAAAGAATTTATCTTCGGTTTCTTTGTTTTTAAGTAGCATCCGCTTTTCCTCCAAACGAATTTAATATATAAAGTTTAAGAATTTTCATTTGGCATAAAATGTATAAAAGCATAATAATTTGACTATTTTTGTATTATTTGTATAATTTGCATTATTAAAAAATTTTAATAATTATTTCAAATATTCTATTAAAATTCTTGACAATATCAATTAATTATTGTATGATTGCATAGTCCCTGCAAAACATCGGGGTGTAGCGCAGTTGGTAGCGCGCGTGGTTTGGGACCATGAGGTCGGGAGTTCGAGTCTCTTCACCCCGACCAAGATGGATTGACAATTTAGTTAATATAATGTGGGCCTTTAGCTCAGTTGGTCAGAGCGGTCGGCTCATAACCGATTGGTCCGCGGTTCGAGTCCGTGAAGGCCCACCAACATTATATTTAAGTATGGCTCGGTAGTTCAGTTGGTTAGAACGCCAGCCTGTCACGCTGGAGGTCGAGGGTTCGAGCCCCTTCCGAGTCGCCATACATATTACTTTTCCGTCTGCCTCGGTAGCTCAGCTGGTAGAGCAAGGGACTGAAAATCCCTGTGTCGGTGGTTCGACTCCGCCCCGAGGCACCACTTATTTGCTGGTGTAGCTCAACTGGCAGAGCAGCTGATTTGTAATCAGCAGGTTGTTGGTTCGATTCCGATCACCAGCTCCAAAAAGACTTGGAAGGATTCCCGAGTGGCCAAAGGGAGCAGACTGTAAATCTGTTGTCAACGACTTCGATGGTTCGAATCCATCTCCTTCCACCAATATCGAATTAACCGCTGTATTCGGCGGTTTTTATTATTAATTTTGATTTTTACAAATAACTGTGGATTTTCACATAAAAATATGTCATAATATTTCTATTAAGAGTAAAAGGAGTTTTCAATGGTACAATTTAACTATTGTGAAATTTGCGGTCAAAAGTTTGCGTTACAAAATAAAATTCATAACGGCGATCTTTTTTCAAATAAGCGTTTTTGTCCTTCTTGTTTAGCGAAAATACAACAGCGGCAACAAGAGGATAAATTAAAAAACGAACAAAGAGTAACAATTAAAACGGGACCGACGTCTTTTGATACAAATGGATACGATATTCCGAATATAATCGACTTTCCCGACAAAATATCTTATTATATTGCTTATACGATTTTAGTAGGCGCGTCTGACTTACACTTAAAGACAAAAGCGTTTCCTTTCATAAGAAAATGCGGAAAGTTATATAAAATAGACGACTATCGTTTAACAAGCGAAGAAATATTCGATTTTATAAAAAGAAAACAAAAAAATGTTCTTGAAATTACCGAGAGTACGGAAGTATACGATTTTACCGTCGAATTTCAATCCGCGCGGTTTCGTTGCAATGCGTTTTCCGACGCTAACGGTTGGTGTATAAGTTTCAGACTGCTTGCGCTTCCGTCTACTGATTTTGACGAACTCGGTATACCGAATATATTGAAAGAAATTGCCGTAAAAAAGAGCGGTCTTATTTTGATTACGGGTCCTACGGGAAGCGGAAAGACCACCACTCTCACTTGTTTAATCGATTATATGAACAAGACTATGAACAGACATATAATAACGCTTGAAGATCCGATTGAGTTTATACATCAGAATAATACTTGTTTAATATCGCAAAGAGAGATAGGTCGAGATTCCAAAACGTACGAAGACGCGGTAGTCGAGTCGTTGAGAGAAGATCCGGACGTGATAATGATCGGTGAAATGCGCGATCCGCGAAGTATTGAATCGGCTTTGCGTGCAGCGGAAACGGGACACATCGTTCTGTCCACTTTACATACGCGCGATTCGGTAAGTACAATCAACCGCATAGTCGATATATTCCCTGCGGAACAGCAGTCGCAAATAAGAACCCAATTTGCGATGTCGCTTTTATGCGTTATTTCTCAGCAACTTATTTCCTCCGTCAACGAAGACGAATTGGTTCTTGCTACCGAAGTAATGGTTTGCAATAACGCAATCCGAGCGATAATTCGCGAAAGTGAAAGCAGATTGCATATGTTGCCGACGACGCTTCAAATGTCTTCGAGCGAAGGTATGTATACTATGAAATCTTCTTTGGAGAAACTGTATGCAGATGGAAGAATAACGGAAACAAGTATGTATGAGTATATGATAAGATAATAAGAAAATTGCGAAAATAAAATAATAAGCGAGATTAATACGATCCCGCTTATTATTATTTTGTTAATTATGTATATTTTATGATTTCAATACTTCTATTTCGGCAAACGGAGCATTTTTTTGAATACTTGCAATTCCGTTTTTGCACGAAGATTTAGACGAATATGCGTCGGATACAATAATGATTTCTCCGTTATTGGCTCTTAAACGAAAACGAAATTTTTCCGCTTTGTCGAGATAAATTTCATATTTCGGATTTTTTACTTCTTCAACGTTATTGAGAGTTAAATCCTGAATCGGTGAATTTAAGAATCTCTTCGCACTTTCAACACCCGATTTTGCCGCGTCCAAAGACTTATATCCGCTACCCGATGTTGCGACGTTCTCATAATTAGCGGCTTGCAATGCAAAAACATAATTGGAAACGGCTTTTCTTATTATGAATTTACCGTTTTTCGATGGTGTTTCATTAGAAACTGCTTTAACCGTTTTAACCGTCTTGGTCGCAGGCTTTGCAACGGGTTTTATTTCCGTGGTTTCCTTAGCAGTCGGCTTTTTTTCTATCGGCTTTTTCTCGGGTTCAACCACTGTCTTTTGGGTACTGTTATCTTTTTTCTTCTTATGCCAAAATAATCCCATAATTGTTCTCCGAATAATGTTTATAAAAATTTTAGCATTATTTTTTTAATAGTTCAACTAAAATTGATGTTTTTTTATTTTTTTGATAATTTTAATTATAATTCAACCGAATTATCGGGCAACTCCGCTGTCTTTGGCAGCTTTCGCAACCGCCGCACTTACCGCTTCCGATACTCTTTTATCAAAAACCGACGGTATTATATAGTTTTCGTTCAACTCGTCATCGCTTACAAGGCTTGCAATCGCCATTGATGCGGCAAGTTTCATTTCGTCGTTTATTTTTGTTGCCCGTACGTCCAACGCTCCCCTGAATAACCCCGGGAACGCAAGCACGTTGTTGATTTGATTCGGGTAATCAGAACGTCCCGTTCCGACGATTGCCCCCGCTTTTACCGCCTCCTCGTAAGGTATTTCGGGTTCGGGGTTTGCGAGTGCGAAAACTATGGGACGCCGTTTCATATTTTCGACCATTTTGCAATTTAATAAATTCGGTGCCGAAACGCCGATAAACACGTCTGCTTTTTCAAGTGCTTCTTTCAGCGTAAGATTTTCGTTTTCCTCGTTGGTCATATCCGCGATTTCGCGTTTTAAGAAATCGTATTTATCATATTCGCTGCGTCTGATTACTCCGTTTCTGCCGAAACCGTAAATACGTTTTACGCCGAAATTTTTAAGCATTTTTATAATCGAACTGCCGGCGGCACCCACTCCGCTTATCACGACCGTTATATTTTCTTTTTGCTTGTGTACGAGTTTCAGCGCGTTTTGCAATGCGGCTGTTACAACGATGCTTGTACCGTGTTGATCGTCGTGAAAAACGGGAATATTCAACTCATTAATAAGCGTTCTTTCTATTTCAACGCAACGCGGTGCCGAAATATCTTCGAGATTTATTCCCCCGAATGTCGGAGCGATTGCTTTGCAAACTGCGATTATTTCTTTTGGGTCTTTGGTATTCAAACATATCGGTACGGCGTTGATTCCGCCGAAATTTTTGAATAAAACGCATTTTCCTTCCATAACCGGAAGTCCCGCTTCGGGACCTATATCACCGAGTCCCAATACTGCCGTTCCGTCTGTAACTACTGCAACGGAATTTCCTTTCCAGGTATAGTCATATGCTTTGGAAACGTCTTTATTGATTACTCTGCAAGGTTCGGCAACGCCGGGAGTATACGCAAGAGATAAGTCGTTTTTATCGTTCAAAGGCATTTTGAGTTCGACGGAAAGTTTTCCTTTCCACTCTTCGTGGCATTTCAGTGCTTTTTCATAAATAGTTTGTTTTTCCATAGATATATCCTTTTTTTATATCATTTTTTTTGGATTAAGAGTTTCTTTCAATACATTTTTATCGACAATTTTCAAAATATCGTTCGCTTGATATAACGAAACGTTGTTTTTGTGTGCGTATTTAACCAATTCGGCAGCCTTTTCGTACCCTATAACCGTATTCAAAGCGGTTGCGGTCATTAAACTGTTCTCAACGTTTGCCGACATTTTATCGAGATTGACGCTTATTCCGAGCGCACATTTTTTATTAAAACTTGCTATTGCGTCGGACAGAAGATTTATGCTTTCGATTATTTTGAAAGCAATGACGGGCATATAAGCGTTTAATTGAAAGTTTCCCTGCGAAGCCGCAAGCGTTATTGTCGTATCGTTACCTATCACTTCGCATACGACTTGGGTTAAAGCTTCGCATTGCGTCGGATTGACTTTACCGGGCATAATTGAACTTCCCGGTTCGTTTGCGGGAATATTGATTTCGCCCAGTCCGCATCTCGGTCCGCTTGCAAGCAACCGTATATCGTTTGCGATTTTCATAAGATTGCAAGCAAGAGATTTAATAGCCCCGTGTACGTTGACTATCGCGTCTTTACTTGACAGTCCGTAGAATTTGTTATCAAGCGGTTCGAAGTCAAAATCGAGTAAATCGTTCAGTGCTTTTACCGCTTCCGCATCGAAGTTTGCGGGCGAATTAAGTCCCGTTCCAACCGCCGTTCCACCAAGCGGAAGTCTTTTTACATAATTCAACGCGGAATTAATCATTTCAACGTTTGTTTCGAGCATAACGCGCCAAGCGCTTACCTCTTGACCGAACGTAACGGGCGTTGCGTCTTGAAGATGCGTTCTCCCTACTTTGATTACGTTTTTATTTTCGTCTTCGAGATTTTTGAAAGTTTTTATCAAATCTTTCGTTGCCGGCAATAAATAACAAGTGATTGACGCGCAAGTCGCAACGGATATTGCCGACGGAAAAACATCGTTGGTGCTTTGAGACATATTGACGTCGTCGTTTGCGTGAAGTTTCGGCGCAATATGTGCGATTACTTCGTTAACGTTCATATTCGTTTGCGTTCCGCTTCCCGTTTGCCAAACAACCAGCGGAAATTGATCGTCGTATTTTCCGTCGATAATAAGTTTTGCGGATTTTTGAATTAATTCGGCTTTATCTTTCGATAATTTACCGAGTTTTTCATTTGCTACTGCGGCGGAATACTTGATTGCCGCTATTGCATGTATGATTTCCAAAGGCATTTTGTAATCGCCGATTACGAAATTCTCGAAACTTCTTTGCGTTTGCGCTCCCCATAAAGCGCACTCCGCCACTTTAATTTCACCTATTGTATCATGTTCGATTCTGTATTTCATATGATTACCTCAATATATAATTATCGATTTCTTTGATGGAATTAAACGTCGGTTTATTCAGAGCTTTCAATCTGTTTGGAGATTGATGCCCGCAAGTTAAAAGTCCGCAGTCGCAACCGATGGCGTCCGCAACTTCCGCGTCATGTATCGTGTCGCCTATCATAACCGTTCGCGATGTGTCGATTTTATTGTTTTTTACATATTGTTCGGCAATATCGATTTTGCCGTAAGCATAATAATTATCGAGTGCGGTTTTGTCATCGAAATAGCCGTCTATTCGGAAGAATTTCAACTGTTCATTAAGCAAATTAAATTCCGTTGCGGAAATTATGACTTGTTTTATTCCGCATTTTTTTACCTTTTCCAACAATTCGACAACGCCGTCAAAAATGTGACAACGCTTATAATTCGCGTTATATAAAGGCGCAAAGTCTTTGGCGATTGTCTCGTATTCTTCTTTGGAAAAATCAAATCCCGCTTTTTCATAATATTCTTTTATCGGAAAAGAAAAAATATCCCGATATTTTTCTTTTGTAATATGTTTATATCCCCTTTTATCGAGCATTTTGTTCAGAATTTCCACGCAAATATCCGTGTCGTCCAACAGCGTTCCGTTAAAGTCGTAAAAAATACAGTCGTATTTCATTGTCGTTTACTCCATATTTTGTACGGCAACAAAAACATTGCAATTTTCGTAAATTTTGAATTTATACTTTTTATTTTGAACAATCGGTACGCTATCCAAATAACAACAATCTATCGGTTTGCTTTTTGTTCCGTCGTCGTATCTTAATATTATCGTACCCATGTATGTTGAATTTTCTTCGATTGATACGACCGTTGCTTCAACGAACTTTTCTTCTGCGGATTTGTCTTTATTAAAAGGCGCAAGTAAAGAAAAGTATGCGATAATAATCAATCCGACTATTATAAACACAACTGCTTTCAATACGATAAACTGCCATTTGAAAAAATTAACGGGAAGCTTTTTTTTATTAAATTGAATAATGCGATAAACAACGTACCATACAAATGCGATCACTGTAAGTATAAGTATAAACGTCGAATAAAACATCCTATTGAGCCAAACGACGCCCGACGGTGAATCTTTAACGAAAAGATAGAATAAATCGTCTCCGAAAAACAAAAAAAGCAACGCTGCCGTAAAAATTATCAATTCGATAATCATACCTTTTTTTATTGAAATAGCACTGCCGTTTTCACTCATATCAGTTAATCTGCCGTAATTTTTATTTTTTAGGTTTTATATACCCTTATCGCTTATATATCCGACTGTGTTCAAGCTTGCAATCAATTCGCCGTTCTCGTTTACGACTTCTGTTTTATAAAAACATATTCTTTTAGACATATCGGTAAGTATCGAATGCGCAAACAATGTTCCCGAAACGGCTTTTTTGACGTACTCGATATTATTGCTTAAAGTAACGGTAATTTTGTCGAAACAGTTTGCAGCGACCGCAAACGTAAAATCGGCAAGCGTGTAAATAACTCCGCCTTGAACCGCGTTAGCGGCGTTCATATGACAATCTTCAACGGTTAACGAACAAGTAGCGTTACCTGCTTCCGCGCTGATGATTTCAATTCCGACAGCGTTTACAAATTTATCGTTTTTGAAAAATTCTTTTGCCTGTTCCGTATTCATTTTACCTAAAAACTGCACAGCCCGGTTCGATATATTCCACCAAAGCGTTACGTTGTAAGACGACTCCGCCGAAGCTTCCTCGTGGCACATTTTGCTGATTGCTTAGTGCTGCTGCCGTCAAGCCCTGACACGGTTCACAACGCAAAATCGCACGAGACCCCGACATCAACATCTTCTTGACAACGGCTGACCTCTCATAGAATACACCTTGCCGGGCATTCTGTCCTGCTATAGCGGATTGCAGGCTACAAGGCACCGCTGGCTCCCCACATAGTGCATTGACAATATTATATTATACGGCATAATATTTTGCAAGTATTTGAACGGTCGGTAATATCAATTAAATTTAATTAATTATGTTTTTTACATATTCCGCTATATTTTTTGCGGAAAGCCCGTTTGCTTCGAGCGTTTCGTTGACCGTGGCGTGAGTAACGAAAGTATTTTTCAACGCTAAAATATGTAAATCGGTTTTGATACGGTTTTTACAAAAGAAATCATTGACAACTGAACCGAATCCGCCGTCTTCAACGTTATCTTCTATCGTAACGACCGTTTTGTTTTTCAGACTTAACAACAATTCTTTGTCAAGCGGTTTTATGCAATTAACGCACACTACGTCCGTTTGTATACCTTTTTCGGCTAAAATGAACGCGGCTTTTTCCGCTTCCGCGCTCATTGACGCACCGACTGATAAGATTACGATTTTTGAATCGGCGTCTATTAAATGACACCATTTATACGGAATAAATCGAACTTTATTCTGCGGTTCGCACGCACCTCTCGGATATTTTATTATCAAGGGTTTATCATAGTCTTTTGACCATATCAAAGCTTCTTTCAGCGCGTCTTTGCCGCAAGGCGTCAAAATTGTCAAATCGGGTATCGTATTTAAGTAACCGTTATCGTATATACCTTGATGCGTTTCACCGTCGCTTCCGACTATTCCCGATCTGTCCACGCAAATTCTTACGGGTAAGCCTTGTAACGCAACGTCCTCGATAAGTTGATCGTATCCTCTTTGTAAAAACGACGAATAAACCGCAAAATACGGTTTATATCCGCCTAATGCAAGTCCGGCAGACATAGTGACGGCGTGTTCTTCCGCTATCCCGACGTCAAAAAATCTGTCGCGATGTTCTTTTGCGAAACGTGTCAGTCCCGTGCCGTCACGCATAGCCGCTGTAACGGCGACGATTTTTTCGTCTTTTTCGGCTAATTCCGTCAAAGTTTCGCCGAATATATCAGAATACGATTTTGCTTTTATTCCGCTATTTATAAGCGGAGAAATTCCGTGATATTTACCGGGATTTTCTTCGGCTTCGACGCAACCTTTACCTTTACGGGTAATTACGTGGAGTACAATCGATTCGGTTTCGTTTTTCGCAAGCGTCAAATATTCGATTAACTCTTTGAAATTATGCCCGTCTATCGGTCCCAAGTATTTCAAACCGAACTCTTCGAAGAAAACGCCTCGCATTAACATATATTTGAAACTGTTTTTTACTCTCTTGAATTTTGAAATCGTTTCGGGACCTTTAACGTGTTTTGATACGATTGATACAAGTTTTCTTTTAATTCTTTTATACGTTGATTTTGTTCTGAGTTTAGTTAAAGACGCGGAAACGGCTCCGACGTTACCCGCAATCGACATATTGTTATCGTTCAAAATAACTATTTGTTTCGTGGGGTTTGCTCCTGCGTCGTTTAAGGCTTCCAAACACATACCCGTAGTAAGCGAAGCATCACCGACAAGTGAAATCACTTCGAATTTTTCTCCCGCCAAATCTCTTGCTCTCGCAAGTCCCAATCCTACGGACGCCGAATTTCCGCTGTGTCCCGAATCGAAAACGTCGTATTTGCTCTCCGATTTTTTCGGAAAACCGCTTATTCCGTCTTTCTTTCGTAAAGTTTTGAAACGTTCATAACGTCCCGTCAGCAGTTTATGAGTATAACATTGATGTCCGACGTCGAATATCAATTTATCTTTCGGAAAGTCGAATACATAATGTAAAGCAATCGTCAATTCTACAACGCCGAGATTACCCGAGAGATGTCCGCCGTTGGTTATTACGGTATCGATTATTTCCCGACGAATTTCCCGTGCCAGTTGATACAGTTTGGGAATTGTAAGGTTTTTAATCTCGGACGATGTGATTTTATCCAAAATCAAAGGTTTTTCTCCTTAACAAACAGTTTCAGTATTTTTGCCGTTGCCATAACGAACTCTTTTGAATATTTCATTGCAAAATATTTTTCAAGTGCTTTACCGCCTACCGTCAACGCGGCAATAACGCTGCTTATAATTATACCTATCCAGAATTCAAATTGACTGTTCGTCATAAGAATAATTCTTGTGACTATCGCAACGGAACAAGCGCCTGATACAATACCGCAAATATCTCCGACTACGTCGGCGCAGATGCTGTTGACTTTTTCGGCGTTTTTAACCAAAAACAACGCGACTTTACTTCCGGGGACTTTACGCGCAGCCATAGCGAGAAGAGGTGCAGGGTCGCACGCAGTAACGGATACTGCAATTCCATCGAACAATATGCTGATTATTATCAATAACAATACGGTGAAAACAACGATGATTAAGTTTGATTTTTCGGTTGCGAAACCGGAAACAAAACTGAAAAGCGCAGAAAGAAAAAACGTAATTACGGTAATTTTAATCACCCAAAATTTCGCTTTGTTTTTGGGGGACTTCTTGTCATGTTTCAACGGTTTATCGTTATTATGTTTGTTTTCGCCCGAAGTTAATTCGGATTGATTTATATCTTCGTTCATTTTAATAAAAAATCGGTGGTATACACTGAGTAAACCTTGCGCCATAAGGTCCGGTTGGATTTCCCCGCTTTACAACTCACCGTCGCCGTATGAGAAGTTTCCTATTGCGTAAAGCCCAGCAACGTTGCCGTCAGCTTGACCGGATTACCGTAAAAGAGCACACTATAATCCTCAATATATAATACAGTCTAGAAGATTTCCTTGACGGAAGTAATTCCAATCTAGCCTCTTTTGCACTTTTGGTTTCATTAAGCGATTCCAACCGAGTTTGGCCAACAACGGTTAAAGTGAACAAAAATTCACCAAAAACACTCAAGGCAGGCTACACTGCACACAGCTTTGATACCGCAATACAGGTTTAATCCAATCGAGTAAGAAAAATCTCACCCGGTATGGTCTCCGCGAAATATGGGGCAATATTCATATGCCGTTATGAAATGCCCATAAATCTTAACTCCCAGCACAAGCCCTGGTTTGGGCAACCAAAGCCAGCACCAGAAACTTCATCGATATGCCCGCGACGGTCTTTTATCCCCGCCTTTGAATAGACAACTTCCGACTAGAATACTGCACCACCGATATATATATTATAACACATTAATGTATTTATGTAAACTTTTATAAAATCAACGGTTTCTCGAAATGATGAAATCCGCAAATTCACACAAAGTATTCGGATAAGTTAAGCCTTTAACGGTATTTTTTGCCAGCTCGATTACTTCAAATGCTTTTTGTCTTGCGCCCTTGATACCGTACAGAGTAACGTAAGTGGTTTTATTGTAATCTTGATTGATATTCTTGCCGAGAGCGGAAACGTCTCCGGTTACGTCCAGTATATCGTCTGTTATTTGAAAAGCAAGTCCCGAAAGACGACCGTACTCATTTAGACTTTTTTGCGTTTCGACGTCAGCTCCCGAAACTATTGCACCCGATAAAAGAGCCGCTTGAAAAAGTTTTGCGGTTTTTAAGTCGTGAACTGTATCCATATTGTCTACGTTACCGCTAATATCGTAACTTTGTCCGAGAATCATACCCG
>ONBF01000035.1 GCA_900315995.1 uncultured Eubacteriales bacterium
GGCGGTATTTCTGTTTAACAACAGTGCTGTCGGCGGACTTTCCAACGCTTTATCAACGCTTGCCGAACAAGGCAAAGGAATTATTCCGTCGAATAACGATATAGCGTTTAATTTATTGATTATTATATTGCTTACGTCTCTCGGATCGTGGGGCTTACCGCAAATGGTGCATAAGTTTTACGCGGTCAAGAACGAGAAGAGTATAAAGCAGGCTACCGTTATAAGCACTGTTTTCGCGTTCATAATCGGCAGTCTTGCGTATATCTGCGGAAGTTTGACTATCATTTATCTTGCGGGGCAAACGGTTGGCGGAGACGCAATGGTTCCGACTATGCTTACGATGTCGGGCGTACTTCCCGCAATCGTGCTGGCGATTATATCAGTGCTTATGTTGTCGGCGAGTATGAGTACTTTATCGGCTCTCGCGCTCGAAGGCTCGGGTGCTATGATACTCGACGTCTATAAAGGCTATATTAAGAAGAATACGAAAGAAAAGAAACAAAATACGCTTGTCAGAATATTCAGCATTGTATTTATTATACTTTCGGTACTCATAGCAATCTTCAAGCCTGCCGGAATAGTCGAGCTTATGGGACTGAGCTGGGGTACACTCGCAGGATGTTTTATCGGACCGTACGTCTGGGGATTGTATATGAAGAAAGCCAATAAATTCGGCTGTTGGTGTTCTGTCGTGCAATGTCTTGTAATAACGCTTATATTAACGCTCGTTTTGGGACTTGCGAAATCTCCGCTTATAGGCGTTATTTGTATGGGTGCGTCGCTTGTAATGACGCCGCTTGTTTCTCTTGCCACGCAAAAGTTCGTTAAGTCAAAGCCCGAAACCGCAACGGAAAATGCGGAGACGGAAACGGAGATTAATACGGACGAAAGCGTAACGTCCGAAAACGTCTCTCAAATTCAAACGGAAAACAATTAATTCGATTAAGGTATAAATTCAATATATCGGTCAATAATTCCCCCTGTAAACGATTACGGGGGGATTTTTTATGAAAGTATTTATGGTTATCGTGCTTATAATCGCATCGACGTTTATCGGAGTCGACAGTGAAAGTTACGACGCTACATATCAAAATATCGACGTGGTGACTTTCTATACGACCGATAAGGATATTACGGTCAAAAACGCAACGGTTACGGACTCTAAAATCTATCGTGAAGTCAAGTGCGATGTAAAAGACGCTTTCGGCGTTGCCGAAACGTTGCGAAATGTAGATGGGGTAAGCGTTTTAACGACAAAATCCGAAAAAAACGTACTTTCGCTTTTGAAAGCAACCGTCGTTTCGAGACGGAACGTAAACGGGATAAATATAGTTTATGCATACTCGGAATTAATACCGTTTAATACCACGGTTGACGGCAAGGTTATTAATATCGAGATTGCCGACAGCGGTTGCGGAAAGATTATTGCGGGCTGCCCCGTAATTCTCGGAAGCTATTGATAATACATAAAAATCGGAGGTTAATTTATGGACAAAAAATATACTGTATGGGGTAAAGTGAAAAATTTCTTTAAGAGAAATATTTATTACGTGTTACTTATACTTTGTATTGCGGCGATAGGTACGATGATAATCGTAGCCGCAACGAGTGGCGGAGCGACTACGGTAGACGCCGACCCGTATATGCAAGCGCCCGAGTCGGCAACGGCAACGGTTAAACCGTCCGCAACGGTAACGCCGAGTGCAAAAGACACGCCGAGTGCGACCGAAAAGTCGATTGTTGCCGACCCTGTGATATTTACGGCACCCGTGAACAATGCGACCGTCGGGAAGGAATATTCAAGCGATACGCTCGTATATTCGAGTACTTTGAAAGAGTGGCGCGTACACGAAGGGATAGATTATATGGCGCAAATCGGTACGGAAGTCGTAGCGGCATATGCGGGAACGATCAAAAACATAGAAAAAGACCTTTTGTACGGTAATACGATAATTATCGACCACGGAGACGGACTTGTTACAAAGTACAGAAATGTATCGGATAATATTAACGTAAATATAGGCGATAGGGTAACCAAGGGACAAGTTATCGGAGAAATCGGAGCGAGCGGACTTTTGGAAATCAACGACGGACCGCATCTTCACTTCGAAACCGAATTAAACGGCAGTAGGATTAATCTTGACGGGAGCGCGAATAAGTAAAACAAAGCAAATAAAACGCGGTGATTGCTCACCGCTTTTATTTTCGGTTATTTGTCGAAAAAAGTCGCTTTTTGTATTATGCAAAAATAATTATTTTTTTACATTAAGTACGATTATTCAGTATATTTATCAAGTTTTCTGTTTTAAGTAACAAAAAGCTCCAACAAGCGCGACGATAGAACAATTATCGACATTAAAACAAATCGCTTATTATAAATATTATGACAAACTGTTGTCAATAAAAAATATTCAGAGCAAACGCAAACGTATGTTTGTGTCGTTTTGACATTAAACCTACAATGCGACTATTGTTCACACTATAATTTAGGCACAAGGAGGGACGAAAGATGGATAATGAAAACATTTGGTGCCGAACACTGCTTACTTCATATCGTGCGCTTCATACTTTTGCGAAGACTTTGGACGATACTATGGAAAAACTTGCGTTGAAAGGTTTCAACTGGTATTCTTCGGGATACAGTACGGATATGCTTTACGATAAAATGCTTGAAATAATAGACAGAAAGAAAGGGCTTGTAAACATTAAAGTACTTGTGGATAACGCTATGAGTAAGTTAGCGATAAAAGATTATGAGATACTTAAACTCAGATACTTTGACGGTATAGACGCCACGCAATCGGCGGAAATGCTCGCGCTTAACGAACGCACTTATTTCAGAAAACTCAATAAAGCACTTTCTTCATTTATGTTTAACTTAAAGAAGATGGGGTACGACGTGGAACGTATTAAAAGTGAATATAAAAAAGAAAATTTTATAGTCGCGTTATATCAAAGGTTGCTCAAAAAATCATTGTGTAACGTAGCATAGACGTATACGAAACAATGCTTGCGATTGTTTGACGGCGAATAAAAAACCACTGTTAAGGCAGTGGCAGTAAATTTTTATTGATAGTAATCGTCGTCTTCGTTTCGGTCGTTTCGTTTGGGTTCATCGCCCGTATATCGTGCGTCGGGTGCTTTGGCAGGTTTGAACAATAAGTAAACGATAGTGACTGCGGGTATGCAAATGCCGATTATAAGAAGTATTCGTACTACGCCGTTGTTGCTTTCGCTCGGTTGTGCTTTTGCACTTGCGTTTGCGGAAGTTTCTGCCGTAGCCGACGGAGCGGGTGTGGGCTTGGTATATTTCGGGATTGAACTTTCCGAGAAATGTTCAAGGTCGGACGCCATAAAGTAACCGAAAGTATTGCCGCCGATTTTCACATAATAGAGAGTCGCGCCGTAGCGTTTTCTTTTGCCGAGATAAGTAAAATTGGTATTTGCTTCAATCGTTGTTTCAGCATCGGTATCGGTATCATAGAGCTTTGTGCTTTGAGTGGTTTTCGATTGACTTAATTTCGACACCATATTCTCATAGTCGGAAGAAACGAGCGAGTCTTTTTGAGGAGCGGAGGCATCAGGAGATTTTTTGATATAACCGTTTGCTCCCGCGAAAACGACTTCGTAACTTACATCGTTTTCCGATTTGAATTGTGCGTAATACGACGCGGGAAGAGTGCAGAGTGTTTTATTGCACGTTGCGTCCGAATAGAGATTAGTAGAGTCATTATTGATTAATATGTATTTCGTTTCTTCTGCGTATGCGACGCCCGTTACGGTCGAAAACGACAACATAAGAACTGCAAGCAGTACAAATAGACGTTTCATATATCCTCCGTCACATTTAGATACGTTTATTATACAAAATAGAGTCGGAAAAGGCAACAGCGGAAGCGGAATTTTTTCGAGAACAAAGACAGAGAATATTGACGGAAACGGGAGCTTTATGGACGAGCAAGAAATAATTTTGAGAATTAAGCAAATAGATGACGAGTTAAATCGTCGAAAAAAATTCAATAAACTCGAAACATATAACAAAGACCGCGTCCACAAAAAACAAATCGAATTTCATAAGTGTGATAAGCGTGTACGTTTCGTATTCGGCGGTAACCGCAGCGGAAAAACGGAGTGCGGTGCGGTCGAAGCGGTTTGGTTTGCGCGCGGTATTCATCCGTACAAACAAAACAGACCTAACGTTTTCGGATGGATAGTATCCGTAAGTTACGATGTAAGTCGCGACGTTGTGCAA
The DNA here is from genome assembly GCA_900315995.1 of uncultured Eubacteriales bacterium. Lineage (GTDB taxonomy): Bacteria > Bacillota > Clostridia > Christensenellales > RUG350 > RUG350. The sequence goes on from ONBF01000035.1 coordinate 4,253, forward strand.
TCGAAAATTTTGTCATACATAAAGCCCGAGTGGATAGTGGATATAGTAATGTTGAGTGGCAGAAAAGGCGATCCCGAGTACGGTATCGTCGATCACATAATTATCAAGAACGTTTTCGGCGGAGTGAGCAAGATAGGTTTTAAGTCGATGGAACAGGGACGCGAACGTTTTCAAGGTGCTTCGCTCGATTTCGTGTGGTTTGACGAAGAACCCGATAAGTCGGTTTATGACGAGTGTATTATGCGGTTGCTCGATAAGAAAGGTTACGTCTGGTGTACAATGACGCCACTGAAAGGTTTGACTTGGGTACACGACGAGATATATCTGAATCCTGCGGGACGTGACGATATTTGGTACACGTTTATGGAGTGGAACGATAATCCGTATCTCGATAAAGAAGAGATAGAACGTTATGAAAAGACACTTTCGAAAGACGAACTCGAATCAAGAAAATTCGGAAAGTTTAAGGCAAACAGCGGACTTGTTTATTCCGATTTCGACGAAAGCGTACACGTTACGGAGCCGTTCGACGTACCGCGCGAGTGGTACGACAATATTTCGATAGACCCGGGGCTTCACAACCCGTTGAGTGCGCATTTTTACGCAGTCGATTACGACGGAAACATTTATGTAATAGCCGAACACTTCGAAGCGGAAAAAGATGTTGCTTATCACGCGACGCGACTTATGGAGATTGCAAATCGTCTTGATTGGCAAAGGGATTCTAAGGGAAGATTAAGCGCGCTTATCGACAGCGCGGCGGATCAAAAGACGCTTGCGTCTTCAAAAAGCGTATCAGACCTATTTTACGAAAACGGGATACTCGTAAACTCAAAAGTCGATAAGGATATGTGGAGCGGTATAGCGAGAGTAAGGCAGCTTTTTGCCGAACGACCGAGACGGATAGTAATCTTCAATACTTGCGTAAATCTTATCCGTGAACTCAAAACGTACAGATGGGGCGACGGCGACAGACCGAATAAGTCGGACGACCATGCACTTGACGAACTCAGATATTACGTTATGAGTAAACCGCACGCGCCCGAGATTAAACGGGAAGAGACGATTCAAGCGCGCTACAAAAACAAACTTATCAAAAAAATTTCTATGGGAAGATACGGATAAAATAACGGTTTGGGGGAGATATGAGCGAATACGGCGACGCGCTTAAAAGAAAGGCGCTCGGATACAACGCCGACGAAGTCGTTGAAGAATATGCGAGTGTGGACGGAAAACTCGAACTCATTAAAAGGAAGGTTACGATCAAGCACGTTCCGCCCGACTTGTCGGCATTGAAAATGATTATCGATGAAGACGTTAATAACATGTGCGAGATGAGCGAACAAGAGCTTATCGAAGAACGGGGGAAACTCTTAAAAGAATTAAAGGAGATATACGATGAAACTCGAAAGACTTAACTGCAAAGTAAGATGCGACGTGGGCATTTGCAACAATTCGGCTTCTTTTACGCTTGTTACGGGCGGAACGCTTATAAAGCGCAGGCTTAATTTGTGCGACAAGTGTATGAAGGAATTATACGAAGAAATAGGCAGAGTGATTATTCCGAGAAGCCCTGCCAATATTTTAAGTAAAGGAGAAAAGCGTGGATAAATTTTACGAAGACCTTGTTAAAGAAGTCAAAGACGACTTCGAGCGCAGACGGGAGGAAAGGCGCAGTTACGAACTTCAATGGCGACTCAATATGAATTTTTTGATGGGCAATCAATATTGTGAAATATCGCCGCGCGGAGACGTCGAGGACGTCGGCAAACAGTATTTTTGGCAAGAACGCGAAGTTTTCAATCACATTGCGCCCATTGTCGAAACGAGACTTGCAAAACTCGGAAGAGTCAAAGCAAGTATAAGCGTGCGCCCGTCAAGCTCGGACAGTAAGGACGAAAACGCCGCAAAGTTTTCGACGAGAATATTATCGGCAACATGTGACGAAAACAAACTGCTCGACTTAATGTCGGAGGCTAACACATGGAGCGAAGTATGCGGAACAGTCTTTTATAAGATAGGCTGGAACAGCGAGAAAGGAGAACTTGCGGGCGTGGACGAAAAGGGTAAGCCTTTATATGAAGGCGACGTTGAATTGTCCGTTTGTCCGCCGTACGAAATATTCCCCGACTCAATCAACGCGTCGGATATGCGAAACGTCAAAAGCATAATTCACGCAAAGGCGTATCCCGTAGACGTTATCAAAGAGATGTGGGGAAAGGAAGTGCAAGGCGAACGGATAGACGTGTTTACGCTATCAAGTTCCGATGTGCTCGGCGGTTTGGGGTATACGGGTAACGCACCGAAAGTGTTGTTTGAGAAGAAAGACGGTTACGCAATCGTTATCGAACGCTACGAGCGACCGACAAAATCAAGACCCGACGGCACGCTTACCATCGTTGCGGGAGATAAGCTTTTGTATCACGGAATTTTGCCGTATCAAAATCTTTACAACAAAAAGCGCGGACTGCCTTTCGTGAGACAAACTTGTATTAAGCAAGCAGGCTCGTTTTTCGGTAGCAGCGTAATCGAGCGCATAATTCCCGTACAGCGCGCATACAACGCCGTCAAGAACAGAAAGCACGAGTTTATCAACCGTATATCAATGGGAGTGCTTGCGGTCGAAGACGGATCGGTGGATATCGACAATATAGAAGAAGAGGGACTGTCCCCGGGTAAAGTGCTTATTTATCGGCAGGGAAGCACTCCGCCGCACTTGCTTGACGCGGGCAGCGTGCCTAACGACTTCGACGTCGAAGAAGATAAACTGCTTGACGAATTTATGGTGATAAGCGGTACGAACGATTCGAATAAATATATGAAAATCGCAAACTCGAATCTCAGCGGTATTGCGCTGTCGCTGCTTATTGAACAGGACGACACGCGACTGTCGATAACGGCGGACAGCATACGTTCGGCTGTCAAAGAGATAGGTATGCAAATACTTTTACTGTACAAACAGTTTGCAATCAACAAACGTATGAAACGAATATCGGGAGATACCGGCGAAGTCGAGATGGTGTACTTTAACGCGTCGGATATTACGGCGGACGATATTATATTCGATACCGATAACGAACTTGCCGAGACTCCTGCAAGCCGTAAAAACACCACGATTGAAATATTGAAACTCGGGTTGTTGAACAACGACAAAGGTCAACTTGACGAAAGGATGAAGTCGCGCGTACTCGATATGCTCGGCTTCGGAAACTGGGAGAACGGCAGAGATATATCCGATTTACACATCAAAAAAGCAATTAAGGAAAATCTTGCGATAAGCCGCGGAGACAATGCGGAAGTTATCGAAACGGACGACCACGAATTGCACATTGCGGAACACACCAAGTACTTAGTCGGCGAGTACAAAGGGGACGCGGAAAAACTTCTCGAACATATAAGAACGCATAAGCGTTTCGAGATGCTTTCAAATGTAGCCGAACAAAATTATAAGGAGCAATAACGATGCAGGAAAACATAAACACTCCGGAAGAACAAACCGAAAAGGTCTCTTACGGAAAATTCAAAGACGCAGACGCACTTTTCAACGCATACAACAATCTCGAAGCGGAGTTTACGAAAAAGTGTCAAAGGATTAAGGAACTTGAAACGGGCAGCACAATCAACGATGAAGAACAAGACAAGCCTCAATATATGAGGGACGGCTGGCAGGATAAGGTTACGGCGTTTATGAGTGAAAATCCCGACGCGCGTGAGTATGTGAGCGAAATGGCGAAAGTCATTACCGAAGACGAAAATATAGCAAAGTCGCAGGATTGTTTGAATCTTGCTTATACGAAAGTATTGAAGAGTGCGTTTAAGTCGCCTGCTGAACTTATGGAGGATCAAAAGTTTCTCGACGAATTTGTCTATAAGAATAAGGACGTAAGGAATAAAATCGTATCGGACTATCTTAAAAACCTAAATCCTCAAGCCCCCGAAGTATTGGGAAACGGGGGTGAAATGTTCGTAGCCCCGCCCAAACGACCGTCAACCTTGCAAGAGGCCGGCGCGATGGCGGAAAAGTTACTCAAATAATTCCCGAAAAAATCATAAAGGAGAAATAAACTATGGTAACTTTCACAAGTGCGGACGCCGCGTTGAAGTCTTTGTACTTAGGCGTCGTCAGCGAACAATTAAATACGGGTATCAACCCGTTACTTGCCAAAATCGAACAGACTACGTCTGACGTTTGGGGCAAAGAAATCATAAAACTTGCGCCGTACGGAATTAACGGCGGTATAGGCGCAGGCACGGAAGACGGCAATCTTCCGACGGCTGCCGAGAATCAGTATGTAAGATTCAAATCGGAACTGAAAAACCTTTACGGCAATATAGAATTGTCCGACAAAGCCGTTCGCGCATCGCAAAACAACGCTGGAGCTTTCGTTAATCTTCTCAATTCCGAGATGGAAGGACTGCTTAAAGCAAGTAAATTCAATTTCGGTCGTATGCTTTACGGCGACGGCAGCGGAAAACTTGCAACGGTCGTAACGTACAGCGGCAATTCAAACTACAACAAGATAAAACTCAACACGGTAAAGAACGTAATGGAAGGTATGGTTATCGATTGTTATGATGATGACGGATTGGCGATAAGCGCAATGTGCGGAACGCGTATTACGGCAGTTGACAGAACGAATAAAATAATTACCGTGGACGCAGCGAACGCAGTCGCCGTGGACACAGACGGTTATATTACGATACAAGGCTCGAAAAATTTGGAGCTTACGGGACTCGGTGCAATCTTCAATACGTCGGCGGCAACATTGTACGGTTTGACGATTGCTGATTATCCGTGGCTTAAACCTTACGTCAATTCGTCCGTAGGCACTATGTCGTCGTCCGCAATTCAAGAGGCTATCGACTATGTGGACGAAGTTCACGACAGCAAAATAGACTTTATAGTTTGCGCGTCCGACGTTAAGCGTATGTATATGGAATATTGCGCATACAACCGTATGAACGTCGATTATATGAATCTCGATAACGGATTCAAAGCGTTAAGTTACAACGGTATTCCGCTTATGTCGGATAGATTCGTGGAAGACGGTACGATGTATCTTTTGAACAGTAAAGACTTTAAGTTACATCAACTTTGCGATTGGAGATGGCTCGAAGGCGAAGACGGAAGAGTTTTGAAACAAAAGGCAGGTAAGGCTACTTATTCCGCGACGCTTGTAAAATATGCCGATCTTCTTTGTGACAAGCCGTGCGGTCAAATCAAGCTCTCGGGCTTTACCGCAGCGAGCAACTGAGGAGGCGAAATGCATCTTACTCCGATTGCGGGGGACGTCTTTGATATAACCCGAAGAATCAAAGAAATCAACGAGGGGTATTACCTTATGTACAATCACAAGTATTCGAGATACGAAGTGTATAATGACGTAGGTTTTACCCCTACGTTAGTTATAACGTGGAATAATAGGCTCGATATGCGAATTATCAAAAAGCTTTATGAAACGCGTATCGAAAATATCAAAAAGCTTGTCGAAGATATAGAGAAGAATAACGAATATATACAAAACCGCGCAATCGATAAAGCAATAGATAAAGCGGGATACGAAACGAAACAATATTTTAATTACGTGCAAAAGCACGGGATATAGGAGTAATTATGGCAACTGTGAAAAGTATCATCGAGAAAGCTGCGGCGATGCTCGACATGAAGGAAATAACGTTCAGTGGCAGTCAAGTGGTGAGTAACTACGACCCTACGGTAGTCGCGCTCGTTGAGTGCTTAAACAACGTAATCGAAGAGATTGCCACCGAATACATACATTTTGAAGCAACGGAAGAAATTACGCTCAGTAACGGAAAATTCGATTATGCGTCGCTTCAAAAACAAGTTTTTCAAATAATCAAAATCGAAGAAGACGGCGCGCCTTGCGAGTTTATGTGTTATCCGACGTTTGCGGAGGTCGAGACGAAATGTCCGAAAATCAAAGTGCGCTATTATTATATCCCCGATAAAGTGACGATAACGGGTTCGGTGAACTATCCGAAATTGAACGCGCGTCTTCTGTCACTCGGTGTGGCGTCCGATTATGCGTTAATAGTCGGGAGATACGAAGAAAGTATTAATTACGATAAGCAGTATATGTACGCGCTTCAATCGGCTCAACGTACGCGAAAGTCTATTGCGGTTAAAGCGAGGAGGTGGATATAATTGTTTTATGCGAAAGTCAATTCACCTAAAACGAAACACGCAAGGACGTACAGAATAAATTCTTTCGGCTCGATTGTAAACTATGGAGACGAAAACTTATTGCCGCTTTCCGCAAGCGTGCTTTCGTATAATGTAAGTACGGAAGACGGTGCGTTGAAAGGAGGTAAGGGGTTTGAACCTATCGCTCTTCCGCAACTGAACGGAAACGACGATTGGTTGCTGCCCGATCTCGGAACGGAAAGCGCGAAAGAGATTTTTTATTACAGACGTTACGATTCGGTCAATAATGTGCAAGACGACAGAATAATCGTAAACACGGGTTCGCAAAGAATTTACGAACTCAAACTCGATAATACAAGCAATACGTTTCACCAAATCAACGATATTTCGGGACAAACCGATATGATAGCGCAAAATTATCGGCTTAACGGTCAAGATGTGCTTCTATTGTGTACGTCGGCGGGCATATATACGTACGACGGCACTAACGCAACGCTTAACGAAGACACTCCTTACGTCGTCAGTATGTGCGTACTTTACGAGCGCGCGTTTGCGGTGCTCGGCACGGACAGATACAAAGTTTGGTTTTCGGACGAACTCGACCCGACCAACTGGAACGTCAACAGTGAAGACGGCGGATATATCGAACTTGCCGACGACGGCGGAGCGGTAATCAAAGTGATAAGTTTTCTCAACTATGTTTATATATTCAGAGAATACGGCATAGTACGCCTTACGGCTACCGCGTCACAGTCGGACTTTTCGACGTATCGGCTGTTTACGTCATCGGGTAGAATTTACGGCGACACGGTTACTGTTTGCGGTAATAAAATAATCTTCTTGGCGGAGGACGGACTTTATTGTTTCGACGGCGTCGAAACAGTAAGAATATTGCCCGAACTCGATAAAACAAATATAACATATAAGCAGTACGCAAAGGCTACGTATCATAACGGCTGTTATTATCTTGCGGCAAGAATCGATTACGGCGACGGAAAGAAAATGGGGTCGGAAGTCGATTACGGAATACTCAATACGGTTATCGAGTACGATCTTAACCGCGGACGGTTGACTATTGTGCGCGGAGTGGACGCGTATGCGTTTTGCGTTGCGCCGACGGTTGCGGGATCTTGTCTTATGACGACGTTTCGCACTACCGTTAAGAACGTTATCGGTATGCTTACATCGCGTCCGTATCTTATGACAAATTCGGGCGTTCAATGCTGGAAGAGCGGTTATACCGATATCGGATACCCCGAAAAATACAAAGTGTTACGGAGTTTCGTAATAACGACCGATACGGATATAAATGTAAAGCTTAATCTCGACGGCAGCGAATATGAATATACCGTTTACGGTAAACCTGCGCCGCAAAAAATAAGACTTAACAGAAAATTTTATAAATTCGGGTATGAAATAGAGTGTGTTTCAACTAAAATGCGAGTAACCGATCCCGTTATTACGCTTGATATGGAGGCATAGATGGACTACGGAAAGTATTGTTATAACATAATTCAAGATATTGAGATAAGACTCAAATATATCGAGAAAGAATTGACGATGGTTAAAGCGCGACTCGGCGCATTGGAGAACGATAATGAGTGACGATTATTGTAAAAGAATCATAAAGCGGTATAATAAGTACCTTTTATATAAAGGAGGGATAAGAAGTGTTGACGGCAGATGAAGCGAGAAAAAGTCTTATCGATAAACTCAAATCGCTCGACGAACAGTACAAAGAGGAAAAATATTCGCATAGTGCGAAAGATACTCCCGAAACGATTGATATCAAAAAACTCGATACGGGCGACCTTATGAGCGATGATGAAATAAAAGACAGAGCGGAAAACGCGCTTATAAACAGTTATAACAGCGGAAAAGAGAAATTAGAGACGGACAGAAATAAATCGCTCGATAAACTCGAAACGTTAAAGTCCGATACGAAAGCGGACTATGCGGCGCGTAAAGATAAAACGGAGACCGATTACGAACAGAAGCTGAAACTTACGAAAAACAACGCAATAAATAAAGGAGTATATCGCTCGTCCATATATACGGAAGCCGTTAATGATTTGAGCCGTGAGAAACTTGACGAGATAAACAGAATAGGCTCGGAATACGAAGCGAAAATAGCGTCTTACAATGCGCAGATGGCTATAATAAACTCGGATTACGAAAAAGCGTTGAAACGTTTCGATATAGCGCATGCGGTCGAACTCGAAAACAAAATAAACGACCTTACCAAACAGCGTGACAAAGAAGAACTCGCAATGTTAAAGTATAACAATAATGTTGAGAAAGAACTTACGGAATACAGGCTCGACAGAGCTCGCGCAATAGCAAACGAAAAAGCAACTAACGCAAAAACAGAACGCGAAGAGGCGGAGACCGAAGCGCGTATCGGTATGTACGGCGAGAAACTCGACAACTACAATAAGCGTTACGAGGAAGTTTATAATGTGCTTAAATCGCTCGAATACGAAGACGCGGAAGACGTCCTTCACAATACTCCCGAAATCAAAGCGTATTTAGGTGAAAAAAATTACAATAAATTGAACGCTCTGCTTGTATCGAAATTGATTTGGAATAAAGTATAAAAACGACTTGACGACATATATGTTTTCTTTATATTATTATATAAAGGAGTTTTGAAAAGATATGGATAAATGGGATAAAAGGTTTATGGAAATGGCGCATCACGTAGCCGACTGGTCAAGTTGTTATCAAGAAAACAGACACGTCGGCGCCGTCATCGTAAAGAACAAAAGAATTTTGACGACGGGTTACAACGGCGCGGGCAGCGGTATTACGAGTTGTAAGGACAGAGGCGAGTGTTTGAGACGGAAACTCAATATCCCGTCGGGTACGAGACAAGAGATTTGTTATGCCGTACACGCCGAACAAAACGCGATTATCCAAGCCGCAAGGACGGGCATTTCGGTAGACGGAGCTACGCTTTATTGTACGCATCAGCCTTGCGTGATTTGCGCGAAAATGATTATTAACAGCGGAATTAAGAAAGTTATTTTCGACGAGGGCTATCCGGATGGGTTTTCCATACAGATGTTTGAGGAAGCGGGCGTCAAGATAGTTAAGTATGCTGACCTTATAAGCGAAAAATGATAAAAAACGATTGATAGGCGCGTTTTCGGACGCGCTTATTATCGCTTAATATTTTAAGATTTATGTATGTATTTGATTTTTTCATATAATATACGAGTTTTTATTCTTAAAAAATTTATTTTTCATAGCGTTTTTTGTTTTACAATTGAAAAATGTAGTGCTATACTATGTCATAGTTAGCACTCAAAGAGTTTGAGTGCCAAAATTTAGGAGGCGATAGTATGAACATAAGACCACTCTTTGACAAGATTGTCGTAGAAGCTACCGACGCTGTCGATAAGACGGCAAGCGGTATCATTTTACCGGGTACGGCTCAGGAAAAGCCGCAAATGGCGACCGTAATTGCGGTAGGTCCCGGCGGAACGGTTGACGGAAAGGAAATCGTTATGCAAATCAAAGTCGGAGATAAAATTTTATTTAACAAATACGCAGGCAGCGACTTTAAGCTTGACGGTAAAGAAGTTACCGTTTTAAGACAAAGCGACGTGCTTGCCGTTATCGAATAAGGAGGCTTGGTATGGCAAAACAAATCAAATACGGCGAAGACGCCAGAAGAAGTTTGGAAGCGGGCGTTAACACGCTTGCGGACACTGTTAAAATCACGCTCGGACCTAAGGGTAGGAACGTTGTACTCGATAAGAAGTACGGCGCGCCGCTTATCACCAACGACGGCGTAACGATCGCGAAAGAAATAGAACTCAAAGATCCGTTTGAGAATATGGGCGCGCAGCTAATCAAAGAAGTTTCGGTTAAGACAAACGACGTAGCCGGCGACGGTACGACGACCGCCGCTCTTCTTGCGCAGTCGATTGTAAGAGAGGGTATGAAAAACGTTGCTGCGGGCGCAAACCCGATGATACTCAAAAAGGGTATCGCGGTTGCGGTTGACGCAGTCGTAGAAGATTTGAAAGCAATAAGCAAGCCAATCAGCGGCAAAACGGCTATCGCGCAAGTGGCAAGCGTTTCCGCGGGAGACGAGACGATAGGCGAACTTATTTCAGACGCTATGGAAAAGGTCGGTAACGACGGCGTAATTACCGTTGAAGAGTCGAAGACCTTAAAGACCGAACTCACCATTGTCGAAGGTATGCAGTTTGACAGAGGGTACGCGTCGAGTTATATGGTAACCAATCCCGATAAGATGGAAGCCGTTCTCGATAATCCCGCAATTCTCATAACCGACAAGAAGATAAGCAATCGCTTGCAACGCTCGTTGTCAACAAATTAAGAGGCACGTTTAACTGCGTAGCCGTTAAGGCTCCCGGATTCGGAGACAGACGCAAAGCGATGCTCGAAGATATAGCGATTTTGACGGGCGGTCAAGTAATAAGTTCCGAACTCGGACTTGAACTTAAAGACGCCAACGTTTCTATGCTCGGACACGCAAGACAAGTTAAAGTCGATAAAGAAAATACGGTAATCGTCGAAGGCGCGGGAAGTAAGGAAGAAATTGCCGCGCGTATCAAAGTAATTAAATCTCAAATTGCGGAGTCCACGAGCGACTACGATAAAGAGAAATTACAAGAAAGACTTGCAAAACTTGCGGGTGGCGTAGCGGTTATCAACGTCGGAGCGGCTACCGAAGTCGAAATGAAAGAACGTAAACTGCGTATCGAAGACGCGCTCGCGGCAACACGCGCGGCGGTTGAAGAAGGTATAGTTGCGGGCGGCGGCGTTGCGATTCTTCACGCCAAGAAAGCTCTTGCAAAACTCATTAAGACTTTGAGCGGCGACGAAAAGACAGGAGCCGAAATAATCAATAAGGCAATCGAAGAGCCGATAAGACAAATTGCTTTGAACGCAGGTATAGACGGATCGGTCGTCGTAAACAAATTGCTTAATAAGAACGACGCAAACTACGGTTACGACGCTTTGAAAAATAAGTACTGCAATATGTTCGAGTGCGGAATTTTGGATCCGACCAAAGTTACGCGTTCGGCTATTCAAAATGCGGCAAGCGTGGCGGCAACGCTCTTAACTACCGAAAGTATAGTTACGGATATTCCCGAACCGCCGGCACCCGTAATGCCACAAGGCGGCGACATGGGCGGTATGTACTGAGATAGCGAGAGATTATAGATAATTATAATCAATTTTCATAAAAAAATTTCCTTGATTAAAAAAGAACCGAAATTGCGTCGGTTCTTTTTTTACCGAAAACGAGTCCGGAATTAAAAATAATCGGGGTAATTTCGAGTGTATTCGGGTGAGAGAACAAGTGAAATTTTTTTGTCAATGATTTCAGATAAAATTTTGTTAAAAAAAGGTAAGAAAATTTTCAAAATTCGATTGACACGGATACGGTTTGTGTACTATTATTTTACTATGCACAAAATAAAGTGGTTATTAAGTCAAGTCAGCCACAATATATTGTGTTTGGGTATAAATTACGGAGAGGTGAGCAATTATGATAAAGTCTATCAGAAAGAGAGACGGAAGAGTAGTCGAATACGACATACAGAAGATTGAAAACGCTATTGCGAAAGCGATGCTCAGTTTAAGTTACGGCGAGATACGAGACATCAAGAAGATGGCGAAACTTACCGAACTTTATCTGACGGAGCAGTTTATAAACCGTATACCGACGGTCGAAGATATTCAGGATACCGTCGAAAACGTTTTGATGCGCAACGGTTACGAAGACGTCGCTAAGGCTTACATTTTGTACCGCAGAGATCACGAAAAAATCCGTAATATAGAAACTACGTTATTAAACTACAAAGATACCGTCAACAAGTATCTCAAATTATCAGATTGGAGAGTTAAAGAAAATTCGACGGTTACTTATTCGGTAGGCGGGCTTATCCTTTCAAACTCAGGCGCAATCACCGCTAACTACTGGCTCAACGAAGTATACGACAAAGAGATCGGTCAAGCGCACAAAAACGCGGATATTCATATCCACGATTTGAGTATGCTTACGGGATATTGCGCAGGCTGGTCGTTAAAGCAACTTATTCAAGAGGGATTGGGCGGAGTACCCGGCAAGATTACGAGTGCTCCCGCAGGGCATTTAAGTACCCTTTGCAATCAAATGGTCAATTTTCTCGGTATTATGCAAAACGAGTGGGCGGGCGCGCAAGCGTTCTCGTCGTTTGACACATATCTTGCGCCTTTCGTCAAAATAGATAATCTTTCTTATAAAGAAGTAAAGCAATGCATACAGTCGTTTATATACGGCGTGAATACTCCTTCAAGATGGGGTACGCAGGCTCCGTTTACTAACATCACGTTGGACTGGGTATGTCCGCCCGATCTTGCGGAGCTTAACTGCATAGTAAGCGGTAAGGAGACGGATTTCAAGTACAAAGACTGCGTTAAAGAAATGGCAATGGTCAACAAGGCTTTCATTGAAATTATGATTGAAGGCGACGCGAACGGCAGAGGATTTCAATATCCTATCCCGACATACTCGATTACGCGTAATTTCGACTGGTCTGAGACCGAAAACAACAAGCTATTGTTTGAAATGGCAACGAAATACGGTACTCCGTACTTTTCAAACTATATAAATTCCGATATGGAGCCGAGCGATGTAAGAAGTATGTGTTGCAGACTGCGTCTCGATCTTCGCGAACTTCGCAAGAAGTCGGGCGGATTCTTCGGGTCGGGCGAAAGTACGGGCAGCGTAGGCGTTGTGACTGTTAATATGCCGCGTATCGCGTACTTGTCCAAGACGGAAGACGAATTTTTCGAGCGTTTAACGAAGATGATGGACATTTCGGCGCGAAGCCTTAAAGTCAAGAGAGAAACTATTTCAAAACTTCTCGACGCGGGGCTTTATCCGTACACGAAGAGATATCTCGGAACGTTCAATAATCACTTTTCGACCATCGGTCTTGTCGGTATGAACGAAGCGTGTTTGAACGCTTGCTGGTTAAGAAAAGATTTAACCGCGCCCGAAGCACTTGAATTTACAAAGAAAGTCCTTAATTTTATGCGCGAAAAGTTAGCGGACTATCAGGAGGCGTACGGCGACCTTTACAATTTGGAAGCAACTCCCGCGGAGTCTACGGCGTACAGACTTGCCAAACACGACAAAGAGCGTTGGAGTGACATAATTACGGCGTCCAACGACGATAAGTCGCCTTATTATACCAATTCGAGCCACTTGCCCGTAAGTTTTACGGAAGACATATTCAAAGCGCTTGATATTCAAGACGAATTACAGACGCTATACACTTCGGGTACTGTATTTCACGCGTTTCTCGGGCAGCGTCTCGAAGACTGGCGCACGACTATGAACCTTGTCCGTACCATTGCGGAAAACTATAAACTCCCGTATTATACGATGAGTCCGACGTACTCGGTATGCGCTGCGCACGGTTACTTGCTCGGAGAGCAGTACGTTTGTCCCGAGTGCGGAAGACAGACGGAAGTTTACAGCCGTATAACAGGGTATTACCGTCCCGTTCAAAACTGGAACGACGGTAAAACGCAAGAATTTAAGCAAAGGACGGAATACGATATTGCAAACTCGCATTTGACAAACAAAAATCACGTTGATTACAGACTTGACAACTCGGTTGATATAAATTTCGATCATCCCGTACTTTTCACGTCGGCGACGTGTCCGAATTGCAAAATGGCTAAAATGCTTCTTGATAAAGCGGGAATAAAATACGAAGTAATAGACGCTGTAAGCAACGCGGAAATGACGCAAAAATTAGGCGTCAACAAAGCGCCCACAATGTTTGTAAACGTCAACGGCAAGTCCGAAAAACTGACTAACGTCTCGGACATCAAGCGTTATATCGAAAACAGCATTGCGTAAATAACAGAGGAAACGATGTACGATATAATAATAATAGGCGGAGGGATGGCAGGTATGACTGCCGCCCTCTATTGTTTAAGAAACGAAAAAAAGGTTTTGATACTCGAAAAGGAAACAGTCGGCGGACAGATAACAATGTCGCCGAAAGTGGAAAACTATCCGTCTTTTAAGGAAATTTCGGGGGCGGAGCTTGCCGACAGAGTGTTTGACCAAGTAACCGCGCTGGGTGCTGACTTTGAACTTGAAAACGTAGTGGACGTTACGAAAAATGAGCAAGGTTTTATAGTTACTGCCGAATACAATACTTATCACGCAAAAAGCGTAGTTATCGCAACGGGTGCAAAACCGCGTAAACTCGGACTTGACGGCGAAGACGAGTGCATAGGCGACGGTGTGTATTATTGCGCTATATGCGACGGTCCGTTTTATAAAGGTAAAAACGTGACGGTAATAGGCGACGCAAACAGCGCTATGCAGTACGCCCTTATGCTCGCGGGATACTGCGCACAAGTAAGTATTATAACGTTGTTTGATAGATTTTTCGGCGAGAAGTCGTTGGAAGACGCTATTCGTTCCACGCCTAATATCGACGTTACACACAACAGCAACGGTTTGAGTGTCGAAAAGGTTGAAGACAAAATAAATATTACGTTTGAAAATACGCGTGACAAGACACAGTTTGTTCATACGACGGACGCGTTGTTTATAGCAATCGGACAAGTGCCCGACAATAAAGCGTTCGAAAACGTTGTCGATACGGACGAAGCCGGTTACGTTATTGCCGACGAATCGTGTGTGACGAGAACGGACGGAGTGTTTGTCGCGGGAGACTGCCGTACTAAAAATATCCGTCAGGTAGCGACGGCAATAGGCGACGGCGCAACTGCCGCAACCGCAGTTTGCAAGTATCTAAATACGCTGAACCAAAATGCAAATACTCGGACTTGAAAAGGTCTCGATGGTAGACTACCCGGGTAAAGTGTGCGCAACCGTCTTTACGGGCGGTTGTAATTACAGATGCAAATTCTGTCATAATTCAGGTATCGTAAACAAAAATTACAGTGGATATGAAGAAGACTGTATCTTTGATTATTTGGCGTCGAGAAAGTCGCTTATTAAGGCTGTAACGATAAGTGGCGGAGAACCTACGCTCCAAAAAGATTTACGCGCCTTTATCGAACGTTTGAAGAGTGAAGGTTATCTCGTTAAACTCGATACGAACGGCACTAATCCGTTTGTCTTAAACACGCTTATTCGGGATAAACTCATTGATTACGTTGCAATGGATATAAAGACGTGTTTCGACGACTATAATACGGTAACAAACGTCAAAGATTCGAGCGTTGATAACGTAAAGCGCAGTTTGGAAATACTGCTTGCGGGTAATGTTGACTATGAACTTCGTACGACTCTCGTTAAAGAATTTCACGATAAAGATAAGATTGCGAAAATGGCGGAAGATATTAAAGGCGCAAAGCGACTGTATCTTCAAAAATTCAAGAACAGCGCAACGTGTTTTGACGCTACGCTTAACCCCGTAAGTTTTGCGGACGCGAATATCTTCAAAGATATATTAAGTCAAACTGTCGGTAAAGTAGAACTTAGGGGATATTAACAGTATATTATGATAAAAAACCGCTACCTGAAAAGGTAGCGGTTTTCGGTTTATTTCGAATAATTATTATTTGAGAATACGTATTCTGATAAATTCGGGGACAGATTTAAGATCGTTTACGATAGAAGGCGTAAGCTCCGTATCCGTATCGATAATCATATATCCGAGATCTCCGCGACTTGCGCTTACCATATTGGCGATGTTTATGTTGTTATCGCCGATATGTTTTGTTGCGGTTGCGATTGCGTTGGGAACGTTTTTGTGAGCGATAGTGATACGATAAGGTGCTGTACGGGGTGCGGATACCGCAGGGAAATTAACACTGTTTTTGATATTTCCGTTTTCGAGATAATCCGCAAGCTGTTCGGCAGCCATAACGGCACAGTTGTCTTCGGCTTCGGGCGTAGAAGCTCCGAGATGCGGAATTGTTATGATATTATCGATTCCGAGAAGCTGTTCGTTCGGGAAGTCGGTAACGTATCTTGAAACCTTACCGCTCTTAATCGCCGCTATTATATCATCGTTGTTGACAAGTTCGCCACGCGAGCAGTTAATGATAACGACGCCGTCTTTCATTTTGGCAAT
The DNA here is from genome assembly GCA_900315995.1 of uncultured Eubacteriales bacterium. Taxonomy (GTDB): domain Bacteria; phylum Bacillota; class Clostridia; order Christensenellales; family RUG350; genus RUG350. The sequence continues at coordinate 20,516 of ONBF01000035.1, forward strand.
GGTATCTTTGTTTATCATATTCTTGGTGTCGGGCGTGAGCGGAATATGAATAGTGATATAATCTGACTTGGATATAAGTTCGTCACGGTCTTTACTGTGCTTGATTTTGCGTGAAAGCATCCATGCGTTATCAACCGAGATAAACGGGTCGTTACCGAGAACGGTCATACCGAGAGCGCTTGCGGCATTAGCGACTTTCGCGCCGATTGCGCCGAGTCCGAGAACACCGAGCGTCTTCCCTTCGATTTCTCCGCCTACGAATTGTCCTTTGCCTTTCTCTACGAGTTTAGCTACGTCCGTTTGTCCTTGCAAGCTTTGCACCCAGTTGATACCGGCGACTATTTTACGCGAGCCAAGTAAAAGCGCGCACACGGCAAGTTCTTTAACCGCGTTAGCGTTAGCACCGGGGGTGTTAAATACGACGATACCTTTTTCGGTCATTGCGGGAATCGGGATATTGTTGACGCCCGCACCCGCGCGCGCGACGGCAAGAAGATTACTGCCGATAGGATATTCGTGCATTGCAAAACTTCTGAGCATTATACCGTCGGGATTTTCAACCTTATCCGAATATTCATAACCTTCCGCGAATAAGTGGTCGGCTTTCGGGCTTATGGAATTAAGTTTCAATACTGTTCTCATTGTGTACTCCTTATTTGTTTTCGAGCTCGAACTTTTTCATAAATTCAACGAGTTTCTTTACGCCTTCAATCGGCATTGCATTATAGATACTTGCGCGCATACCGCCTACGAGCCTATGCCCTTTAAGCGTAACAAGACCTTCGGCAGCGGCTTCTTTGACAAACTTTGCGTTCAAGTCGTCGTTGGGCGCTACGAACGGTACGTTCATTATACTTCTGTCTTCTTTTGCAACGTTGTTCGTATAGAATTTCGAGTTGTCGATAAAGTCGTAGAGAAGTTTCGCTTTTTCGACGTTTATCTTGTTGATTGCGTCCGTGCCGCCGAGTTTTAACAGCCATTTGAATACGAGACCTGCCATATAGATGCTGAAACATGGAGGCGTATTGTACATACTACCGTTTTCGGCTTGCGTCGACCATTTGAGCATAGTGGGGCAGATTGGCATCGGGTTTTCGCATAAATCTTTACGCACGATAACGATAGTTACGCCTGCGGGAGCGATATTCTTTTGCGCGCCTGCGTAGATTACGCCGAACTTGGACACGTCCACAGTTTCAGATAAAATGCACGAAGACATATCGGAAACAAGCGGTGCGGGAGCATCGGGAACGTAATTGAAGTGCGTTCCGAAGATAGTGTTGTTGGCAGTGTAATGAACGTAGTCGATATCTTCTCTGAAATCTTTACGAGTAACTTTCGGGATATATGTAAAAGTCGCTTCTTCACTCGATGCGGCGGCTTTCATATCACCGTATTTGATACCTTCTTTATAAGCTTTCTTGGCAAAATTGCCTGTAACCAAATAGTCCGCTTTACCCTTAACGAGCATATTGAGCGGAATGGCTTCGAATTGCATCGACGCACCGCCTTGAACGAATAAAACGTAGTAGTCGTCGGGGATATTCATAAGTTTGCGGAGATCCGCTTCCGCTTCTTTGATTATCGCATCGTAAACCTTACTTCTGTGGCTCATTTCGGTAACGGACATCCCGCTTCCGCCGCAATCGAGAAATTCGGCTTGCGCTTGTTTAAGAACTTCTTCCGGTAACATTGATGGACCTGCTGAAAAATTGTAAACTCTCATTATGAAAGCCTCCTGAAAATATTTAACAGTAACAGTATACAACCGAAAGCCGTTTAATGCAATCAAAACGGCGGTGGAAATGACAAAATAAGATAATTATTTAATATATATTATATTAAAACAGTCGTCGATAGGGATAAAACGGTGTTTTTATAGGTGATATTGAGAAAACAATAAATCATAGTTCGTCATTTTTCGACATAAATATTAAGTGTTGAAAAGGAGCGTATTATGAAAAGATATATTGAAGAGCGCGCGATAAGCGAAGGAGAATATATTATAGCCGATAACTGTACGGTGCGCACTGCCGCAAAATATTTTAATATAAGTAAATCAACCGTTCATACCGATGTGACGGTACGCTTAAAATGCATCGATTACGAATTGTATACAAAGGTAAAAAAGGTGCTTGATTACAATTTCGGCGTTCGACACATACGAGGCGGAGAAACGACGAGAAGGAAGTATACTATAAAACGCGGAATATAGACATCAAATGCTTTGAAAAAAATGCTTTACCGCCGTAAATTTCATATGGTCGTTTGATTGAGATTTATGCGCATCAACGGAATTAATTGAAAAGGCAACGTTTATTCGTCCGCCTTTTTCTTATAAGTCATACATTTATCAATCAAGTTGTATCTGTCGGGGGAGAGTATTGCACTCAGCATCCTGTCTTTTGCAATCGGTATTTCTTTATTAATCATTTTTACCATATCTTTGATATGTTCACGTTCCGTATGTTTATCTTCGGGACAAAGGCTTTTTACGATAGGAAGATTAAGCCGTTCGACTGCGCCTTTTATTTCGGTTTCTTCAAGATACAATAAGGGACGTATAAGCGTAATATCCATACGCGACATATAACTTACGGGCATAAAGGTGGATAGCCGTCCTTCATAGAATAACGACATCAAGAAAGTGTCCAATATATCGTCCGCGTTGTGTCCGAGTGCAAGTTTATTTGAGCCGAAAGATTTAGCGACGTTATTGAGCGCGCCCCTGCGCATTTTGGCGCAAAGCGAGCAAGGGTTTGATTCATTACGCGCATTAAAGACTATTTCGTATATATCCGTCTTTTCGATAACATAATCGACGCCGATAGAGTCGCAGTATTCTTTAATTGGAGTAAAGTCCATACCTTTTATTCCCATATCGACCGTTATTGCGTGTATATTGAATTTTTCGGGGGAAAACGTCCTGTATTTTGCAAGTAAAGCAAGTAAGAGTATACTGTCTTTACCGCCCGACAGCCCGATTGAGATATTATCGCCGTCGTTAATCATTTTGTAGTCGTTGACGGCGCGACGGAATTTACTAAGTAATTTTTGCATAACTCAATGATACATTAACATAAAATTTTTGGCAATAAAAAAAGCGTTGCTAATTGGGAAACAACCGAAAAACAACGCTTCTTTTTATTTGGATTTATTTTACTTATGCGGCAGTACTTGCAGTGAATTTGTAGACAATACCATCGCGGGTGGTTACAATCATAAAGTCATTTGTATACGATTGAGCGTAAAACAACTGATCGTCCGCTTCAAAATCAAAGGCTTTTTGTCCGTTGGCAATGCTGAAAAAATCCATCTTTCCGTCAGCGTTTTTTATTACATAACTGAACGAAAATATGCCGATTTTATCGGAAGTAATTTCGTTAATAGGGGTGAAGTTACCATATTTATTAATCATACCGACAGATTGATTGGCTTTATCGTAGGAAATAGAAGTAAGATTGCCGGTTGAGATATCGACTATACCGCAGTCGTTATTTGAGTTAATTGTAAACGCTTTTCCGTTGACTACAATTCCGATATAGTTGTAACCTTTATCTTGACCGATAATCACTTTGCCGTCCGCGTCGATTAAAAGTTTTGTGCCGTCGGAAAGTTGTGCGGTCAAATATCCGCCGTATACTTGATTTACCAAAATATTCAAGCCCGAAAGATTGGAGATGACGTTGAGTTCTTTATCGACTATTTGCATTTGGTTTGCAGCTCCGTTGAATCCGGGTTTGTAGACGAGATATCTGTTGTCATTGAGTTTTATCATATCTCTGTCGAAATCAACCGCGGTGATAGGATCGCTGAGAGTTGCGTCGCTACCCAAAAGATAAGTTTTTTCGTCTTGAAGTATATAGTTTTCAATCTTGCGCGCGTTGATAACTCGTGCGATTATTTCAGAACCGTCTTTCGAGTAAACGGCGTTGTTTTTCAAAGATGTAAATACAGCGTCCGTCTTAATTTCTTTTGTCTTTGCGTTTTTAATATCGACCGCAAATGTACGAACCAAATATCTGTTTTCACCGTCCGAATAGGTATACTTTGCGTTTGCGTCGACGATATTTTCGGTTTGATAAATCACTGTGTTATTAAAAGTAACGAGACCGAGTTTTATGTTGCTCGGAAATTCGATTGTTCCGATCGATTTATCACCGTTAAATATTTGATAAGACTCGCTTTGAGCGGATAACGATACCATATAATAACCGTCTAATTCTTGACCGAAAACGTACAGTAAGTTCATTTTATTTAAGCCTGTCGCGCCTATTGTATCGTTTGTTTTGGGTATAATGTTCATTTCTTCTTTAAGCGTGAGACTGCCGTCTGTGCCGATAGTATAAACAGACGTTGCGTTTTCAATTGTCACGAAAGCGTATTCATTGTTGCCGATAAATTGAACGCTTAAATTAATCGCTTTATCAACGGAAGTTTTAACGGAAGTGAAATTTCTGTCGAAAATAGTATAAGTGTTGACTGTTTTTTCGTTGCTTTCGACAGTCGTTTTTTTAGCAATTACCAATCCGTTTGTAATAGTTATATCGTCGTACTCGACCGGAACAACGATGTTCTCTGATTTGAAAGAATATACGCCGTACTTATTTTCACTGTTTTTTACTATCTTAATCGGGAATTTGTAAAAAGCGTCGTCTTGTACAAAGTAGTTGTTTTTAAGTACTATTCCGTCGCCGAGATTGAGTTTTGTAGCAGTTGTGTAAGCAAGATTCGTTTGTTTATCTCCACTGATACCGAACAAATTGAAATCGTTCATAATTTCGGCTTTCGCATCGTTTACATCATTGCCGCAACTTGCGAGTATGCCAATGCAGATACAAAGTGCCATTACTAATGCAATAATCTTCTTTTTCATCAATAATTCTCCTTAAATCATAAAATTATATGAATAGTTTTCATCACATATCTTAATATGTGCTATTCACAGCAAAATTTTACATTATTGTAATCGATTTGTCAAATAAAACAGAAAAAAATCTTTCGTTTATAGAAAAATGAAAGACTTATGAATATATTTCGATTATTTCGTGATTATTGCCGAATTTTTGTACGTCGTTATCAGAAAGAATACCCGCCGCATTCAAAGCATTTGCGACTTCGTCCGAGTCATAATCTTGCGTAGCGGCAAAGAAACCGTTGACTTTAAGGGCTACTGATACTATTTCGGGTTTTTGATAAATTTGTTTCGCAATCATACGATAATGCCTCTTCTTCGATTATATATCGACTTGACTCGTAAAAGTCGTAAAACGTTTGACCGTTGACTTTATTATTGCGCTCGTTACAGTATGCTTTTATCTCTTCAATAGAAGGCTTTATAAAGCGTTTAAGTGGAGCGGGAGCGTTAGCGACATTTTCTTTTTCTTTACTTTCTTTTTCTTTATCTATATCTAATATCTTATTATCTATCTCTGGTGGAATTTTTTCCACCATTTGTTCCACCATTTGTTCCACACCTATACTATACTCGGTTGCCATTTGGTTTTATTTTGGTTACGGTTTGGTTATCGTTTTTGAGTACATTTTCTGTATTTTCTGTCTTAGGTCGCCCGCTATAAGATACTCACTTATTAAAATTTGTATAT
>ONBF01000069.1 GCA_900315995.1 uncultured Eubacteriales bacterium
CCTGCTACCGGGATCGGAGCATACATCCAGAAACGGGAGACATTCGGCATGGAGACATAGGTTCCTCTTCCGCCGATCGTCGATGCATACTTCCAGCCGATGACCAGCATGACTCCGCCAAGAACGAGAACGGCGATGTCAGCAACGAGATCAAGAACCTTGAGCAGATTTGCAGGAAGGTAGCGGTCGAACGCCGTCATACGGATATGCGCTTTGCGGCGGATCGCCAGAGCAGCAGAGAGAACAGCCATATAGGACATACATGTAAGGACGACTTCCTCCGACCAGGACGGATCCGGAATAAAGGAAATATAACGTTATGGCGAAGACAGACGCACAATTTGTTAAAGAAATAGCGGATATCAATACAGACTTTCCGCAGTGGTATACGGACGTGGTTTTGAAGACGCAACTCGTCGATTACGGTCCCGTTAAAGGCACTATGGTTATACGTCCGTACGGCTATGCGGTATGGGAGCTTATACGCGACGAACTCGATAAAAGATTTAAGGCGACGGGACACGTCAACGCGTATTTTCCGCTTTTTATCCCGTACAGTCTTCTCGTAAAGGAGACCGAACACGTCGAGGGATTTGCGCCCGAAGTCGCACTCGTTACACACGTAGGCAAAGAAGAATTGCCCGAACCGCTTGTCGTAAGACCCACGAGTGAGACTATTATATGCGATATGTATTCGAAATGGGTTCAGAGTTACCGTGATTTACCCTTACTTATCAATCAGTGGGCAAACGTCGTCCGCTGGGAGAAGACCACGAGACCTTTTTTGAGAACGAGTGAGTTTTTATGGCAGGAAGGACATACGTTGCACGCAACGAGAGAGGAAGCGGAAGAAGAAACGCTAAAAATGCTCGGCGTATACGAAGAGTTTATGAAAAACGTTTTGGCAATTCCCGTTTTGACGGGGCGCAAGACGGAGAAAGAAAAGTTTGCGGGAGCGATAGCAACGTATACTATGGAAGCTATGATGCTCGACGGCAAGAGCTTGCAGTCGGGTACGTCGCACTTCTTCGGTCAAAACTTTTCAAAAGCATACGATATTAAATTTCTCGATAAGGACGGCACGCTTAAACATCCCTATCAAACGAGTTGGGGTACGTCCACAAGACTTATGGGCGCGCTTATTATGGCGCACGGCGACCAAAGAGGACTTGCGTTACCGCCTATGGTTGCGCCGACGCAAGTCGTCATTATTCCGATAGCGGCGCATAAGGGCGGCGTTATCGAAAAGGCGGAACAAGTGTATAACGCGTTGAAAGACGCAGGAGTGAGAGTTAAACTCGATACGTCCGAACAGTCTGCGGGTTGGAAATTCAACGAATACGAGATGAAAGGCGTTCCGATAAGGCTCGAAATAGGACCGCGCGATATTGAAAACGGTATTTGTATGTTGTCCCGCCGCGATACGCTCGAAAAGGTTTCTGCGGATTTAAGCGGAATAGTAAGTGCGGTTCAATTATTGTTAAAAGATATTCAAACCAATATGTACAACAAGGCTCTTGCTTTCCGTGATTCGCATATTGTCGAAGTACATAACTTAAAAGAACTCGGCGACGCGGTCAACAACAACTGTTTTGCAAAAGCTATGTGGTGTGAAGATGTCGAGTGCGAAATGAAGATTAAGGAAAAGTATTCGGCGACGAGCCGTTGTATGCCGTTCGACCAAACGCCGTTTGACGATAAATGCGTAACGGGTTGCGGTAAGAAAGTAACCAAAGTCGTTTATTTCGCAAAAGCATATTAATGCTTAATATCAATAATGTTCACCATTAAAAAAGGACGTTTGATTACGTCCTTTTTCAGTGTTTTCAATTTTTACTGTAAATGAAAAGCCTTTTTAACGGAATTGACAAAAACTATATATATAAATATAATTAATATAATATGCTTTTCTTGTTTTGCAAGCTCAAATTACGCAGTTTTTATGCGCTTTCGGTATACTGTCATCGTCTTGACTATCGACTGGTACAAGCGCAACACACCGTGGCTTGACGAGTGCGTAGCAAGCAACAAAGCATGGCTCGAGAAAAACTATACGGATAGGGAATAAATTTTTTAATTGTGACAGCAAGATGGCAAGTATAGAGTGATAGGATAGGAAGAAAACAAAAGGGGAAATTATGATAGTTTACGAAGCTTTAAATAGGAATTTGATAACGACGTTGAATCGAAAGCTATTTCGGATATAATTTTGCAACATAAGTTGTCATCGGTATCGCTTGGGGTTATTTTTGTTAACGCTTAATATTTGATTTATAGAGGATAAGAAAGAATGGGCATACTAGCAGATTCTCATTATTTGGATCAATTAGGACAAAGATTCGATTATTCATTAAATGAATTAGCAGAAAAATTATATAATTTTAAAACTGGTAAAAATACTAAACTTTTTCATTATACTTCAAGTAAATCATTAGAAAACATTTTGAAAGAGAACGAATTATGGTTTTCGGATTCTACTTGTTTAAACGATAAATCAGAAGGGAGTTACTATATTGAACTGTTTTATGATTATTTTAAAAATTTTAATAATGGTGAGTCAGAGTTTTCACGGTTCAAAGAGGAAGTATTAGACAGTATTCATTTGGAGAATGAAACTTTTTTTCATGCAAAAAATTTTTCTAAAACTGCAGAGAGAATGAAATATTTTATTTGTAGTTTATCATTGGATGATGATTCACTTCCTATAACAAGTCAAATATAGTCAATTCAATTAAGGAAAGTTTAAAACAAAAAAAAATTAAATATTATAATGTAGAAAGCATAAAGGTTTTATATGACAAAAATAAGCAAAACAATTTTTTAAAAGAATGTATATTGCTAACATATGGAAAATGGAAAGAAGCAAATATATATGGGATGTTTGTAATAGCGGATTTGGTAGAGTTATTAATAAGATTAAAATTCATTTTTAAACATCCTTCTTTTAAATCGGAAAAAGAAGTAAAGTTAGTAATTAGTATATCAGAAGATGATTTTAATAAACAAATTAATAAGAAGATATTGAAAATAAGAACTCAAAACAATGAAATAGTTCCTTATTTAAGTTTAGCATTTGATAATAGTCTAAAAGAAATAAAGGCGTCTCCACTTACGCCAAATTATATGTCAGTTGAATATTTACTTAAATACTATGGATATAAAAATGTAAAGATAGAAAAATCAGAGATACCTTTAAGATATTAAATCTCTAAAAATATTAATTTTTAATTCGCAACCTGTATATTCATTATCTCT
>ONBF01000044.1 GCA_900315995.1 uncultured Eubacteriales bacterium
AGAATATTTCAAATAGAAATTATAATATTTTCCCAAAAAAAGACAAGCATACAATATTTTACTTTTTTTTTACCATATGATATACTACGGGTATCGTAGGTGAAATTATGAAATCTTGGAAAATTACGGCACCGCATACAATAAAACTTGAAGAATCTCAACGAGTTCGTCCAAAAGGTTACGTCAAAGTCAAACTTTACAGAACGGCAATCACTCCGATGGACATAAGCGTATTTTCGGGAAAACTGAATAAATTCCCGATCGTCCCTTGCCGTTGCGCCGTGGGACTTGTAAGCGAAGCGGACGAAGCGAGCAGATTGCGCGTCGGTGAAAAAGTACTTTTGAGTGCTTACGCAAGTTGCAATCAATGCGAGCAATGTAAACAGCACAAATACAGTCAATGCGAAAACATAGTTACATACGGAATAGATAAAGACGGATTTCTTTCGGACTTTGCAATACTCCCCGAACGTGACGTATATCTTCTCCCCGAACATATCAACGAAGAAGACGCTTTGTTCAGCGACTACATCGCTATCGCCAATAAAACGGTTGAATCATTGAATATAGATAAAGGCGAATATGTCGTTTTGGTAGGCGCTACTCCGTTAAATATAATAATCGCGCAGCTTGTAATCTACTATCAAGCTATCCCGATACTTATTGACTTTAACGACGATATACTGAAAATCACCACTCATTACGGAATATTTTATACCGTTTGTTTGAAAACGGAAGACGTAAAACGTCGCGTCGTCGAAATAACCGGTGGTCGTATGGCCGAACACGTTGTATACGCAACCGACAGTAACGAACCTACTCACAATATATTCGGTCTTGCAATGCAAGGCGGTAAAATCGCAATAGTAGGATACGATTACGACGACAATTTCTTAACGGCAGATATTAGAGAAGTTCTTTCGTCTCAGCTTAAAATAATAGGTATATGCGAAGCGAAAAGTGAATTTGTTTCCGCTCTCAATATTCTCGCAAACAATGCGGTAATCGCGTCGCCTTTTATAACAAAGCGCGTTAATTTCTTAAACGTGGACAATATGATTAACACAATTTACGATAACAACGAAAAAAACTCTCATATTATCGTGGAATACTAAAAGTATTCACCGAGTTTAACTATATCCCCCGCTCCGAGCAAGAGTACCGCGTCGCCTTTGAACATCTTGGATTTTACGATGTCGGCGGCGTTTTGATTTAGTTCCGAATACCTGCACTTTATTCCATTGTCCGCAAGTCGCTTGTATAAGTCGTAAGCGGACTTTCCCATATCCGCCGTCTCGCGCGCCGGAAATTCTTTGATTATTATTAAATTATCGACTTCGGAAAGCACCGAACAAAACTCATCCATCAGTTTTGCCGTGCGCGAATATGTATGCGGTTGAAAATAAACGAATATCTTACCTTTAACTATCTGTTTCGCCGCCGTTAAAGTCGCCTTAATTTGCGTCGGGTGATGCGCATAATCGCAAATGATTTTAACGCCGTTGGTTTCTTTAATTTCATAAAATCTGCGCTTGACCCCTTTGAAATCGGAAAGTGCTTTAAGTACTTTCTCCCTATTAAGACCGTAAAGATCGGCAACGGTTACCGCAAACAGCGAATTATACACGTTATGTTGTCCGACTATTTTTAACTTGAAATTTTCCGCGTATAACGAATCGTTTACAATAATGTCATATATGTTTTGACCGTTTTCCAAACGCACGTTCTTTGCATACACATCCTTACCTATCACTATTTTATTTTTGCTTTTGATATTTACGGACGGCGGTACTATAATCACGCCGTCATGTTTCAGTTTGTTCGCAAATTTTTGAAAGGCACCGTTTAGTTCGCTCATACTTTTATAATAGTCGGGATGGTCGGTTTCGATATTCAAAATAATCTCCGTATCGGGAGTCAATTCGCAAAAACTTTCTCTATACTCGCAAGCTTCGGTTATAAATAACCGTTCATCCCCCGAAACAACACCGCTTTCGCTACCGAAAAAATCACCGCCGGCATGTACGGTGGGATTCAAACCGCAGTATGTAAATATATCTTTAAGCATAGCCGTCACCGTTGTCTTGCCGTGTGTACCCGATACTGCGATAACATTATCGAAAAGTGACGCAATCTTTCCCAAAAACTTCGCGCGTTCGATACACGGAATCCCACGACTACGCGCCAATACAAGTTCTTCATCCGACTGCTTTATCGCCGACGTGTAGACGACCAAGTCGGATTTAACGACGCTTTCGTAATCTCGCCCTATCGTCACTTTAATGCCGAGTTTTTTAAGATATAAAAGTTTGTCCGAATAACACGCGTCCGACCCTGCGATTTCGGCGCCCATATTGCGCGCAATTTCGGCAAGTCCGCTCATACTCGAGCCGAGTATTCCTATAAAGTATATTCTTTGTTTCGACAACAATTTTTCCATATCCAATTGTATGTTATTGAAAAAAAATAAGTGAAAAGATAAATAAAGTCGAAAAATAAATTAATTTAATTAAATTTATATTTAATTAAATGAAGTATATTTTAACAAAAAATATATTATCGTCAATCGATTTCAATAAGGCAGTTTTGAGTTTATCTTGAAATATCGTCTTAACAGTTTCGCTCTCTTTTCTGTTTCGTTTAAGTTTTTAACGTAAATATTCAAGTCCGCAAGTTCGGGATTAAGTTCACGCACCAAATCAACCATTAACTTATCGTTGATTCTTTTATTAAGCGGAACACGTAACAAAAGGTCGATAAGTTTTCTGTTGTTATACGGAATCGTAATGTCGAAACAAAGTTTCATTTCGCCGATATTCAAGCCGCATTTATATCCGTGCATCATTTCCCATACGAAAAAATCGCTTTCGTCATAATTGAATAAATTTTCTTTAAGTTCGGTTTTCTTTATATAATCGGCAAAATGTTTATCCGTATCCTTCAAAAGTTTACGTTTGCTCAAAAATATTTTATACATACAAGACCAATGACGCGGTTTTAATTTTTTCGGCATTTTTTTAAGCCCGAAATATTTATATGCGTATGCGCGTACTGTTTCGCCGATCCACGACTTGACTTCAAGTTCGACAGGCGAATCTTTCATAACGATTTTCTTGCGTATATCGCTGTCTTTGAAAGTTCCGATATTACCGTCAATGTGTTCTGTAATCATTTTGTATTCATTAAAATATAAGACATTATCGTTATCGTCAGGGACATTATAAACATCAAGCGGAACGTTGAAATGCGAGGCTATTCTTTGCGCCGCCACCATATCCGCTTTTTCGCGTTCCATAGAAACGTAATTAAAAGCTTTGAACTTGTTATAAATACCGTTAGCCGCGGCAAACGTTACGTTACTGTCGCGACCACCCGTTAAAGAAATATAAGGTTTATTAAATTTGTCCGATATAAGTCTTAAAGTATTTTTGAGTATCTTGGCGGCATCCTTTATAACTGCGTTGTAATCTTCTTCCGTTTCCGCCATATCAAGCGCATGGTGCGGATAGTAACGGGTAACGCTTATATTCGAATTTTTATATTGAAGCATCATATTCGGCGGCAGTCTTTTTACGCCGTCAAATGCGGTTATATACCCGGGCAAATAATTACCGAGCATATATTTATAATACTTATACGATATAAGTTTTTTAACGTACTTTGACATAGGCAAGTCGAATAAATCGCCTATCATATTCATATGCGAACTTATATAAATTTTATCATCAAATGTTGCATAACACGACCAAAGCATACCCGACGCGTCGAGCGAAAACTCAATATCTCTACCGCTAATGCGACCCATCACGAACACACCAGTAAGCGAGTTAAGTATGTCGAGTTTATCAATCGCCTTATCGATTGATTTCAGTATATCAATCTCTTCGTACTCAACGGTAAACGGATTGTATGCGTGACCGATAATAAACCAACTGCCCGATTCACCGTCATATGTCATCAGTTTGATTTCGTTATGGACGCGCAAAGTATACGCGCCGATATTGTAATCACTCCAATGATTTTCGTAAAAAGGATAGTCGCCGATAGGCAATAAATCACCGTTTGTTATAAGAAAACCTTTATAAAACGAATAGCGTCTGAAAGCGCTTCGTTCATACATTAATCTTTTGATTTTTTCGGTTTTTTCGTTCATTTCATATAAGCCCTAATTTTCTGGATAATTCTTCAAGCGAATCGGTCGGGTTAAGGGCTTCGTCCACATCGAACTTTCCATCAACTTTCTCGGGAACTTCTTCATACTCATTTTTATTTGACGGCTTCAATTTCGATTTGACGTTTAACGGCTTTTCGCTATATGAATCCGCAAGTGCTTTAACGTTAATATTTATTTTTCTCGTATCCGGATGGTCGTTTACGTTGATAAATTCAGATTTGTCCGAAACGCTTCCGTCGTTTACGTTGCGCGTTGTGCGCGTACGCTTATCGGGCGTAAGTAACTCCGTGTTCTGCGTGATGCGTCGCTGTCTGTTAATCTCTTCTATTAATATCGAATTTTTTTTGATAAGTATATCTATTTGATTATACTGCTCCGTCAAACGTTTTTCAACGCCCTTGACAAGATCGTCGATAAAATCGTCAACTTCCTGCATGTCATATCCGAATTTGACCACGGAAAAATTATTTTTCATAAATAAACCCTATATCCTTAAATTATTTGTCAAACTTCAATGCATAATCTCCCGATTTGATTATACCCTTCTTTCTGAAAAGTTCGGCAAACGCAAACGATATTAGAGCAGGCAGTATAAAGTATACGAGCGCAACGCCTGTAATAAGCGTAAATGTTGATACCGTACCGCTCGTTGCGGTAACGCTTTCAAAAACTCCCACAAGTCCCGCTGTTCCCATTCCGCCGCCTACTTCTTTGCCTTTTAAGCCGAACACACACGTTGCCGAAAATCCGCCTATTGCGCTTGCTATAACCATAGGTAACATTATGATCGGTTTCTTCATAATATTCGGAATTTGGAGCATACTCGTGCCGAGTCCCTGCGCAACAAGTCCGCCCCATCTGTTTTCACGAAAACTTGCGACGGCAAAACCTACCATATGCGCACAGCAGCCCGCAGTCGCCGCGCCGCCCGCTATCAAGAATACTTCGGGGTGTGCAATAGCCACATCGGAAGTAGCTATGCTTACCCAAATGGCTGCGGACGATGTGGGCATTGTAAGAAGTATCCCCATAATTACCGCTACTAATATACCCACTATTATTTTAACCGCTTCGCCCGCTTCAATCATTATTACCAATAATTGCGCTATAAGGTCGATAAACTTAATAAACGGCCACGCAAGATATATACCGCCGATTGACAATATAAGCATACCGAGCGGAACAAGTACTATGTCGAGTTTGGTTTTGCCTGCGTATAACTGTGCGACTTCTATCGTCAACAAAGCTACGATATAACTGCCGATAGGATTACCCGGTAAACCTTTATCAAACATATTTGAAAATGAAGCGGCAGTGAAAGTACCGCTCATAATAGGCAACGCCCACGCACCGATAAAGCCCGTAACCGCCGCCGTAAATATAACGAGCGTTTTTGCGTTAAGCTTGTGCGCTATGCCCGCGCCTATACCTGCGCCCATAAGTATCTGCGCAATCTTGCCGATAAGAACAAGCATATTGCCGACGACGTTATCACCTATAATTATACCAATCTGTTTTAAGATAGTACCTGCAATAAGCGTTACAAACAAGCCTTGCGCCATACCTGTAAACGCTTCGATAAACCAACGGTTGCAAAGTTTCTTTACCGTCGTTTTACAAGAGCAATTTTTTTGCCACGCATTATCTTCGGAAGGCTCCGATTTCCGTTTATCAAATTCGGTCTGTCTGTCGGTCATACTTTGATTTACAGTTGTTTTTTTGTTTTCTTCCATAATACAACCTTTAATTTTATTATTAAATAATAATTTAACATTATCGAACAAATAAGTAAAGCGATTTCAAAATATCCGCTCTCAGACGTATATTAAAATTCACTTTACACACAATAACAGTAACTGAAAGGAGGAAACGTATGATTACAATTATTGCTTTGATAATTGCGGCAATCGGATGTATTAACTGGTTCCTGGTCGGAGCGTTTAACTTCAACCTTGTGTCCTATCTCTTACCGGTATGGGCTTCAACCGCCGTCTATATTGTCGTAGGCGTTGCAGGACTTTGGCTTATCGTGCATCTTATTAAAGATTCGCCTAAGATGGTCAAATACGGCACAAGCACTAACTGATTTCGGTTATAAAATAAGGGCGTGAGTTTTCACGCCTTTGTTTTATTTAATCAAAACTTTCTTTAAGTACTGTCCCGTCGCGCTTTCTTTAACTTCCGCAATCTCTTCGGGCGTACCCGTCGCAACAACCGTACCGCCTTCGTCTCCGCCCTCGGGTCCCAAGTCTATTACATAGTCGGCGGTCTTTATTACGTCTAAGTTATGTTCTATTACGATTACCGTATTTCCGCTCTCGGCAAGAGATTGCAAAATATATATAAGTTTATCAACGTCCGCAGTATGTAAACCCGTCGTCGGCTCGTCCAAAATATAACACGTCTTGCCCGTACTTCTTTTACTTAATTCCGTTGCAAGTTTAACTCTCTGCGCTTCGCCGCCCGATAAAGTCGTTGCCGGTTGACCGAGTTTCATATATCCCAAACCTACTTGATCAAGCGTCTTTATCTTTCCGTATATACTCGGAATATTTTCAAAAAATTCACACGCTTCGCTTATTGTCATTTCAAGCACGTCGTATATGCTCTTGCCCTTGTACTTGACTTCGAGCGTCTCTCTGTTGTAACGCTTGCCGTGACACACATCGCACGGAACGTATACGTCGGGCAGAAAATGCATTTCTATCTTCAAAATTCCGTCGCCCGAACAGTTTTCGCAACGTCCGCCCTTAACGTTAAAACTGAAACGTCCCGAATTGTATCCGCGCGCCTTTGCGTCGGGCGTCATAGCGAACAAGTCGCGTATTGCGGTGAATACTCCCGTGTACGTCGCGGGGTTGCTTCTCGGCGTTCTGCCTATCGGACTTTGGTCGATATTGATAACTTTATCGAAAAACTCCATACCGTTGATTTTATCGTATTTACCCTGTCTCAATTTCTCCGCATTATTGAGTTCGCTTGCAAGCGCAGGATACAATATACCGTTGACAAGACTGCTTTTACCCGAACCCGAAACACCCGTTACAGCCGTTATTAAACCGATAGGAATTTTGACGTCAATATTTTTCAAGTTATTCTGCGCGGCGCCCGAAACTTCAAGATAATTTTTACTCGGAACGCGTCGCGTTCTCGGGACTTCAATACGTTTTCTGCCCGAAAGATATTGTCCCGTCACCGACTCTTTGCAATTCATAATCTCCTGCGGCGTACCCGATGCAACGAGTTTACCGCCGTTTTCTCCCGCGCCTACGCCTATATCTATAATGCAATCCGCACTCATCATTGTCTCTTCGTCGTGTTCGACTACCACAAGCGTATTGCCCAAATCACGTAAACGTTTTAATGCGGACAGAAGTTTCCCGTTATCGCGTTGATGTAAGCCTATACTCGGCTCGTCCAATATATACAGTACTCCGACCAGTCCGCTGCCAATCTGCGTTGCAAGACGTATACGCTGACTTTCGCCGCCCGATAAAGTTGCGGAAGCACGGGATAACGTCAAATATTTAAGTCCAACGTTTGCAAGAAAATTAAGACGCGCGCGTATCTCGATAAGTATCTGATGCGCTATCGTTCGTTCCTTGTCCGTAAACTTTAAGCCGTCGATAAATTCAAGTGTTTTATCTATCGGCATATTGCAAAATTCCATAATGTTTTTACCGCCGATTGTAAACGCGAGCGCTTCCGTTTTAAGCCGCCTGCCTTTACATACTTCACACTCTTCTTCTATCATATATCTTTCGATATCCGCTTTAACATAGTCGGACGTTGTTTCTTTGTACCTACGATAAAGGTTAGGTATAACTCCTTCGAAACGCGTGTTGTAAAAAGTGTGCATATTCGCGCTTTTGTATTCGAGTTCATATACTTCATTGTTGCCGTATAAAATCAAATCAACGGTCTCTTTGGGTAAATCTTTGAGTGGCGTATGCATACTGAAATTATGACGCTTCGCAAGAGCCGCATAAATGCTGTTAGCGTGCTTCGCCGTATCGAAATTCCAGCCGTTCAAGTTAAGCGCACCGCCCGCAAGCGACTTGTCCCAATCGACTACGCGGTTAACGTCGATAACGTTCTTAAATCCTAAACCGTTACACTCGGGACACGCGCCGTAAGGGCTGTTGAAACTGAACAGTCTCGGAGTAACTTCTTCGATGCTTATTCCGCAATCGGTACAAGCGAATTTAGTCGAAAACGTTTCTTCACGTCCGTCCGTATCCGCTACAACCAAACCGTCACCCATTTTAAGAGCAGTCTCCAAACTGTCCGTAAGTCGCGTTTCGATTCCGTTTTTAATAACGAGCCTGTCAACCACTACGCTTATATCGTGCTTTAAGTTTTTATCGAGTTTGATTTCTTCGTCGAGCGTATAAGTTATACCGTCTATTTTCACCCTTGCGTAACCGCTGCGCTTAAAACTGTCGAGAAGTTTCACGTATTCGCCTTTTCTGCCTCTCACAACAGGTGCAAGTATAATAACTTTCGCACCGTCGCCTTTTGAAATTATTTTATCGCATATTGCGTCGATTGTTTGACTGACTATCTCTTTACCGCACTTATAACAGTGCGGAATACCTATACGCGCATATAACAACCTTAAATAATCGTATATCTCGGTAACCGTACCGACTGTTGATCTCGGGTTCTTTGAAGTCGTCTTCTGATCAATCGATATTGCGGGTGATAATCCGTCTATCGAATCGATGTCGGGCTTGTCCATCTGTCCCAAAAACTGTCTTGCGTAAGACGATAAACTTTCGACATACCGTCTCTGCCCTTCGGCAAACAAAGTGTCGAAAGCAAGCGACGACTTCCCCGAACCCGAAACGCCCGTGAATACCACGAGTTTGTTTCTCGGAATAGTAACATCGATATTTTTGAGATTATGCACTCTCGCGCCTTTAATTACGATTTTATCTTCCATATCAGTCGGAAAGTTTTCTCCTTAATTTTGCTATCTCTTCTCTTATTATTATTGCACGTTCAAAGTCGAGAGACGCGGACGCAACTTTCATCGCGCCTTTGAGTTTCTCGATTCTGTCGAGTATATTTTCGTATTTAACGTCGTCCGAGTTATCCGTTTTCTTGCTTATAGAAATCGTATTGACAACGTCTTTGATTATCGTCTTGGGAATAATGCCGTTTGCCTTGTTGTATTCGTCCTGAATTTTGCGACGCCTTGCCGTCTCGTCTATTGCGCGTCGCATACTGCCGGTAATCGTGTCGGCGTACATAATAACTCTGCCTTCCGAGTTACGCGCGGCGCGTCCTATCGTTTGAATAAGTGAAGTTTCGCTTCGTAAAAAGCCTTCTTTGTCCGCATCGAGTATCGCAACGAGCATAACTTCCGGTAAATCAAGTCCTTCTCTTAAAAGATTAATGCCGACAAGTACATCGAACTCGCCTTTTCTGAGTCCGCTGATTATCTCGATACGGTCGAGCGTATCAACGTCCGAGTGCATTCGGTAAGATACGTCGTCAATGCTTCCGCCATTTTCTTCGTAAGCGTCGTGACGAGAACGCGCCCTTTTTTCTTGACGATTTCTTCTATCTCGCTCATAAGATCGTCAATTTGTCCTTCCGTCTTCTTGACAATCACTTCGGGATCGAGCAGTCCCGTCGGACGAATAAGCTGTTCCGCTACTTCGCCGTTCGCTTCTTTTAACTCATACTCGGCAGGCGTAGCCGAAACACAGATAAGCTGTCTTATACGGCTGTTGAACTCGTCGAATTTAAGCGGTCTGTTGTCATAGGCTGCCGGCAATCTGAAACCGTAACCGACAAGGTTGTCTTTACGCGCTCTGTCGCCGTTGTACATACCGCGTATCTGCGGTATCGTCATATGGCTTTCGTCGATAAACGTTATAAAGTCGCCCCTGAAAAAGTCAAGCAACGTGTACGGCGGTTCTCCCGACTTTCTGCCGTCGAAATAGCGCGAATAGTTTTCGATACCCGAACAGTAACCTATCTCGCGCATCATTTCAAGGTCGTATCCGACGCGTTCCTTTATTCTTTGCGCTTCGATAAGTTTGTCGTTATCCTTAAAATATCGCTCGCGTTCGATTAAATCTTTACCTATTTCGAGAAAAGCGTTCTCACGTCTCGACTCGCCTATTACATAGTGCGTCGCGGGGAATATCACCGTGTGCGAAAGCGTGCGTATCGTCTTGCCCGTTACGAGTGAACACTCGGTTATTCTGTCCACCGTATCGCCGAAAAATTCAACCTTTACCGATACTTCGCTGAAATTGGCGGGGAATATTTCCACCGTGTCGCCACGCACTCTGAAAGTCGAACGCACAAAGTCAATATCGCTACGCGTATACTGTATCGCAATAAGTTTTTCGATAAGCGTTTCTCGTCCAAGCTCATCGCCTTCGCGTATAGATACCGACATAGAGAAGTACTCTTCGGGCGCGCCCAAACCGTATATACATGATACGGACGCCACTACTATTACGTCGTTGCGCTCGCATAAGGAACTCGTAGCCGAATTTCTCAATCTGTCTATTTCGTCGTTGACTTCAAGTTCCTTTTCTATATAAGTGTCCGTACGCGGAACATAAGCTTCGGGCTGATAGTAGTCGTAATAACTGACGAAAAACTCCACTCGGTTATCGGGGAAAAATTCTCGAAATTCGTTACAAAGTTGCGCCGCAAGCGTCTTGTTGTGCGCAATAATAAGCGCAGGTTTTTGCACGCGCTCTATAACGTTAGCCATGGTAAAAGTCTTACCGCTGCCCGTAACGCCCAACAAAACCTGCGTTCTCAATCCGTCTTTTATTCCTTCAACAAGTTTATCGATAGCCTGCGGTTGATCGCCGCAAGGCTTGAATTTTGAATTAAGTTTGAATAATTCCATATCTCACCCGACAAACCTGATATACGGTTTTTTATCAGTCTCTTTCTACCCTTATTACGTTGTCGATACTTACGACGCCGTCGGACTTGACGATTCCCGCAAGAGCTTTTTTGATTGAACTTTCGTAAGTTTCGTGCGTTATGAATACGAGCGGAACGATATCCGTACCCGCTTTTTGCGTAACGGTAGTAATACTTATGTTTTGTTTGCCGAACGCACTCGTAATCTTAGCAAGCATACCAGACTTGTCGTTTACAGTCATCCTTATATAATATTCGCTCTTGAAGTCCTTGATAAAACCTTGATCCGTCAAATGCTTGCCCGAGTTTACGAACGGCGAATACTTATGTTTCTTTTTAGTAGCCGCAAAAACTATATCGCTCACTATCGCGCTGCCCGTCGGAAGATCTCCCGCCCCTCTGCCGTAAAGCATAATATCTCCGACTGCGTCGCCCACCAAATGTACCGCGTTAAACGAGCCGCGAACCGAGGCAAGCGGATGTAAATCGGGAATAAACACGGGATGCACTCTTACGTCAATTTTACCGTCAGTCATCTTGGCAATACCGAGAAGTTTAAGCGTCAAACCGAATTCTTTACCGTATGCAATGTCTTCCGCGGTAACTTTCGATATACCTTCTCTATACACCTTTTCAAGCGGCACTTTGGTTCTGAACGCAAGAGACGACAATATGCTTATTTTGTAACTTGCGTCGTAGCCGTCCACGTCAGCGGACGGATCGGCTTCCGCATATCCCAAATCCTGCGCCTCTTTCAATGCGCTTTCATACGACTGTCCGCTCTCCGCCATCTTTGTTAAGATATAATTCGTCGTGCCGTTGATAATACCCTTTATCGACAGAATATTGTTTGCCTGCATACTTTCCGTCAAAGTCCTTATTATAGGAACGCCGCCTACGCAACTTGCTTCGAAGTAAAGCCCCGCTTTACCTTTCTTTGCGGCTTCTTCGAGTTCGTGCCAGTGCTTTGCAATAAGTTCTTTGTTGGCTGTCACAACACTTTTGCCCGCGAGCAACGACTTAATAAGGAAAGTCCTCGCAGGCTCAATACCGCCGAAAAACTCGGCTACTATCGATATTTCGGGATTATTGATAACCTTATCGATATCAGTACCGACGATAGATAAGTCGACGCCCAACTCTTTTGCACGAGCTTCGTTCTTTTCGAGTACGCACAAAACTTGAAGGTCGACGCCTTCGCTCTTGGCTATCATATCGTGGTTGTTCTTAATTATGCGGTATGTACCGCCGCCAACCGTTCCCAAACCTAAAAGTGCAAGTCCTACTTTCTTCATAATCAAATCTCCTTTGTTTCCGAAACGTTCATATCATATAAAATTTTCAGTCCCTTAATTGTAAGCGCTCTGTCAATCGTCTTAATCGCTTTTACTTCCGAGCTGACCAAAACGCTCATACCGCCCGTTGCTATAACATTACAATCGGGGGCATTTATTTCTTTTCTTATCCTTGCAATCATATTGTCCACCATACCGATAAAGCCGTAAACAACGCCCGATTGCATATTACTGACGGTCGTTCTGTTGATAACCGACTGCGGTTTAACGAGTTCGATACGCGGCAGTTTTGCCGCAGTGTTGACCATCGCTTCCATACTGCTCTTTATTCCGGGCGCAATCGCTCCGCCCAAAAACTCGCCTTGCGCACTGACTACTCCGAAAGTCGTAGCCGTTCCGAAGTCGATAACTATTACCGGACCGCCGTACAGTTTGTACGCGGCTACCGCGCTTACTATTCTGTCCGCTCCGACTTCCGCAGGGTTTGTGTACTTGATATTTATACCCGTCTTGATGCCCGGACCCACGAATATCGGTTGCTTCATATAATATCGACAAGTATGTTCAAGCGTATAATTAAGCGTCGGCGCAACGGACGAAATTATTATCCCGTCTATATCCGAAAACTTAACCCCGACGGTCGTAAACAGGTTAATAAGCGTCATACCGTATTCGTCAGCCGTTTTTTGAAAATTGGTAGCTATTCGCCACGTATTTTTAAGTTTATTGTCGTTGCCGTATAAACCTATCTTAATGTTGGTGTTACCGACGTCCATTACAAGTATCATTTGTCTTATCCCGTTATTACGATTACGGTCGAAAGAACGATTAAGCAGAATATGAATGCCAAAGACGTAAGCATAACGGCTTTCATTTTCGTACTCATCTCTCCGATCGCGTCGCTTTCTCTCTTAAAGTAACTTACTCTCGATAAACCGTTTGCAAGGAACGGTACGAGTATCATTGCGACTGTAAGTTCCGCAAGAAAATTGCCCGCAAAATATATGCGTATAAAGTCCCAAAGCGCGAAATTCGGCTCGCTTATCGACTTAAAGAAAAACATTATGAGCGCAACAAAACAAGTATTGGTCGCAACGCCTGTAAACGCAGTAAGCGAACACGGTAAAGTTTTACTTATAAATTTGTTTTCTTTATCGCCGAACATACTTTTGAACGTTCTGAACGCAAGCCACGCGTTAAGCCCTATAAGAACGCGCG
This sequence comes from uncultured Eubacteriales bacterium, assembly GCA_900315995.1. Lineage (GTDB taxonomy): Bacteria > Bacillota > Clostridia > Christensenellales > RUG350 > RUG350. Next base: position 13,591 of record ONBF01000044.1, read on the forward strand.
GAACAATCGCCACAAAAGGATTTGCAAACGATAACCAAAAGTTGTTAATCGTCGCAGCCTGAACGAGCGACGGCATAATAAGCGCGCGTATTACACTGAGTATGCCGAATACAAGTCCCGCAAACAATGCTTCTTTTAAGGTGCAAAGTATCGATATTGTTATAACGACTACGGTCGTTGCCACGGCAATCTTTATCGGCAACGTCAAGCCGTACGTTATTATCGAATCAATCAGTATCCCCGAGAATACGAGCGCGGCAATCATTGCAAGCCGTGTTATTTGTTTCGATCTTGTCATTGTTCCTCCGTTTGAGTTCCCAAAAAGGATACCCATCGAAAATATAATTAATTGAAGTCCGATCCTTCGTATCGGCAGTTATCCGTTTCAGCCCTCGCTGAACACATCTTTACCTACTCCGCATAACGGACAAGTAAAGTCGTCGGGTAAATCTTCAAACTTCGTGCCGGCGGCAATTCCGTTGTCCGCGTCGCCCGATTCTTCATCATACTCGTAACCGCATACGCTACATACATATTTCATAATCTTTTCTCCTTTACGTTTATTGATATTCGTTACGACAGACGCCGTACCGATTAATCACTTGCTTTTTGAGCCGCGCAGTTCCTCGGCTAATTTTATTATCTGCTCTTTCGATTCGTCGTTTAACGCAGACTTTATATGAACGACGTTTTCGGCAAACGTTAAATTCTTCGAGTTTGCGAACATCTCTTTCATAACTTTTGCCGCCATAGGCGCCCAGCTTCCGTTCTCGATAAACGCAACCGTCCTGTTCTGATAATTGCGCTCCGTTAAATTATTGATAAATTCACGCATAAACGGAAATATCTCCGCGTTGTAAGTAGTCGTCGCCAAAACGAGTTTCCCGTATCTGAACGCGTCTTCGACAGCCTCCGCCATATCGTCGCGCGCAAGGTCGGTGACTACCACTTTGGGACAGCCGTCTGCTCTCAGCTTGTCCGCAAGAAATTCAACCGCTTTCGCGGTGTGTCCGTAAACGGACGTATAAGCTATCATTATGCCTTCACTCTCGACCGAATACGACGACCAAATATCATAAAGGTTAATGTAATATCCGAGATTTTCGGAAAGTACGGGACCGTGTAACGGACATATGATACTTATATCGAGCGCAGCGGCTTTCTTTAATAGCGTTTGAACCTGCGCGCCGTATTTCCCGACTATTCCGATATAGTAGCGTCTTGCTTCGCACGCCCAGTCTTCGTCCGTATCGAGTGCGCCGAATTTACCGAAGCCGTCGGCTGAGAACAGCACTTTATCTTTACTGTCGTATGTAACGATTACTTCGGGCCAATGTACCATAGGCGCAGTTACAAAAGTTAGATTGTGCGCTCCGAGCGATAACGTATCCCCTTCGCCGACAACAATTCTCCTGTCTGCAAAGTCCGTATCGAAAAAGTTTTTCATCATATTGAAAGCCTTTAACGACGATACAATGGTTGCATTTGGATATGTATTCATAAATTCTACTACGTTTGCCGAATGATCGGGTTCCATATGTTGCACGATTAAATAGTCGGGCGACTTGCCACTCAAAACTCTACTCACGTTACCAAGCCACTCGCTCGCAAACCGTGCGTCAACCGTATCCATAACCGCTGTCTTTCTGTCAAGTATAACATATGAGTTGTAAGCCATACCGTTGGGAACAACGTATTGTCCTTCGAATAAATCAATCGTTTTGTCATTGACTCCCACGTATTCAATATCATCGGTAACGAACATATATGCCTCGCTTATATACTTATAATATACAATAATATCAATATTTTCGGAAAAAGTAAACAGTATTTAAGCAAATAATTCCGATTCTCAATTCATAATAACCGTTAAGTATGCAAGCGAACATAAATACGAAAGCCAAATAACATAAGGCAATAAAAACCAAACGGAACGCGCATCGCAATGCATACTGAGAATAATCAGCACGAAACTTTCGACAGTCAACGCCATAATTATTAATAACGATACCCACTCGTAATGCACTCTGAAAAACATTATGCAAAAAAGTATATGCCCCGAAAATTGAAGTCCCGTCAACACATAAAGAGTAACGGGCGCGTTCATTGCGGTAAGTTTAACGATATATGCGGCGAAAAGTATGTATATTACAAGCCAAACAAGTTCAAACGTCAATCCTCCCGGCATATCCGGAAGATTAAGGCTTGTAAACCACGCGGTGTCGGTCTTAACGAGAACGCTGACAACAACGGCAACGGCGGTTACCGCAACGAAACCGACAGTCAACGCGTATAATCCTTTAATCCATTTCATATTATAAAGTATTACGCTTGCGATTGAATTATACTTTATAAAACGGTAAGTTGAAAACTACCGAACAATTTACATAAATTTATTTAATTTTATTTAATTTTTGCTTTTATAAACAAAAAGAACTTGTTTTCGACAAGTCCTCTTTGTTGTTGTCAATCACGCGTAACGCAATCGAAAACATATATAGAAAGGGAAATTATGTATCCCGAATACGTTGTTAGCAGTTGCCGTTGCAACCGTTACCGCATCCGCAGCAACAGAGCATAATAATTAACGGAAGAATACAATTACAGCCGTTATTGTTGCCACAGCCGTTATTGTTGTTATTGCAACACATAAGTAAAATGAGTATCCATATCAAACAATCGCATCCGCCGAAACAAGAATTATTGAATCCGTTCATAACTTTTACCTCCTTTTGAATTTGTTTGACCTTTATACTTTATCGTACGCAAATAAAAATTATATTGTTACTTCAATGAAAATTTTGTTTGCATAAACGTTAAAATCAAGACTTAAACGCTCGTTTTTCACGATATTTAATAACGAAGTCCGTTATTTTGCAACGTATTCACGAAAAAATCATAAAAAATAAAAATTTTGTCAATATTTATATACGGAATATGGAGGGTACATTTATGACGTTGAAAGATTTGCAAATGCGTCTCGACTTTGACAAGTGGACGGAAAGCGAGAAAGTGGGCGAAGACCTTTGCGGTAAACTCAATTACTGCGAACTTTGTGAAGGCGAAGAAGAATATCCTTGCGCTAAGGCTTATAATCGCCTCTTTGAGAAGAGCAAAAAGACAACCACCGCCAAAAAAGCCGAAAAAAAAGAAACCACGAAAGCAGAAGTGAAGAAAACGGCTCGTAAAGCAGTAGTGAAAAAGAATACTACCAAAACCGCCGCTTTATCCAAAAAAGCCGAAGCTGTTCTTTCTCTCAACGAAAAGAAGTAACGCGAAAAATTAAACTCGGTCAACATCAGTTGATTGATTATTATCCGCTCGATTTCGAAGCGGTATAGTATTGTTATCGAAAAAGCGCATTGTTTATGCGCTTTTTGATTTTCTCTGATTCTTGTTTTGCTGTTGACCTATAAAAAACAAAGTATTATAATAGTTACAATATCACTTGATAAGGAGTATATGTTTATGACTGAATTTCTTATGGCTGACTTTATGAACGATATGTGGTCTCGATTTATAAACGGTACGATTACCGATCCGCTCGAATGGGCTATCGTAATAGTCGCAGGAATTATAGTTGTCGTCGCTTTGATAAGCATTGTTATAAGTATTTGGCTTGCAATAAAATATGTAAAGTTTAACCGCAAGCAAAATACCGCGGGTATCACCGGCGTAGAAGCGGCGAGAAGAATTCTCGATCAAAACGGTTTACAAGATATAAGAGTCAAAACGACGGGTTCACTTCTGTTCGGCAACAGTTACAGTCACTATTTCAGAAAAGTACGTCTGCGTCGTTTAACAAGAAACAAAACGTCTATATCTTCTCTCGCAATGGGTGCACAAAAGTCTTGCCTTGCAATACTCGATAAAGAAGGCGATAAGGATATGAAAGCCCGTATCATATTTACTCCGATACAATTATTCGGTCCGTACGCTTTCTTTCCGCTTATTATCGTAGGTATTCTTTTGGACGTGATTATTACACAGACAATCGGAATATTTACGGTTATTTTCACCGTACTCGGTTTATTGTTCTTTCTCTCGTCGTTTATACTTTCGGTTCTGACGTTAAAAACCGAAAAGAAAGCCCAGAATAAAGCATACGAAATAATGAGAAAAAACGGTATGATTACGCAAGACGAACTCGACGATATAAAATCGTTGTTTAAGCTTTACAACATCGAATATATTAACAACATTATTCTATCCGCTCTCGAACTCATTTACAGAATTTTGGTTCTTATCGGATATGCGAAAAATTCAAACTCGCGTTCTTCAAATAACTGACAATAACTCGCTATATAAAAAAGTCTCTGCGTCACGCAGAGACTTTTTGTTTTGTTCATTTTCGTTACGCTCTGATGTTACTCCACATATCAACAACCGCAGATTGACCATCTCCGAAATCTTTCATTACTCCGCAACGGTTAAGCGTTTCGATACTCGGGAACATTGCGTCCATAAACATTGCTTTCCAATCCGCCGACACGCCTTCAAACATTCCGTCTTCGTCTTCATCATATGACGCATAAAGCTCGTCGTATGCTTCGACAATGGGGCTTATACAGCCTGCGTATTCACTGTTTCTTATCGCTATATCTTTCGTGCAAAGAAATTTTAAGAAATAATCAGCAGCCTTAACGTTCTTTGCATACGCGCTGATAACAAAGTTGTCGATATACACGTTGCCCCCCTCTTCGGGTACTACATACCAAAGGTTGCGGTTACCGGCTTGCTCGTTACCGTCTTCGTCTTCGTAGGTTTTCATAATGTGTCCTGCGTCACACGACCACATAAGCGCTACCGCCACATCACCTATGTTAGACGCCATGTCAAACTTAACGTTATCAACGTCCCATACGGAACCCTCCTTTATAGCTTTCAACGTGTTGTATGCGTCATTAATGGTATCGGTACGCGTATCTTCAAAAACCTCTTGAATTTTTGCTTTCTTGGCGTCAACGCCGTTAAGCGCGGCAGCGGCAATCTCGACACGCGCATTGTAAATACAAGCCGCCGCATATGCGTCGCGCATGGAATCTTTAATCGATCTCTTACCTTCAAATTCGTTACCGAATAAACTTTCCCAACTCGTTAATTTTTTACCCGTCATGGTGATGTCGTAAACAAGTCCCAACGTTCCGTACATATACGGCACCGAAAATTTGAGATCGGGATCATATTGACGGGCAGTTTCGAGATATTCGGGCTTAAACAGTCCGTCTTGCTCTACGTCTATTATCGACTTGTCCACTTCCAGCAATAAGTTTTTCTTGATAAGATATTCGACCATATAGTCGCTCGGACACAAAAGGTCGTAATCTTCCTTTGATTTTTCCACTTTGCTTAGAATATTTTCAACGGCTTCAAAAGTTGTAGCCTGAACCTTAACTTTACTACCCGTCTGTTCTTCATACCACTTTTCAAAATCCTCAAAGATTGATTCGTCTATATATTCGCCGGGAAGATAAATTTTGAGAAGTTCTTCACGGCTTATACCCGAACAACCCGCAAAGACGGTAACAAGACCCGTCAACATTGCCAAACACAAAAGTACACATATTAATTTTTTCATTGTTGTTTCTCCTATTTTAATTTTTGCTGTTTTGCTTTTTTATCTTTCATAATATTAAACGCTATAAGTACCGCAAGTACTATAACGAATATTATCGTGGATAACGCCCTTATATCGTTCTTTAAGTTATGTCTCAAACCTGCGTATACGTACGTCGATATTGTATCTATATTCGCGCTCGTATTCAAAGACGTTACGACGAAATCGTCAAGCGACAAAGTAAACGCAAGCGCAAATCCCGATACCATCGCTCCTGCAAGTTGCGGAAGCATAACCGTTAAAAGACTTCTCATCGGTCCCGCGCCCAAGTCCATACTCGCTTCCAAAAGATTCGGATTAAGCTGTTTGAGTCTCGGGGATACCGTAAGTATCACATACGGCGTAGTTATTACCGTATGCGCAATTATAAGCCACACCATACCTTTATTAACCGGCAATCCCACCGTTTCTCTTAAAAAGAGCATCAAAAGGAAAAATCCCATTGCGGTAACTATTTCCGCATTTACGACGGTTATTTGCGAACTCGTCTCCACTACGCCTTTTACCTTACGGCGCATATAGTGAATACCGATAGCGGCAGTCGTGCCGAGTATAGTCGAAATAAACGCGGATACAAGTCCGATAATCAAAGTGTTTTTGGTCGCGGCAAGTAAATTATCGTTTTTGAAAAGGTTTTCGTAAAGCGCAAACGTAAAACTGCCGAAATCTCCGCCGACAGACCGCGCCGTGCTGAACGAATACAAAATTATCATAATGAGCGGCAGATATATCGCAATCAATACGGCAAGGATAATGATCCACCTTGCGACAAGCCAAACGGAAGCGGACTTCTTTTTCATAAAACCTTACCCCTTTTAAGCGTTTTAGCCGTTCTCCCCGAAAAATACGACCCGATAAACATTACCGCTACAACAAGCAGCAAAAGTACGAACGAAAGCGCAGAACCGTATCCGTAATTGTGTAAATCGAACAGCGTCGCTATCTTTGCACCGAATACGTTTGACGACATATCGCCCATCGTCATAGTTATCGCGTACGAGCTGAACACGGGCATAAACATCATACTTATTCCGCTTATTACTCCCGGCAACGATAACGGTAATGTCACCTTAAAGAAAGTCGTTACGGAATTTGCGCCTAAGTCGCGCGACGCCTCGCCGTAACTCTTGTCGATATTCAAAAGCACCGTGTATATAGGTAACAGCATATACGGGAAAAAGTCGTACACAAGACCTATTATCGCCGCCCAAAAACCTTTTTGTATTCCGAATAAATTCAATATCGATTGCAGTGCGAATATTCTCAACATAAAGTTTATCCACATCGGAATTATGAATAAGAGTGAAAGTATCGCCATTTTGTTAAACGGGGAAGACGCGAGTATGTACGCGACCGGATACGCAATAAGCAAACATATTACGGTAGACAATGCGGCTATACCGATAGTCTTAGCAAGTTGCGACAGCGTGTCTGCGTCCGTAAATACCTTTGCGAAGTTATCGAACGTAAAACTTCCGTCCGCGCCCTTAAACGCGTACACGAGTACGAGAATAAGCGGAACTATTACAAAGACGACCGTTACCGCAATATACGGAAAAGCAAACGCCGTCGGTCTGAAAACTTTACTTTTGCTCTTCTTCATTACTCTTCTCCTCTTCGGGACTGTAACGTTCCAAACGGACTTGACTTGCGTCTATTTTAATACCTACGCGGTCGTCCATATCCCACTCGTCCGACGTGTCGATATAAAAGTCGTCGTCACTGTCCGTAAATACCTGCACCTGAAAATACGTTCCGCGGTATACGCTCTGCGTAACGTTTGCGCCTATCACGCCGTCTTCTTCGTCGTCCGTAAGCTCGACCGCCGTAAACGGTACATATACGATAACTTCGTCACCGACTTCATAGTCGGTCGTCGGTATCTCGAACGTGCCGCCGCAAAACTCGACTGCGTTCTCGGCAACGACTTTGCCGATGTACTTGTTGATAGTCAATCTCTTTTTCATAATATGTATGTTGTCAGGCTCGATTTCGAGAGATACCTTCGAGCCTTGCTTGAACTCTTTTTGAGATTGCACGGTAAACTCATAGTCGGACGCAAGCACTTCCATTTCGTAATAAGTACCTTTGAAAACGGTGGACAAAACTTCGCCGTCAAACTGACCGTTGCCGTGACTTTCCGTGATAATTATGTCTTCGGGGCGTACGACTACGTCAACTTTTTCGTTCTTTTCAAAACCTTTATCGACGCACTTTAAGGACTTGTTAAGGATCGTTATCACAAAATCTTTCGTCATAACTCCCGTGAAAATATTCGACTCGCCGATAAAGTCCGCAACGAACGCGTTGCTCGGCTCGTCGTAAATCTTCTTCGGCCACGCTACCTGCTGTATCGCGCCGTCGTTCATAACGACTACTATATCCGACATTGTAAGTGCTTCTTCTTGGTCGTGCGTTACGAAAATGAAAGTTATACCGAGACGCTCGTGCATCTTTTTAAGCTCGATTTGCATTTCTTTACGCATCTTTAAGTCGAGCGCGCCCAAAGGCTCGTCGAGAAGTAAAACCTGCGGTTCGCAAACTATGGCGCGCGCAATAGCCACTCTCTGCTGCTGACCGCCCGACAACGAGTTTACGTCGCGGTGTCCGTAGTCTTCAAGCCCTACGAGTTTCAACGCGTTGTTTACTTTCTCTTCTATCTCGGCTTTGGTATACTTTCTGACGCCTTTCTTTGCCGTCGGGTCGGAAATTTTTTTGAGTTTCAAACCGAACGCAACGTTTTTGAAAACGTTTAAGTGCGGAAACAGCGCATACTTCTGAAATACGGTATTGACGGGACGCTTGAAGGGCGGAACGTCCGTAATAGGCACACCCGATATGTATATCTCGCCCTCGGTCGGAGTCTCGAATCCCGCAATACATCTTAATAGCGTCGTTTTACCGCAACCGCTCGGTCCGAGCAGTGTAACAAACTGACCGCGCTTGATACCGAGACTTAAATTGTCAAGTACGGTAACGCCGTCGTAAACTTTGGTAACGCCTTTTACTTCTATTATGTTTTCACTTCTTTTAAGAGAAACGTTCGCGCTCTCGCCTATTACTTCGTTTTCGTGCGCGTCAACGTTTCCGTCTTCTTGAAATTTCTTAACTAAACTCATCGTTCGTTCTCCTTAAAAGTTTGGCGGACAGGATATCCAAAGCACAGTCGCCTTTTTGTCCGTAATGTTTTCCAATGAATGCTTTTTGTCGGCTTTGTAATAAAAGGTTTCGCCTTTATCGGCAATAACCGACCTATTGCCTACCGTAACTTTAACTTTTCCGCATATTACATAACCGAATTCCTCGCCTTCGTGCGGCATATCCGTTTCCTTCGCTCCCTTTTCGTTCAAGTCGAGCAAAATAGGCTCCATCGCGTTCTTTTGCGCCGAAGGCACAAGCCACGTCGTCATACTGTCGCCGTAGTCTTTGGAAAAACAGTCCTCTCTATGAAACACAAGCGGCTCGCTCTCTTCTTTGGTAAAAAAGTCGCTCATATTCGTTCCGAGTACTACAAGTATATCGTTAAGCGTTTCAATCGACGGATTGGCAAGATCGTTTTCGAGTTGACTTATGAACCCTTTCGTCAATTCGCATCTGTCGGCAAGTTCTTCTTGCGTGAGATTGTTTTTCAGCCTTAACGCTTTGATTTTTACACCGATTTCCATAAAAAGCCGCCTTTTATGAATAAGTTTCGTATAAATAAACTTTCAGTTTTACGCCGCTCGTAATACTAAATCAAAAGTTTATTTTTTCTAAACAATGCGCAAATTATATAGTATACTACTATGCTTGTCAATCATTTAATACAAAATATATAAAATATTTTTTTCGATAATTATCAACAAAAAGCACCCGTCCGTTTCGGGTGCCGGATTAAAATGTAATATTTGTAATATTATTCGTCTATTTGTCAGATAATATTATAATAAAAATTTAATCACATTTATCATTCTTGTTATTTTGCTATCTTTTAATTCATCTGATATATCAATTGAGAAATTTTTATCTTTCTTAT
>ONBF01000059.1 GCA_900315995.1 uncultured Eubacteriales bacterium
TTTAAATTGAAAAATTCAAATAAAATTATATATTAAATTATTTTTTAAATTTTAAATTAAAAAATAAATTATTATAAATTGAATGAATTCTAGAATTATATTATATTAATATCAATACCATATGATAAATAGTTTAAAAATTATTTATTATTTTTTTTTTTTCTTTTTTAGTACTCTTATTCAATTGTTTCAAAAGTAAATTTTGATAGATCATATTTTTTTAAGTTTTCTTCTGCTATTAACACCATACAAGTTCTACTAGGTACATATAAATTAAAATGATTAGGCCTATTATTCCATCCTTCTCTTATAATAGGGAAAAAATGCCCATGTCCATATTCTAATCTTCTTTTTCCAAAAAATCTTAATTCATCAGAATCTAAAACAATTTTATGTGGAGTTCCCCATTGTGTTCCAATTTTATAATTTTCATAGCTTTTATGAGAATGGAAATTGAAAACAAATAATAAATCCCCTTTTTCAAAAACAATCATTTTATCATCTTCATGTTTTAAACTTATATATTGGAAAGGGCTACTAATAAAATTGAAAACATCATCTAATTTATTCATAGCAACATCCCAATTATATAAATATTTATATCGTAATCCTTTATTATCACATAAATCCCATCTTCTTCTACAAAGAGCATAACTAAATCCATTACCTGGCCTAGGGAAATCAACCCATTCAGGATGCCCAAATTCATTTCCCATAAAACATAAATAAGCCTCTCCACCTAAGGCAAAAGTTATTAATCTTATTAATTTATGTAAAGCCATTCCTCTAGAAATAATTATTGTTTCAGGTGATCCACAACTCATATTCCAATACATTTCTTTATCAAAAAGCCACATAGCAATAGTTTTATCACCAACTATACTTTGGTCATGTGATTCACAGTATCCAACATGTTTTTCATTATATCTTCTATTTGTTAGAGTAAAGACTAAATTTCCCAAATTCCAATCTTCATCTTTATATTCTTTTAATAATTGTATCCATTTATCACTTACACTCATATTTAATCTATAATCAAATCCAAATCCTCCTTGATCTACAGTTAAACATAATCCAGGCATTCCACTAACATCTTCTGCTATTGTAATTACATCTGGATTTATTGTATGTAATAATTTATTTGCTAACATTAAATAAACACCTCCATCTTCATCAAAATTATCACTAAAATATTCTCTATAGTCACCGCTAAATGAATATCTTATACCATGATTTCTATATAATATTGAAGTTATTCCATCAAAACGGAATCCATCAAAATGGAATTTTTCAGAATAATATGCACAATTTGATAATAAAAATCTTAAAGTTTCATAAGATGAATAATTAAATAAACGAGAATCCCATAAACTATGATGGCCCATTTTTCCTCCATGGAAATATAAATAATCTGTTCCATCCCATAAATTAAAGCCATCATCAACATTTGAACTTGCATGGGAATGAACAATATCCATTATCATAAATAAGCCAAGTTCATGGGCTTTATCTATTAAATACATTAATTCTTCAGGAGTTCCAAATCTTGAAGATACAGCAAAAAAATTATTAACATGATAACCAAATGAAGCATAATTTGCATGATGCATAATTGCCATTAATTGTACAGCAGTATATCCTGTTCTTTTTATTCTTGATATGCGGAGTGTTTTCGGAAGACATCATTTCGATTATCAGTACGTTGCTTTTTAACGTCAATCTTGCGGGATTCCTTCCGATTAACGCTTGCAATTTAATGGGATGTTTTACGGTTACAAAAGTCGGAATCGGTACAGTGATACCGTATATATTTTTCGCGGTAATTTACGCCGTAACTTTTACCGTTCTATCATATATCTTGTTTAATCGACAAGATAACTGAGTAATAACCGCTGACAATCGTTGATTTTCAGTTTTCAATATGTTAATATTTATGTATTATGCGTAAAAAAATATCCGAAACAGCCAACGACAGCAAGTTTGTCGTTCAAGACGCGGAAAAACAAACGGAGCAAATCGTCGATTCCGTTGTGACTGACGGCGCAAACCGTGAGCAAGTTTCAATTGAAATCAGTAACGCCGAATATCAACAGAATTTCGAACAAGAGCAACGTGAGAGAAAGAAAAGCAATAAGATTTGGTTTATTATAGGTATTCTTTTCAATATCATAGCTCTTACAACCGTATTTATCGTCGAACAAGGTAACGGTCGCGGCGAAGTTATACTGTTTTCCAAAGTTCTTGAAGTTTTCAAAGAAAATTATCAATGGGTAATTCTCGCAGTTGTCGCATATTTGATAATTATGCTCGGCGATGGCATTGCATATCTTAATTTAATACATTGCACTACGCGAAAATATCGTTTGAGACTTGGCGTTAAACTCGGAATAGTCGGCAGATATTACGATAATATTACGCCGCTTGCGACGGGCGGACAGCCTTTTCAAATTTATACGTTAACTAAGTCAGGAATAGACGTTGCCAAGTCTTCGAGTATTGCGCTTTCAAGATATATTATCAGGCAATTTATATTTACGATAGTTCTTATTGCGGTATTTATTTATACCGCCGTTTCGGGTCTTCCGTTCGAGGCTGAATCGCACACGGGTGAAACTATCGTCAAAGTATTTGCATACATAGGAATATTCTTTACTTGTCTTTTGCCGGTATTTTTCTTGCTTGTTTCTATCAACAAGAATCTCGGACACGGCATAATTAAAGTCGTTATCAAGTTTTTAAGTAAAATCCGTTTAGTCAAAAATTATGAAAAGACACTCAATAAGACCATAACTGAGATGGACAGATTTCAAGCTTCCGTTAAGTATGTTATGAAACGTAAACGTACTTTGTTTTTGCAAATTTTACTTGCGATAATCGAAACGCTCGTGTTTACGAGTATACCGTATTTGGTATATCGTTCTTTCGGTTGCACTGGGGCGAATTGGATAGCGATAGCAAGTTCTTATATTTATTGTCTCGCGGCGGTTACGTTTTTCCCGACGCCCGGAACGGCAGGCGCAGCCGAAGCGTCGTTTTACGTAGTATTCGCGTCGTTCTTTACGATTGCCGGGCAGGGGCAATATGTATTCTGGGCGCTTATTATGTGGAGATTCTTTACTTACTATATCTTTATACTCGTCGGATTGACGCATATGTTAGTCAAGTATACAATCAAGGCGGTGAAACATAAAAAGGCGACGGCGCGTGTAACAGTTGCGACAAGCAAGGTAACCGGTATAACCGATAAAGAAGTTGAGAAATGTTCTGAGAATATATCCGAAACCGTTTCCGATTCGACGGAAGCGATAACCGACAGAGAGATTAAGCAATGACTTCCGCGATTGAAATTTTCAATTCAAACGGTATAAAATATCGAACCGTTAGAGACAATCAAGATGATTTGATTGTCTTTTATATTCATTATGAACCGTTTGAATACGAAAGTGACGAGTTTGAAATCGACTCTTACTATCTTGCCTCTAACAAGTTGCACGGTTTGGAAAAAACGATTATCGAAACGGATAAGAATAACGGCGTTATAACGCGCGTATATGATGGTTATTACAAACAAATATTCGATAGAGCAGGCGTAGGGCGCATATTCAAAAACAATTTGCTTTGTACGTCGGACGGCAGTAACGTTGTACTCGGAATACTTGTGACAAACGGACTTGATAAAGATTACGATACGATTCCCGATTTTGTGCCGAAGTGTATCGATTGCGACGCGTGTCTTATCGCTTGTCCGTCAAACGCAATAGACGGCGAATACGAGCGCGTTAAATGCGTCAGAAACAGTATGGATACTCTTGACTTTGAATTAAACGAGTTTGCATATACGGGTAAAAGTATACTCGGTTGCAATAAGTGTCGTACGGTTTGTCCGTTTAATAAGGCGGATTACGTGCGTCCGCCCGATATTATGCGCGATAATTTGAAAGCCGATAAATTTTTATCGGACGTGCTTAACGGAAAGAAAGGTATAGCTTGGCTTACCGATTTGATTGGTATAAATTATGTGAGACCCGTAAAGATGTTATCGCTCGCGCTTATTGCGGTATACAATATGCGTTACGATAATTGTTTGAATTACGTCGAGAAAGCTTTGACGCATCAGGACGAACGCGTACGTCGTATTGCAAAACTCGTACTCGATAATTACGGCAAAAATTAAATTTCGACATAATTTTCGGTTTTTCGTCACTTTGACTTTGAATTCCGAACTTAATATATTATAATTTAAGCAGTATTGAATTAAGGTGTGAAAATGGTTGAACTTATATTAATGCTTGTGTTATATGTTGCCGCTATGGTAGCCGTTGCGTACTACTCGCGCAGACGCAGTAAGTCGCTTAACGAGTTCTTTTTGGCGGGCTCGGGAGTAGGCGGATGGATGAGCGCGTTTGCGTACGGAACGTCTTATTTTTCCGCGGTTATCTTTATCGGTTACGCGGGAAAATTCGGAATGAATTTCGGCGCGTCTGCAATATGGATAGGTATAGGCAACGCGATAATAGGATCTTTATTTGCGTGGCTTATTCTTGCTAAACGTACGCGTAATGCAACGCGCGTTATGGACGTCAAGACGATGCCGCAATATTTTGAAAAGCGTTACGACAGCAAGTGGATAAAACTTGTTACGTCCGTTATCGTCGTGTTGTTTTTACTTCCGTATTCGGCAAGCGTTTATCAAGGGCTCGGAGAGTTATTCAGTTTAATATTCGGCGTCGGACTTGAAAATAAAGAAACCGTATTTGTCGTATGCGTTCTTGTTATGGCGGCGTTGACTGCGTGTTATTTGTTTTTGGGCGGTTATTTCGCAACGGCATTGACTGATTTTATTCAAGGTATAATAATGCTTATAGGCGTGGTGCTTATGGC
>ONBF01000028.1:0-22039 GCA_900315995.1 uncultured Eubacteriales bacterium
TACTCGTTTGAGAGTAGTGTAAATTTATAGGGAACTAAAACTTGCACCCTCTGCAACGCTCATACGAGATAGTTTGAGAGTAGTGTAAATTTATAGGGAACTAAAACTTCTAAATCGTCCGTAAGGATAGAGTAACAGTTTGAGAGTAGTGTAAATTTATAGGGAACTAAAACAATCCCTGCGTAATTCATATTGAGAACCGCGTTTGAGAGTAGTGTAAATTTATAGGGAACTAAAACGACGAAAACTTAAATCAATTAGACCCCAAAGTTTGAGAGTAGTGTAAATTTATAGGGAACTAAAACCTATGTGAACGTTACTAACGATTATAATCAGTTTGAGAGTAGTGTAAATTTATAGGGAACTAAAATTTCGGGAACTGTAATACGGAAATATTCATCGTTTGAGAGTAGTGTAAATTTATAGGGAACTAAAATGACGCCATCAAAGTCTAAAGTACGCGAGTTGTTTGAGAGTAGTGTAAATTTATAGGGAACTAAAATGATGATGATGAGGGCTGGATGGCAAGTGTTTGAGAGTAGTGTAAATTTATAGGGAACTAAAACTTTTAATTTAATCAGTTGCAAGCGTTAACGATTTGAGAGAGTTTACTCAAGTTAGGACAAAGATAAGCGTTAGACTTATTAAGTAAAAAATGAGAGGAAAATTTTGATGGAAACTAGTAAAGCATTATCAATCATTGCATATTACTTATCGGAATATGACCTCAAAGCTGTAGAAAAACTGGGCTATAAAACCCGGCAAGAAGCGTTTGAAGATATTTCTTGCCTATTTAGGCGGGAGAATAATTATTTGAAACTACGCCGGGATGAATTTGATGTCTTGACAAATAGTTCGCGTAAAGGTTGGTGCAATCGTCCCGTTGCACCGAATGTTTGGCGAATGTTCGATGAATTGTCTAGCAAGAATTTTGAAGAGATTACCGATATTGTAAACGTAATCATTGATGAAGTGAAAACGACGGATAAGGATAAGGCAACGGAGACGAAAGAAGATGATGAATATATTTCCGTTATCAACAAAGTAATAGTTGCTCAAAAAGGGAAAAAGAACAAACTTTCTCAACCCAAGCCTGTTCCACAAATGCAGAGCAACACGACGTCTTCCTATAGAAGAGATCCTAAAGTAGCTTTGAATGCTTTATGTAATGCTAATTATAAATGCGAGTGTTGTCCGGAGCATCCAACTTTTTTAAGGAAAACGAATCATTTGCCGTATACAGAACCGCATCATCTTATTCCGATGAGCGCTCAAAAGGATTTTTCTATTAGCCTTGACGTTGAAAATAACATTGTTTCTTTGTGCAGTAATTGTCACAATTTATTACATTACGGGGCGGAGAATACAGTTCTTCTTAAGAAATTGTATGACACCCGCAAAGAAGAACTCGAAAAGGCTGGTATTAGTATTTCTTTTGATGATTTGTTAAAGTATTATGAATAATATTAAAATACCACATATAATTTCTACTATTGTAGATGGTCTAAAACGTGGAGGTTATTAAATATAGATACAACATAATGAAAAAGGACTTCGCCTGAAGTCCTTTTATTCTACACAATATATTTAATTTTCTTAAAATTTAACATTATTTACTATTTTTATTCTCTTTTATCATCTCGATAAATTTATCGAAAAGGTAGGTGCTGTCTTCGGGACCGGGGGCACTTTCGGGGTGATATTGCACGCTCATAACTTTATCTTTTACGGACTCTGCGCCTACAATTTTTTCAAAAATATCATTTTATAATAGAGTTATTGTAAAAATATTGTCAAAGAACATTGACAACGTTTACAATTCAGTTTACTATATATAATATATTATGTTTACAATTCAGTTTACGAATGTCCATTCTATTTAAGGAGAAGGTGAATTATGAATAAAGAGTATTACAATATGTTATTAGGTTCAGTATATTATGATTCTACTGATTTACGTTACAATAATCAATATAAATTCTTTTTATCAAACCAACAATTAATGGACTATCAGCAATTTAAAAATGATCTTATTGAAAAACATGATAAGAATATACAGGTTTTGGATTTGAAATCATTTAATTCTAAATATATTTATTTTGTATTAGGACAATGTTTGAGAAGTTTACAAGTAACATATCTTAAAATTGTATTATCGGACTTAACGGATAATCAATCAACAATTATAGATAGAAATTTTGATGAAATGTTAACTGCACGTATACTTTCAGAATTAGATGGAAGTATGCAAATTGAAAATGTTCCGACAACACGTACTAGATTGGAGCAAATTAAAAATGGTAAAGAACCTGAAAATCAAAATGAATGCGTTGCAAGAAATATGATACGTGCAATTGAATTTATTTTGAAAAGACCGGAGTTTAATAAAGAAAATTTGCATAGTTTATATATGATATTAAGCAAAGATTGTTTAACTCAATCGCAAGAGCTTAATGATCGGTATTATCGCGACGATGTAGTATACATTGATAACTATGAAGGATGTCCGCATGAACAAATAGATAAATGTATGTCAAGCTTGTTTGAATTTGTTAAAAAACATATAAATAATGAGAATAATTATATTCAAGATATGTTACCGCATATTTGTCACTATTATATTTTGTATATTCATCCATATTTTGATTATAATGGAAGAACAGCAAGAATTGTATCGCTTTGGATAAGTATATTAATAAAGCAATTCTCTGCACCATTTTTTATAAGCGAAGCCATAAATGATGATAAGAAAAAGTATTATAATGCATTGCGCGAAACAAGAGATATGGGAAATGATTTAACATATTTTCTAATATATATTTTGAATACATCAATTAGATATTCATTGATATATAGAAACCTTGATTATATAAGTCAAGAATTACTTAATAAAGGTATTTTGTTGACCCGTAAAGAAAAGTTTTATATAAAAGTTATATTACGTGGAGCAAGCGATGGATATTTTGATTACAAGAAATTTTTAACAATTGCGAATATTGATATAACAAAGCAAGCTGCATTGAAAATTTTGAATAAACTTACGGAATATGGTATACTTTATAGCACTGTTAATAATAAAAAAGTTAAGTTATTCAATCTGAATGATAAATATATAAAATATACGAATTCTAAGCAAACAAATTAGCATTGAATTATAAGAATATGAATTATCAGAATAAGCGCATCACTTAGTTTGATAATTCATATTCACATTATTTACTATTTTTATTCTCTTTTATCATCTTGATAAATTTATCGAAAAGATAGGTGCTGTCTTCGGGACCGGGGGCACTTTCGGGGTGATATTGTACGCTCATAACTTTATCTTTTACGGACTCTGCGCCTTCGACGGTGTTATCGAGCAGGTTTATATGCGTTGCGGTAAGTCCCGTACCGTTCAAGCTGTCGAGATCGACGGCGTAAGAGTGATTTTGAGAAGTCACTTCTATTTTACCCGTTGCGAGATTTTTGACGGGATGATTTCCGCCTCTGTGACCGAATTTGAGTTTATACGTTTTTGCGCCGTACGCTTTTGCGATTATTTGGTGTCCGAGACATATGCCGAACATCGGAAATTTTCCGATTAAGTTTTTAATTGTTTCGATAGCGAGTTCGGCGTCTTCGGGATCACCGGGACCGTTTGAGATAAACACGCCGTCCGGATTAAGTCTTATTATCTCGTCGGCTGTCGTACCGTAGGGGACAACGGTTACGGAAACGCCTTTATTATTGAACGTGCGCACGATATTCAGTTTCATACCGCAGTCGATTGCGACTATACTCATAGTTCCTCTTGCTGCGTATCTTTGAATACGTTTAGACGTCACGCGTAAAACGGCGTCGTGCGGTATAGGCGTATTTTTGATTATTTCAAGAGCCTGCTCGGTCGTCACGTCTGGCGAAGTGATAAGGCACCTTCTGCTGCCGAAGTTACGGATAGAGCGGATAAGTTTTCTTGTATCCACACCGCTGATCCCGGGTATATTGTAATCTTCCATAGCTTCCGAAAGCGTTCTTATCGATCTGAAATTCGATGGGACGTCGTTATACTCTTTTACGATAAGTCCGCCGAGCACAGGTCTTTCGGACTCGAAGTTATCTCGCGTGATACCGTAGTTTCCGATAAGCGGATAACTCATAACCACCGATTGATACATATACGACGGGTCGGAAAGTATCTCCTGATACCCGACCATCGACGTATTGAAAACTATTTCGGTAACGCAATCTTTAATTGCTCCGAATGAGTAGCCCAAGTACTCGTCTCCGTCGTCCAAAACTAATTTTCGATTAAACTCTTGTTGCATAAAATAACCTCTGCAATTATTATTTATTGTTTTCCATTGACGCCTTTACAAACACGACGAATAGGGGGTGCGGATTATTTGGACGGCTCTTAAACTCGGGGTGGAATTGAACGCCGACGTAAAATGGGCTGTCCGTAATTTCAACCGTTTCGACCAGTCTATTGTCGGGAGATGTTCCGCCGATTGTCAGTCCGCCGTCTATGAAATCATTTTTGTATTCATTATTGAATTCATAGCGGTGACGGTGACGTTCGTTGATAAGTTCCGCATTATAGCAGCGTGCCAAAGTGGTGTTCTTTGCTATCATACATGGGTAACTTCCGAGCCTAAGTGTACCGCCTTTATCTATATCGTCGCTTTGACCGGGCATAAAGTCGATGACTTTATGCGGGCATTGTTCGTCAAATTCGCCTGAGTTAGCGTCCGAGATTTTGAGAACGTGGCGCGCGTATTCTATGACGATAATTTGCATCCCGAGACAAATTCCGAATAGTGGCAAGCCGTTTTCACGCGCGTAGCGTACGGCGCAGATCATACCTTCGATTCCGCGGTTGCCGAATCCGCCGGGGACGATAACGCCGTTGACGTCTGCAAGCAGTTCGGATACCGTATCGTCGTTAATCTGTTCGGAGTCAACCCATTTTATTTTGATATGTGTTCCGAGTTCGTATCCCGCGTGTCGCAAAGCTTCGACAACGGAGAGATACGCGTCGTGCAGTTTAACGTATTTACCGACCAAAGCGATAGTCGTCGTCGTACTGCGGTTTTTGATACGTTGCACCATATCCCGCCACTCTTTAAGGTCGGGCTTTGGAGTATTAAGTCCGAGTTCACGGCATACCACATCCGAGAACCCCTGACTGTCTAACATAAGCGGTGCTTCGTAAAGGTTTGGGAGCGTTACGTTTCGGATAACGCAATCGGGCTGAACATTACAAAACATCGAAATCTTTTTCGAGATCTCTTCGTTAAGTTCGCCGTCGGATCTCAACACTATAATATTAGGATGAATTCCGATTCCTTGCAACTCTTTTACAGAGTGTTGCGTAGGTTTTGATTTATATTCGTTCGAGCCGCTAATGTATGGGACCAAAGTAACGTGTATAAACAAACTGTTTTGCTTGCCGACTTCAAGAGACACTTGTCGCACTGCTTCGAGAAAAGGTTGACTTTCGATGTCGCCTATTGTGCCTCCGATTTCGGTTATCACGACGTCCGCGTCCGAGTGTTTTCCGACGCGATAGACAAACTCTTTAATCTCGTTGGTGATGTGGGGGATGACTTGAACGGTCGAGCCGAGATATTCGCCGCGCCGCTCTTTGTTAAGTACATTCCAATACACTTTACCGGTGGTAAGATTGCTGTACTTATTAAGGTTTTCGTCTATAAACCGTTCGTAGTGTCCGAGATCCAAATCGGTTTCCGCGCCGTCGTCCGTGACAAACACTTCGCCGTGTTGGTACGGACTCATAGTACCCGGGTCGACGTTTATATATGGGTCGAGTTTTTGTGCGGCGACTTTAAGTCCGCGCGCTTTGAGCAACCGTCCGAGCGACGCTGCCGTTATACCTTTCCCGAGTCCCGAAACGACTCCGCCCGTTACGAAAATATACTTTGTCATAATATCACCTTTATCTTTTATTCAATTCCGAAAGTCTTTGATCGAATTTATTCTTTGTTGATTCGTCGGGTATTTCGGTCGGATAATTGCCGTCGAAACACGCGGAGCAGTATCCGCCGCCGTCCGTCAATTCGTTCAGTCTTTGAACGGGGAAGAACCCGAGAGAATCTGCGCCGATAATTTCCGCAATCTGTTCGGTCGTTCTGCCGTTGGCGACCAAGTGTTTTTCCGAATCTATATCTGTGCCGTAGTAGCAAGGGTGTAAAAACGGCGGGGAAGATATTCTTACGTGCACTTCCTTAGCGCCTGCCGAACGCAAAATTTTGATGACGTGTTTAGTCGTGTTGCCTCTTACTATCGAGTCGTCAACAAGCACGACGCGTTTTCCTTTTATGCTGCTTTCTATTGCCGAAAGTTTGATTCGTACGCTGTCGGTTCTCAATATCTGACTTGGTGCAATAAATGTTCGACCTATGTATTTGTTCTTGATAAGTCCGAGACCGTACGGTATCTTCGACTGTTGAGAAAACCCGATTGCCGCGTCTATTCCCGAATCGGGCGCGCCGATAACGAGATCGGCTTCAATCGGATGTTCTTCCGCAAGTATTTCGCCTGCGCGTATTCTCGACTTATGTACGGATATGCCGCCTATTACAGAGTCTGGACGGGAGAAATATATGTATTCAAAGATACAAAATTTTCTTGCGCGTTTATTAGTATGTTCTTTTTTAGATACTATTCCGTCTTTGGAAAAAACGAGTATTTCTCCCGGCTCGATTTCTCGTATAAAGTCCGCGCCGACCGCGCTTAATGCGCACGTTTCGGAAGCTGCTATATATACGCCGTCAGGAGTTTTTCCGTAGCAGAGCGGGCGGAAACCGTATGGGTCGCGCGCGCAAATGAGTTTTTGAGAAGTCATAATAATAAGCGAATACGCGCCGTCCAAAGTATACATAGCCTTTTCGACCGCGTCTTCGATAGAGTCGGTTTTAAGCCGTTCTTTCGTAATGATATAAGCTATCGTCTCGGTATCACTCGTAGAGTGAAATATAGCACCTGAAAGTTCGAGAGCGGTTCTTAATTTAATTGCGTTAGACAGGTTTCCGTTATGCGCAATAGAAAGGTTCCGTATCTGACGTGTCCGACTGCCATATTGCCTTTTGGTAAAGAGTTCAAATTTTCCGCGCCGAACACTTCGCTGACAAGTCCCAAATCTTTGTGCGAATAAAATAACCCGTCGTTATTGACGACTATACCGCAACTTTCTTGACCTCTGTGTTGAAGAGCATAGAGACCGTAGTATGTAAGACGCGCGACGTCCGTTTCTTTATGAGAAAAAATTCCGAAGACGCCGCACTCTTCGCGTATACTCATATGTACCTCCTTAAATACCGCTGTTTCCGTAGTTTGATAAAACCCGCGCCGACGGATCATTTACGTTGCAACCTTTCCACTTTTTATTCGGCATCCAAAAGTCTATAATCATATCGCTTTGTCCTTCGTAGTACCGCTCGAATATTTCACGATACATAAGCGACTCTTTGGTAAAAGGCATAGCGTGTTTGTATTTTATGCGTTTGATTTCATATTCTTTGTCCGTATACTTACTCTCGGCGAAACTTTTGAGACAGTCCGCCATCGAGTGTCCTACCGCGTCCGAGAACGCCGCTTTCTCGCGGTACAGAATATCATGGGGGAGATAGTTCCCTTCAAACGCGTGACGTAAAAGATATTTACCTATTCCGTACACGTTCATTTTCTTTTCGGGATCGACGCTAAGTACATATTTGACGAAATCGAGATCTCCGAAAGGCACGCGCGCTTCAAGCGAATTAACGGATACGCAACGGTCGGCGCGCAACACATCGTACATATGAAGTTCGAATATACGCTTTTCGCTTTCTTTTTGAAACTCTTCGGCGTCAGGCGCAAAGTCCGTGTATTTGTATCCGAACAACTCGTCCGAAATTTCTCCCGTAAGCAGCACTCTGATACTTGTCTTCTCGTGGATAGCTTTACAGAGAAGATACATACCCATACTCGCGCGTATGGTGGTTATGTCAAACGTGCCGAGTAAACGTATAACTTCTGGGAGAGCGTTGATAACTTCGTCTTCCGTCATATATATTTCCGTATGGTCGCTTCCGATATGCTCCGCAACTTGTCTTGCGTACTTCAAGTCGATTGCATCGTTTTCCATACCGATTGCAAATGTTTTAATCGGGTGCGCGCACTCTTTTTGCGCGATAGCGCATACGAGCGACGAGTCAAGTCCGCCCGATAGAAGAAAACCGACTTTGGCGTCCGCAACAAGTCTTTTTTTAACGCCGGCAATAAGTTTTTCTCTTATGTTTTTGCACACTGTGTCCAAATCGTCGCGGCAGACTTTTTCAACGTGCGAAATGTTGTCGTATGCGATAAACCTGCCGTCCGAATAATAATGTCCGGGTGGGAAAGGCATAATTTTATCGACGAGCCGCACAAGGTTTTTTGCTTCGCTTGCAAATACCGCGGAGCCGTTTTTATCGAATCCGTAATAGAGCGGTCGAATACCGATAGGGTCGCGCGCTGCGATAAACTTTTTTGTTTTTCCGTCAAAAATAACGCACGCGAATTCCGCGTCAAGCATTTTGAACATTTCAACGCCGTATTCTTTGTATAACGGCAAGAGTATTTCACAGTCCGAATCACTCTTGAATGTGTAACCTTTGTTGATAAGTTCTTGTCTTTGTTTCTCGAATCCGTACAGCTCACCGTTGCAAATAACGTAGTCACCGTCAAGTTCAAACGGTTGCATACCGTCGGGAGTAAGTCCCATTATTGCAAGTCGGTGAAACCCCATAACTCCGTATTCCGTGTCTATGATACGCGTATCGTCGGGACCTCTCGAAACAGTTTCGGCAAAGCCTTTATCGAACTGTTCTTTGTTAATAATTTTACCACAATAGGCAATAATTCCGCACATAAAAATCTCCTTAAAAAAGGGAAGGGGAAAACCGATGTTTTCCCGACAGTCCTTATTCTTCGTCCTGTAATGCGGCGAGACCTTCTTCGCCGGTACGAACCTTAATGACGTTTTCGACGTCGTATATGAATATCTTACCGTCGCCGATGTGCCCCGTATACAGCACTCGTTTGGCAGTCTCGATGACGTCTTGCACGGGTACTTTACTTACGACTATATCCATTTGCACTTTGGGCAGTAAATTTGTTTCGACGGCAACGCCACGATAGTATTCGGGTTTGCCGTGTTGTTGACCGTAGCCCATTACGTGCGATACAGTCATACCCGTTATGCCGAGTTTACTCATAGCGTCTTTAAGCGTATACAAACGTTCTTCTTTGAAGATAATTTCAATCTTCGTAAATTTGGGAGTATCTTTCGGAAGCGACGTAACTTGTTTGACGGGAACGGCTTCCGCAGGCGGAGTGGTGCCCGATACGACAACAGTATTTTCTTCCGCATATTCGGCGTATACAGCAGTAGATTGAGCAAAGTCCGCATAAGCCGACGGAAGTCCGTGTTCTGTGCTGTCAAGTCCTTTTATTTCTTCTTCACGCGAAACTCGAAGTCCGATTGTTTTCTTGATAACGATAAAACATACAACCATTAACGCTACCGTATATGCGCCGACGGAGAGTACACCGAGGCATTGTAATCCGAGTTGAGTGAAACTTCCGGTATAAAAAAGTCCGTCAAGACCTGCGGGAGCGTTCGGATTTGCTAACAGCCCTACGGCAACAGTACCCCATATACCGTTAGTCATATGCACGCCGACCGCGCCGACGGGATCGTCGATATGCAATTTTATATCGAGAAATTCCACGACGATTACTACGAGAAATCCCGAAACTATACCGACAATCGTTGCGCCTATTGCGTCCATTGCGTTACAGCCCGCGGTTATTCCGACAAGTCCGGCAAGACACGCGTTTATGCACATCGAAACGTCGGGCTTTCCGTTCTTTGCCCAAGTGAATATCATTGTTACTACGGTTGCGATAGCGGGGGCTATGGTGGTGTTTAAGAATATCGTTGCGAGTTCCGACGCAGACGTTGCCGCCGCGCCGTTAAAGCCATACCAGCCGAACCAAAGTATAAATGCGCCTAACGCGCCGAGCGGAATCGAGTGACCGGGGATAGCGTTTACTTTGGTAACTTTACCTTCTTTATCACGTACATATTTGCCGATACGCGGACCGAGCATAATTGCGCCGATAAGAGCGGTTATACCGCCGACCATATGAATAGCGCACGAGCCTGCGAAGTCGTAGAAACCGAGTTGCGCAAGCCAACCGCCACCCCATATCCAGTGAGCTTCTATCGGGTAGACGATAAGCGAGATTACGCCCGAATAGATACAGTAGGATGAAAATTTCGTGCGCTCCGCCATAGAGCCCGAAACGATAGTCGCGGCAGTAGCGCAGAACACAAGGTTAAAGACGAATATCGACGCGTCCGAAAAGGCGTCCGTAGGAGTTTGAATAAACGTCGCAAACTTAGTGAACAAATCCATATTGGGTATTCCGACGAGTCCGAACAAAGCGTCTTCGCCCATCATTAACCCAAACCCGAGCAACATAAACATAACGGTTCCGATACAGAAGTCCATTAAGTTTTTCATTATTATGTTACCGGCGTTTTTTGAACGGGTAAAACCCGTTTCAACCATAGCGAAGCCCGCTTGCATAAAGAAGACGAGTGCCGCGCCGATCAAATACCAAAATTCAATAGGCATAATAGTACCTCAAAAATCAAAATTGTCAAGGGTGACGTCAGCGTACGCCGAACATCAAATCGCAGTAGGACGGATACGGCCAGTAATTTTCGGCAGTAAGCGTCTCCGCTTCGTCGACTGCCGCACGCAAAGTCGCCATCTTCGGAAGCACGGCGTCACGGATTGTATAGCTTTCTTGTACGATACCGTTTTTTTGCAGTCCGACTTGCATTACGGCTTGTTCGAGCGCTTCGCAGCTTGCAAGTATTTGTTCAGAGAGAAGTGAGAGTTTTTCAACTGTTTTCGTCTCGTAAGCGCAAGACGTTGACGCACTCAGTTTTTGTTTGTTAAGTGCTGTTTTCGCAACGTCTCCCACATAAGCCGTGATAGCGGGGAGTATTTGTTTGCGAACCATATCGGACATAGTGTTTGCTTCGATAATTACGGTTTTACAGTAGTTATCGAGCATTATTTCGCAACGTGAGTCAAGTTCCGTTTGCGTGAATACTTTGTGTCCGATAAGCATATCGACGTTCTTTTTGTCGAGCAAATGCGGCATACAGTCGGGGGTCGTGCGGTAGTTTAACAGCCCGCGGGATTCGGCTTCTTCTATCCATTTGTCGTCGTAACCGTTTCCGTTGAAGAGTATGCGTTTATGATCCTTAATGGTCTTTTTAATCATTTTGTGAAGCGCGTCTTTGAAGTCGGCGGCTTTTTCGAGACGATCGGCATAAATCTTCAATGCTTCCGCAACCGCGCTGTTAAGCATAATATTTACGCAAGAGATACTGTTAGCCGAGCCGAGCATACGGAATTCGAATTTATTTCCGGTGAAAGCAAACGGTGACGTACGGTTTCTGTCCGTCGTATCACGCGGGAATTTCGGGAGAACGTCCACTCCGAGTTTAAGAGTTGTTTTTTCCGCGCTTTTATACGGATGATCGTTTTCGATAGCTTCGAGTATTGCCGTCAGTTCGTCGCCCAAGAATATGGATACGACTGCGGGAGGGGCTTCGTTTGCGCCGAGTCTGTGGTCGTTACCCGCGGTAGCAACGGAGATACGTAACAGATCCTGATAGTCATCCACGGCTTTTATTACGGCGCAAAGGAAGAGCAGAAATTGTGCGTTTTCGTACGGCGTTTCGCCGGGGGACAAAAGGTTTACGCCCGTATCGGTTGCCATAGACCAGTTATTGTGTTTACCGCTGCCGTTTACTCCCGCGAACGGCTTCTCGTGCAACAGACAAACAAGTCCATGTCTTAACGCTGTTTTTTGCATTATTTCCATTGTAAGCTGATTATGGTCGGTTGCTATATTTGTCGTAGTATAAACGGGAGCAAGTTCGTGTTGAGCGGGTGCGACTTCGTTATGTTCGGTTTTTGCGAGTATTCCGAGTTTCCAAAGTTCTTTATTGAGTTCTTCCATATAAGCGGCTACGCGGGGCTTGATTGCGCCGAAATAGTGGTCTTCCATCTCTTGTCCCTTAGGTGGCTTTGCGCCGAACAATGTGCGACCGCAACAAATCAAGTCCTTACGCTTATCGAACATCGTTTTGTCTACGAGAAAATATTCTTGTTCGGGACCGACCGACGTACGAACGCATTTGACGTCTTCGTTGCCGAAAAGTTTTAATATACGAAGCGCCTGCTTGTTGAGTGCTTCCATCGAACGAAGCAAAGGTGTTTTTTTATCAAGGGCTTCACCGCCGTATGAACAAAACGCGGTAGGTATACACAAAGTTTTGTCTTTGATAAATGCGTACGACGTAGGATCCCACGCGGTATATCCGCGCGCTTCAAACGTGGCTCTTATACCGCCTGACGGGAAACTCGACGCGTCGGGTTCACCCTGAATAAGTTCTTTTCCCGAAAACTCCATTATCACTCTTCCGTCCGGCGCGGGAGATATGAAACTGTCGTGTTTTTCGGCGGTGATACCCGTTAAAGGTTGAAACCAATGAGTAAAATGAGTAGCGCCTTTCGATATTGCCCAATCTTTCATGGCTACTGCGACGGCGTTTGCGACGGAAGAATCGAGCGGAGTGCCTTCGTCTATCGTTTTTTTCAACGATTGATACACTTTTGCGGACAAAGTCGCTTTCATAATTCTGTCGTCAAAAACCATACTTCCGAATAATTCAGTTACTGTTTCCATAGTCTTTCTCCTATAAAAAGAGGGCAATTAAGTCTTACAGACGCCATTGCCCTCAAATGATACGATATTAAGTGTGATGTAATGAGAAAGGCGTCTCGAGTATGACCCGAAGACGCCGTTGCCTTTCGATTACACTCACATTATAATCTCGCAAATTCAAAGTTGTCAACAAGTTTTTTACAATTTTATGAAAAATTTTTCGACAATGCGAATTTTGTTTGACACTTGATAATCGAACAAGTAAAATATAAGCAAATGAGCAAAGGCGTTCATTGACGATTTCGATCGTTGATGAACGCTTTTTTTATTGCGAGGTGATATATGCTGAAAGAAGGAGAAGTGCGAATCCCGTCGGGTTGCGCGATAGCGGCGGTTATTTCAAAAGAAGGAAAGAGGATGACCGGTGAAGCTATCATCAACAGTATGAAACCGATGCACGACAGAAGTAACGGTTTGGGCGGCGGTTTTGCGGCGTACGGTATTTATCCCGAATACTGCGAGCAATATGCGTTGCACGTGTTTTTTGACGATAAGATAAGCCGTAACGAGTGCGAAATATATTTTAAGGATATGTTTGAAGTTGTCAATGCGGAAATTATTCCGACGAGAACGATGCCGGAAATTACGGACGAACCGCTTATATACAGATATTTCGTATCTCCGCTTCAATCGGTATTGCGGTCAATGCAGCTCGACGAAAAGGAATACGTCGTGCGCGCGGTCACGCACGTAAACACATATATTAAGGGCGCGTATGTATTCTCGTCGGGTAAGAATATGGGGGCGTTCAAAGCGGTCGGCTTTCCCGAAGACGTAGGCAGATTTTATAAACTCGACGAGTACGAGGCGTATTCGTGGACGGCGCACGGACGGTATCCGACCAACACTCCGGGATGGTGGGGCGGAGCGCATCCGTTCGGTTTATTGGATTATACGGTAGTACATAACGGCGAAATATCGTCGTATGACGCCAACCGCAGATTTATCGAGATGTTCGGTTACAGGTGCAATCTTCAAACGGATACCGAAGTCATAACGTACATTGCCGACTATCTTATTCGCCGTCAAGGATTAACGCTTGAAGAAACGGCGTCCGTAATAGCCGCGCCGTTTTGGTCTACTATCGAACGCAAGCCGAAGAGCGAAAGAGAAAAACTTACCTATCTTCGCACGGTGTTTTCGAGTTTGCTTGTGACGGGACCGTTTTCGATTGTTCTTGCGTTCGACGGCGGACTTATGGCGTTAAACGACAGACTTAAACTTCGGTCGATGGTTGTAGGCGAGTATGAAGATAAAGTGTACATAGCGAGTGAAGAAGCCGCAATACGCGCAATGGAACCTAATGTAAACAACGTGTATGCGCCTATGGGCGGAGAGCCCGTTATCGTTAAGGTTAAGGGGGGACAATTCTGATGGGTGTGGAATTTATTTATCCCGAGTTTGAAGTAATCCGTAATCAAAACCGTTGCATTGCGTGCAGAGTTTGTGAACGTCAATGTTCAAACGGCGTACACAGTTTCGACGAGAGCGGTAAGGTGATGTTGTCCGACGAATCGAAGTGTGTCGATTGTCAGCGCTGCGTATCTCTGTGTCCTACGCGTGCGCTTAAAATAGTTAAGAGCGATTGTAAATTTCGCGAGAACGCAAACTGGTCTGATAATGCGATTAAAGAGATATACAAGCAGGCGAACAGCGGCGGTGTTTTACTGTCTTCGATGGGTAACCCCAATCCGCTTCCGGTATATTGGGACAAGATATTAATCAACGCGTCGCAAGTTACCAATCCGCCTATCGACCCGTTACGCGAACCTATGGAAACAAAAGTTTTTTTAGGTAAAAAGCCTTACGCAATCGAGCGGGACAAGAAAGGTAACATAGTTAATAATTTAACGCCGCAAATAGAACTTTCAATGCCTGTGATGTTTTCCGCAATGAGTTACGGCTCAATAAGTTACAACGCGCATAAAAGTCTTGCGCTTGCGGCGCGTGAGCTCGGAATTTGCTACAACACGGGTGAAGGCGGATTGCACGAAGATTTTTATGTGTACGGTGAAAACACGATAGTTCAGGTTGCGTCGGGTCGTTTCGGTGTACACGAAGACTATCTCAACGCAGGCGTCGCAATCGAGATTAAAATGGGGCAGGGTGCAAAGCCCGGAATCGGCGGACATTTACCGGGCGCGAAAATCGTCGGCGACGTATCGCGTACGCGTATGATTCCCGAGGGAAGCGATGCAATATCTCCCGCACCGCATCACGATATATATTCAATCGAAGATTTGAGACAGCTTGTATATTCGTTAAAAGAAGCGACGGCGTATCGTAAGCCGATTATCGTTAAAGTTGCCGCCGTTCACAACATTGCGGCTATTGCTTCGGGAATTGCAAGGAGCGGTGCCGACATTATAGCGATAGACGGGTTCAGAGGCGGCACGGGTGCTGCGCCGACTCGTATACGTGACAACGTCGGTATTCCGATTGAACTTGCGCTTGCCGCGGTGGACAAACGGTTACGCGACGAAGGAATAAGGAATAACGTGTCTTTAATCGTCGGCGGAAGTATAAGATCCGCTGCGGATGTAGTTAAGGCGGTTGCACTCGGCGCGGACGCGTGCTATGTGGCGACCGCGGCGCTTTTAGCACTCGGCTGCCATCTTTGCAGAACTTGTCAAACGGGTAAATGTAATTGGGGTATAGCTACGCAGAACCCCGAACTGGTTAAAAGGCTGAATCCCGAAATCGGCAGCAGAAGACTTGTCAATTTAATGACGGCGTGGAATCACGAAATAAAAGAATTGATGGGCGGTATGGGAATTAACTCGATTGAGACGCTCAAAGGAAACCGTCTTATGTTAAGAGGCGTCGGACTTAACTCCGAAGAATTGAAAATTTTGGGAATATCCCATGCGGGAGAGTAATATGAAACGAATTTTTGTTAAAGAACAATGGTGTCTCGGCTGTCACCTTTGCGAATATAATTGCGCGTTTGCAAATTCGGGCGTTAAAGATATGGTAACCGCATTGAAAGGCAAAGTCATCAATCCGAATATTCGTGTGGAAGAAACAAATGACAAGATAACTTTTGCGGTATCGTGCAGACATTGCAGTGATCCGTTATGTATTAAAGGTTGTATATCGGGTGCATTACACAAGGAAAACGGTGTGGTTAAGATAGATCGTGATAAATGCGTCGGGTGTTACACTTGCGTTTTATTGTGTCCATACGGCGCAATTCGTCCCGATGATACGGGAAAAGTTGCTCAGAAATGTCAGCTGTGTACGGATAACGGTTTCGACGTGCCCGCATGCGTTGCGGGATGCCCGAACAAAGCGATAGTATATGAGGAGAGATAATATGAAACGATATGTAATAATAGGTGGCGGAGTTGCGTCGATAGGTTGTATCGAAGGTATTCGTTCCAAAGATAAAGACTGTAAAATCGTCTTAGTCGGAAATGAAGGATACGCGTATTGTCGTCCGCTCATCTCGTATTATATGGAAGGCAAAACGGATTTTGATAAAATGAAGTATCGTAGTGAAGAGTTTTATCGAGGTATCGAACTTGTACGCGCAAACGCAGACGTTGTGGACGCGAAAGCAAGGACGGTTACGGCGTGCGGGAAAAAATTCGACTACGACGAGTTGTGCATAGCTACCGGCTCGATTCCGTTTATACCGAATACCGACGGGTATGATTCGGTTAAGTGCAAAACCTCGTTTATGACGGAATCGGACGCAAAATATCTTGACGAAGTAATAACGCCCGAATCACGCGTACTTATCATAGGCGCAGGGTTAATAGGGCTTAAATGTGCGGAAGGTATCGTAAAAAGAGTGGCTTCGGTCAAAGTTTGCGATCTTGCGGACAGAGTGCTTTCGAGTATTCTCGATAAAGAGTGTGCCGATTATATGCAAAAAATTTTGGAAGACAACGGCGTTGAATTTCATTTAAGTAACGGCGTTAAAAAATTCGAGAATAAACGCGCGTTGTTGAACGACGGCAGCGTAATCGAATTCGACGTACTTGTAACTGCGGTGGGCGTCCGCGCAAACGTTGCGCTCGTTAAAGGTACAGTCGATACCGATAGGGGAATTTTAACGGATATAAAACAGCGTACGAGTAACGAACGGATATATGCGGCAGGCGATTGTTGTCAAGGATACGACGCGTCGATTGATGCGAACAGAGTAGTCGCAATATGGCCCAACGCTTATATGCAAGGTTATACTGCCGGCGTAAATATGGCGGGCGGAGACGAGACGTTTGACAAAGGGATGCCGTTGAACGCAATCGGTTTTTTTAAGTATCACGCGTTGACGGCAGGAGCGTACAAGGGCGAGCGGTACGAAAGTAAAGACGAAAAATCGTTAAAGCGTTTATTCGTCGAAAATAATAGGCTTGTTGGATTTATGCTTATAGGCGAGTTTGAAAACGCGGGAATTTTAACGTCGCTTGTCAGGAACAAAACGCCGCTTGACGAAGTTAATTTCGATATATTGAAAACTTCTCCGTCACCGGTCGTTTGGGGTGAAGAAAAACGCAAGCAAATTTTGGGAGGTGTGGTATAATGAAAATCGATGCAACCGATGTCGGTTTTGAACGGCTTAACGCACAACTGCGCGCAAGTAACGATAAAGAGTGCGAGATTACGGGGTGTCTCGGACAACGCTTTATTGCGGCGGGAGAGAAAGACGCACATATTATATTGAAAGGTACGCCCGGCAACGCTCTTGCCGCATATTTGAACGGCGCGACAATCGAAGTATTCGGAAACGCTCAGGACGCGGTAGGCGATACGATGAACGCAGGATGCGTCGTTATTCACGGCAATATAGGCGACGCCGCGGGATATGCGATGCGCGGCGGTACGATTTACGTCAAAGGCAACGCAGGATACCGCGCCGGTATACATATGAAGGAGTATCGGGATAAAGTTCCGCGTCTCGTAATCGGCGGAACGGTCGGAAGTTTTCTCGGAGAATATCAAGCCGGCGGAATAATAATCGTGTTGGGTTTGACGGGAGATAAGCAGATTGTCGGTAATTTTCCGTGTACGGGTATGCACGGCGGAAAGGTTCTTTTACGCACGGGCTTAAAGAATATAGTTTTACCCAAAAACGTGCACGCAAGAGAAATTAAAGTAAAGGGCAGTGAATTTGAAGAATCAATCAAAACGTTTTGCGTCCTTTTCGGTTATAATAATGAAGAGTTACTCGATTCGGGTTACACTTTGATAACGCCCGATACGAGCAATCCGTACAAACAGATGTACGTGCAAAACTAATAAGAGAGG
This sequence comes from uncultured Eubacteriales bacterium, assembly GCA_900315995.1. Taxonomy (GTDB): domain Bacteria; phylum Bacillota; class Clostridia; order Christensenellales; family RUG350; genus RUG350. Next base: position 18,097 of record ONBF01000028.1, read on the forward strand.
CAAGTTTATTATGAACTATACGCGACAGGAAGTTATGCAGTTTGTCAAAGAAGAAGACGTCAAGTTTATACGCTTGACGTTTTGCGATGTATTCGGGAGACTTAAAAATATTTCCATTATGGATAATGAACTTGAACGGGCGTTCAACGTCGGTATTGCAATAGACGCGTCCGCGGTGGACGGATTCGGAGATGAAGCTCACTCCGACCTTTTCTTGCATCCCGACCCGGATACGCTTGCAATTCTTCCGTGGAGACCCGAGCACGGAAGAGTGGTTCGGATGTTCTGCGCTATAACGTATCCGAACGGCGATTCGTTCGAGTCCGATACCCGCAAGATATTGATAGACGCAGTTAAGACGGCTAAGGATAAAGGCTATGAGTTTGCGTTCGGTCCCGAAATAGAGTTTTATCTATTCAAACTCGACGAGCACGGTAACGTGACCGACACGCCTTATGATAACGCCGGTTATATGGATATGATACCTTACGACAGAGGTGAAAACATACGTCGTGAAATATGTTTGACTCTTGAACAAATGGGCATATATCCCGAGAGTTCGCATCACGAAGAGGGACCGGGGCAGAACGAAATAGATTTCAGATACTCAGACCCCGTTTCCGCCGCCGACAATGCTATGACGTTTAAGTCTGTCGTAAACGCAGTCGTTTTTCATAACGGCGTAGGAGTAAGTTTTGCGCCGAAACCCATTAAGGATAAGGCGGGTAACGGCTTCCATATCAATATGTCCGTACACTCAAATAACGGTGAAAAAAGTGAAGACGTTGTAAAGAGCGCAATAGCCGGTGTACTTAAACACATTTCCGAAATGACAGCTTTTTTGAATACTACCGACGAGTCATATAAGCGTTTCGGCGGCAACAAAGCGCCTAAATACATTTCTTGGTCGTTTGAAAATCGTTCGCAACTCGTCAGAGTTCCCGCGTATCGCAGCGACGAGTACGGACGTATGGAATTGAGATCACCCGATCCGAGCGCAAACCCGTATATTGCTTTTGCACTTATCATATACGCGGCACTTGACGGTATTGAACACGGATATAATTTAAGTAAACCCTGCAACGTAAATTTGTTTACGGCTGATGAAAAGACTAAGGCTCACTACAAGACGTTGCCACTTACTTTGGCTGATGCAAACGCAAGCGCAAAGGCAAGCGGATTTATCAAACGCTGTCTTCCGAAATCCGTTATCGAGACTTATGTAAATCGTAAATAATTATGGCAATCGTGCAACACGCTTACAACGTATTGATTGTAACGTCTGCCGACAAGTTTTACGAACAGCTGACCCCCATATTGCCCGAATCGGTTATTAAGCCCGTGACGGCGGTAAAAAGCGTAAACGAGGCGCAGCGTAAACTTGCGGACAGAACGTATGATCTGATAATAATCAACACGCCGCTTTCGGACGATTTCGGCGTGCGGTTTTCTATCGACGTTTCGTCGAACGGAAACAGCGTTGCGATGTTGCTTGTTAAAAGTGACGTATATGATGCGGTATACGATAAAGTGTACGAAAGTGGCGTGTTTGTCGTCCGTAAACCTACGTCCGCGCCCGTTATCCAACAGGCGTTTGATTGGCTTATCGCAATGCGAGAGCGTCTTCGTAAACTCGAAAAGAAATCAGTATCTCTTCAAGAGAAAATGGACGAAATCAAACTGGTTAATCGTGCGAAGTGGGTACTTATCACAAACTTGAATATGCCCGAAGACGCAGCCCACCGCTATATTGAAAAGCAGGCTATGGACAGATGCGTATCACGGCGAACGATTGCGGAAGATATTTTAAGAACGTATAAGGAATAAATCTTATGAAAGCGGAAAACGTATTTAAGGAGTTCGAAGCGGACGATATAAACAATTCGCCCGAGATATACGAACTTAACATAATAAGTGGCGGATGCAGACTGTTCGGATACCTTTTATCACCCGATAGAAGAATGAGCAAGCCGTACCCCACCGTTATTTTATCGCATGGTTTTCCGGGATACACCACAAACAACGATCTCGAACTTGCATTAATGCGAGCGGGTTGCGTCGTTATTCATATGAATCACAGAGGCGCATGGGGCAGTGAAGGTAATTATTTATTCACTAATCTTAAAGATGATTTGATAGCGATTGCCAAATGGGCGCATAACCCGGCCGTTGCGGAGCAATACGACACAGACGTCGACAATATATTTCTTGTCGGTCACAGCATGGGTGGACACGTATCAGCACTCTATGGCACGAAATATCCCAACGAAGTGCGGGGCATCATCCTGGCTGCTGGCGTTCTGCGCTACAATTTCATGAACTTTGGCTGGTTGCCACGCCCGGAGGCACCCGAAGAATATATCAACACTATCGATGCTGCCTACGGCACACTTCATCTGCCGGAATGGAAATCGATGAAGACATTCTCAGCCCCTGGTGATGACAGCTCATTGACCGAGATTACAGCCGCCATCCTCAATGCTTTCAAGGAGACCATCCAGTACCTGAAGGACAACTGTCGAACGTTTACCAATTCAGTCCTGATTCTGAATGGTAATCATGATACGTCTGTCACTCCACAGGATGCCATCGACTTCTATCAGCAGACAGGTGCAAAGGACAAGAGCCTGCGCATCTATGCCGGTGTGAACCACTTCCTGATGAATGACCCCAAGGGCAAGATGATTGCCGGTGATGTCATCGGGTGGATGGAAGACCGTCTGGGCGACGAAGTTTATGAGGACGCAGGAATCTAAGGAATGATAAGGAATATGCACTTCACCGAACCACTCTACCGTAATCCCTACTGGCCCACATGGCCGCTGATACAGATCACGCAAGGCTGCACTCACAACAGCTGCAAGTTCTGCACCATGTACAAGGACGTACCTTTCAGAATGCAGCCTATGGAACTATTTGAAGAGGACTTGAAAGAACTCCGACAGATGATGCCTTATGCCAAGACCATCCAACTGTTGAGTGCTAATCCGCTGGCATTAAGTTTTGACCGCTTGATGCCACGTTTGGAACTTATTAGGAAATATCTTCCCGAATTGGAGCACATGTACACCCAGACACGTGTATCTGACTTGAAGAACAAGACGGTGGAGCAACTTCGTCAATTGAAGGAAATCGGCGTGAACGAGATTTCGCTTGGTGTGGAGAGTGGTGACGACTGGACTCTGAAGCGCATCAACAAAGGCTACACTTCGCAGGATATTCTGGAACAATGCCACAAATTGGAGGAAGCAGGCATCGCATACTGGATGACTTTCCTCAACGGCGTAGCAGGACGTGAACATAGTCATGAGCATGCCGTCAACTCGGCCAAGATATTCAACCAGTGCAAGCCGATGCTCGTAGGTACAGGCGGTTTGACGCTCTTCCCTGGTACTCCACTTTTAGAGGAAGCCCAGCGTGGTGAGTTCACTCCATTGACGGAGCGTGAACTGATGCAGGAACTGCTGACCTTCCTCGAACTGCTCACCTGCGACTGTGAGCTGAACACCCACCACACGTCATCGATGAACCTCACGGGTCCCGACTTCCTGAAACGGAAACCTCAGATTCTCGAGACCCTCCGCTACGGCATCGAACACTTCGACATGGATGCCGCAATCAGCCACACAGTCGAGACGATCCGCCGCGTTGACGCGATCCAGAGCGGCGACGTTTTCGCCACGGGCGACGAGGCCCGGACGAAGTGCGGCAAGCCGTCCGCATGGTGTAAGACGTGCGCACACGCGGCGACTTGCCCGGCGATCAGCCGCGCCGTTGCCATTGTCGAGGGCGGCGGAATCCTGACGAAGCCGCTCGCCGTGCGCATGGCCGTCGTTCCCGTTTTGGAGTCTTTCGTGAAGAGCGTGAAAGCCGAGGTCAAGGCCGCGCTCGACGCGGGGGAGCGCGTTTACGACGCGGCAAGCGGGATCGAGTACGCTTTCGC
>ONBF01000028.1:22063-23171 GCA_900315995.1 uncultured Eubacteriales bacterium
GAATCCGTCATCGTGTACGGCGTGAAGCCTGACGACTTCGCCGCCGTCGTGACCGTTTCCAAGACCGCCGTCGACGGCTTGCTAAAGGCGGTAGACGAGGCGAACGGGCGCAAGGTGAAGAAAGCAGACCGCGAGGCGGTTTATGTGCGGTACTTCACCGAGCCGGGCATGGAACGGTACGTGAAGCGCATTTCGTAAACCCCGAAAGGAGAAAAACAGACAATGAGCGAAGAGCAGAAACAGACCACCGGGCGGCCAAAGCCCGAAATTCGCGGCAAGGTGATCGCCGTCCTTGAAGAATGGCGAAACAACACCGGGACATTCTGGAAGCGCGAGGTCGTCGTCGAGACGGGCCTCCGCTTCCCGAACCCGCTGAAGGTGACGTTCCAGAAGGAGGGGACGAGCCACCTTGAGGGCGTCGCCGAGGGCGATTGCGTGATAATCCCCTACGTCCTGAACGGGCGCGAGTACGACGGGCGGTATTATGTCGATATTATCGGCATGGGCCTCCAGAAGATCGTCGGCGCGGGCGGCGGCGGCAATGGCGGCGCGGCCCCGGCAGCGGCGGCGGCGAAGCCCGTCCTCGGTTGCACGGCGGCGACCGCGATTGAGGAATGGGCGAAGAACCACGGCGACGACAAGGCGGGCTTTGCGGAGTTTTGCAAGCAGTTGAAGCCCGGCAAGCCGTCGAAGCAGTACACGATTGCGGATTGGGCGGACGTGGTGAACGCGATACAGGCGGCGGACGCGCAAGCGGCGCAAGAGGCGGCGAACGACGCCGCGACCGATCCCGACGACCTGCCATTCTGATTGAGTGCCGCCGGGCGGTGATCCGAAAAGGGCCGGACGCCGCCCGGCTTTACTTCCAACAACACGAAAGGACGACAATGTGGAAAAGCCAAAATACTCGGTTCATCTTTTCGCCGGAGGCGGCGGCAAGCGAACCCTGCACCAGTTGCGGTCATGCGAACGATCTTTGCTATGTGGACGGCAAAGCGGAAAACGCGCTGTATGTTGCCACCGGACAAAAGGGCACGGCGCTGACGAGGCTGCTTGTAAAGGGCACCAAACTCTATGATACCGGTTATTTCGAGCTGCTGCGCGCCGA
>ONBF01000005.1 GCA_900315995.1 uncultured Eubacteriales bacterium
CCTGATTTTTCATTTCATACAAATCGTCGAGATTTGCAAGATACCCTTCGGCAGCAAGCGGTTGCCACGCCATATTTTGACACATATAAATATCTGTCGGCGTTGTGCCGCCTCTAATCTCGCTATCGTAAGAACCATCAAGACCCGCGTCAGCTATGGCTTCTACCTTATACTCTGGATAAGCGGCTTTGAATTTCTCGACTATCTTATTCATCCACTCTTCGCCGTATCCGCCCTTAAAGTACTTGATCGTGATTGTGTTTTCATCATCTTTTTCTCCGCTACACGAAGCAAGCACGCCGACAAGTCCGACACACATAACGATACAAAGTACCAATGCCACAATCCTTTTTGTCAGTTTCATAAAGAAACCCTCCTTAAAAATATTTTGTGCCTTTACAGGCTGTTAACCCCACGAACGAACACATTTCGACACGTTTCGAATAAAACGTTTCGGAAAACTTTCACACACAATATTCCGCAAATACTTGAAGAAAATCGGGATTTCAATTAAACAATAAACAGAAATCGATTTCTCACATCGCAAGCGGTATTCTTGCTTAATTATTATATACTTTCGAAATACTTTTGTCAATATTCTTTGAAAATTTTTGAAAGTAATCGAATTTTATCATACGTTCGGGATATTTTCAATTTGTTTATCACAACGCTTTCGTCCGCCGTTTCACACTTTGTAACCGCAAAGAAACAACGCCGCTTTAACTCCGCCAGATATGCTTAATTGTTCACGTGGACGGATGAGCATCTGAACATATTTTTCACTATTGATACGGTAAACCGAACATAACGTATCACTTGTTTAACAAAAATCAAAAAAAATTAAAAACATATTGATTATTAAATCGTATTATGATATAGTATATGTATAAGTCTTTAAGATTATAAGGAGTTTTAACTATGAAGAAGATTTTAGTGACAGTCGTTATTTTCGCAATATGCGCGACTTTGGCAACGGCATCGTTTTTTGCTTTTGCTTATCATGCGGATATAAAGCCTACGAGAATACCGCCTGAGCCCGATTACAACCCGAACGATTCCTCGTATTACGGCACTTTCGACAGACGTTCGACAGTTGACTTTTCAAACGCCTTGACAGATAACTTCGACGGTTCGATTGCTGACTTCTGGCGAATAGTCGACGGTGCATGGCACCATAACGAAAATTACGGTGAAGGCACAAAAGGGAACGATTATCATAACGGTTGTCTTAAAGAAAACGTACAGTTGATGGACTCTTACGACGGAAAAGACGGAGTGCTTGCATTAAGAGCGACCGCCGACAGTTACAGTTATCACGATGACGAACTCACAAACAGATTCAAGTATAATTTCAGCGAAAAAATCACCGAAAAATCGGATAATATCGACAGCACGAGAAGCGGAGCTTGTCTCGTAACTCCCGAGATTTACGGACCGGGCAGATACGAAACGGTAATGAAACCTCTCCCGTTCGACGGTACGGTTTCGGCATTGTGGACGTTCCAATGGGCAGGTAACGGAACAGAACAAAACGAAATAGATATAGAAATAGTAAGCGGTGGCGCGGAAGGCAGTTACGCGGTAATATGGTACACGTCGTGGACCGCGTCGAATTCCACCGTCAGTGAACACGTAAAACTTGCGGACGTCGATCTCGATTACTTCTTAAACGACGGACAATGGCACAAATTCACGTTTGACTGGTATACGGATTTCAATTTCAGCGGTGATAAACGTATCGACTGGTTTATCGACGAAAAATGCATATATTCTCTCACAGGCGAAAATATGGATATTCAAAACAAGATCTCCGATCACCCCGGCAGCATTTGGCTCGGCTGTTGGCTGTCCGGTTGGAGTTCCAAATACACATACAGAAACTGGGATACCGCTTATATGCTGGTAGACAGTTTTACATATATCCCTTTCACAAACTTAGACGGCTTAAAGGAAACATCTTACAGACCGACTGATTACAAGTTGTACAAAGCCGTTACTTCGGCGTCTTCCGACGAGGACGACTATTGGGTTAAAAAGGTCGACAGTGCAACAGTCGACTCGTTTATGACGCAATGGTTAGTAAACGGCGACTTTGAAAATGTATATCAAGGCGGCGTATATATAATGGACAGAGAAAACGTCGGTACAGGCAATCAAGGCTACGTCGGCTGGGTTAAGGGTAAAATCAAAAGATCATATACAGGAGACATCAACGTTGAACTCGTCGACGACGCAAATACGGGCAGTCACGCACTGAAAGTCGAAGCCAACGCCGTCGCCGAAAATACGAACGTCAAAGTATATGATAACTATAAATTCGATTTCGAGATGTACGCAAAACTCGGGTCAGCAGAATCTGTGGGTTGGATCAAGATTCTCTTCCGTATCGAAGACGACGGCTACGCCCAAATAGATACCACCAAAACCATTACTTTGGATATCACATCTACCGATTATACAAAAATTTCACGAGAAATAGTCGCACCCGTCGGCACTCGTGAAATGATAATAAGGGTCGGCTGTGAAAGCGGTTCGGTTATTGTCGATTCGGGTTCTATGCTTTATAAAGGCACCGCTAAATAATATGTAGGACGCATCGTAAATCGCGTCTATCTAATGAAAATTATTACTATATAATAATATTATATTATATAAAGCAAGCAGTCGCATTACTCGAAGTCTTTGACTTCGAGTAATGTTGTTTTCAAGACTTTTTACAAATTTTTTTTTGATATTTACAAGTCTTGATTTACATACTTTACGGATAGCGTTAACGGTATTGATATGTTTTATTAACTCCGCTTTTTTCGATTTGATAACTACTCCACGGTAAATATGCATACGATATATTGAATTTTGAAAAATACCGTTGCATATAGAGTTTGTTTGTGCTATAATGTATTTGTTAAAGTCTATTAAAATTGTTATGTAGTAATAATTTGTACTACATATAAATTATATAAGTTGCTTGTATATACTGCAAATCGCACTACTCGAGATTTCGCTTCTCGAGATATGCGGTTTTGTGATATTTAACCAATCTTAATGAAATAAAAACAAGGAGAACACTATGAAAAAACTATTTACAATCTTGTTACTTGTCGTTGCGATTATCTCGGCTTCCGCCTGCTCGTCAATGACGACGACTATCGACAAATCGGACGAAAATCTGTCGAAAAACAGCACTCCGATTATATCCGATTCGTTAAAGATTAAAGCAAAATCAAATAGCGGTTTTACCGTAAAAGGCACAAGTATAACGGGTAATATCAACGATGATTCCGTATCATTGTACGATGCTTTGATTATCCCCGAAGGCTCTGAAATCAATGCCTTTACAATCGATGAAAACGGTAATGAAACCGAAATCGAAAATATGAACGATATCTCTCTTACTTTGGGTGAAAATCACTTACATATCGTTATTAAATACGGTGATACTACACAAGATTATGATGTTATAATAAACGGTGGAGACGCATCGGATAATCAACATACTCCCGTATGGGGCACACTCGATCCCGTCGAATACACTCCCGATCTCGTCATTTATGATAAAAACAACCCGATGGACGTTAAAATCAATTTAGGTAGTGACGTAACTTCGGTCGAATCGGTTCAATTCGGAACTCCAAGACCAAACACATGGAATTTCAAATTTGAAGACGGTAAACTCTATATTCCGCAAACTTTATTGAGTTCCGCCGGCACCGGTAAATTTGACCTTAACGTCAATACGAACAACGGCAGTATAACTTGTAAAATTTATTGCGTTACTAAATTTATTACCGACGAAACACAATTTATGAGTATCGGTAACACCGATTATCCTATGGACGGAACTTATATTCTCGGTAAAAATCTCGACTTCAATGGCGTAGAAAACATCCGCCCCATAGGATTTAACGATACCGATAGCCCTACCCCATTTACCGGCACATTTGAAGGTGCGGGTCACACGATATCAAATCTTAATATAGATGTTACAACTACTTCCCAAAAAGCCAACGTAGGCGTGTTCGGTGTAAACTCCGGGACAATAAGCAACATTTGTTTCAAAAATTGCTCCGTCAAACTTAACGGCTATATTGTAGGTATAGTTGTCGGAACCAATAAAGGTACCATCGAAAACGTTCTCGTTGATGGCGGATCCGTAACCACAACAGTTAATGAAATTTGGGATACAAACTGTTTCGTAGCGGGCTTTGCAGGTATTAACGGACAAGATGCAACAATTAGAAATTGTATTTGCGCTATCGACTCTATCAATAATGCTAAGGACGGTAGATTTACACGTGCTTTCTGCGGTAAAACTTGGGGGGCTTTGATTAACTGCTATGCAACAAACGGAAACGCTACGTTATCTGATTATTCCGATCGGATATATCAAGTCACAGGGACAACTGACTTTTCAGGATATGGTAATATCGATCTCTACTTTAACGATTCGGAAGTTTTGGAATATTACTTATCTGCAAAACTTAAATACTTTGAAGAAGAAGAAGAGATATTACCGGACGACAGTACTGATATCGGCAAACAGGATTGTTATATAAACATAACCGACACTTGCAATGGTTTTACCTATACAGCTGTTGAGGCCAAAATTGTGGGCGTTTCAAATAAATGGCTTTATGCATTCTCTGTTAAATACAAAGACGCTGATGAATTTACTGAAGTTAAGTGTCAGTCAAAATGTTTAGAAGCAACCGCCGAATACGGTTCGTTCACAGGTTGTGCTGTCAAAACTCGCGCGGAAATGTCCGCCGGCACTACTGCCGACATGTACGCGCAATACAGTACGAACATTTGGAAAATTACGGGAACGGAACTTCCGCAATTAAATTTGCTATTTACATACAATGCTTAATATGTTATAATTAATTTACTAAGAGACGAATATTGTTTAATATTTGTCTCTTAATATAAATTTTCGTTCTATTGATGAGGAGAAAAAACAATGAAAAAAATTTTAATTATTTCAATACTTGTCATTGCTGTGATCGCGATTTGTGCAGGTTGCATTTTCGGTACTGCTCCAAGTATTTTCGGCGTCGCTCCTGATGATTATTCTATCAGGAATACGCAATCAAACCAGAGCCCATCTTCCAACACGGGTACTTCAAATTCTACGGGTAACCAAACGGCTACGAACAACTCGACGGCTACGGTTAAGCCGAGTCAAAATTCGGCGTCTTCATCCGATCAATCCGCTCCCTTATGGGGCGTCACCGATCCCATTGAATATACTCCGACGCTCGTCGTATATGATACAACTACCCCGATGGACGTTAAAATCAATCTCGGTAGCGGCGTAACTTCAATCGAATCAATTGAGTACCTCGGTAGACGGCAAACCAAGCGGAATAAAAGTGACGATTATTTCAGATATACAGACGGTCTGCTTTATATCTCACAATCTTTCTTGACGCTTCCAAGCTCTTTCCAAAGCTCAAACGGAGGCACAGGTGAGTTCAAAATCAAAGTTACTACGAACAACGGCAGCGAGATAACGTGTAAACTTTGTTGCGCCACAAGAGTTATTAACGAACCGGATGAGTTTACACGCATCGGTGATATAGAATATCCTGATTATCCGCTTAACGGGACTTACGTTCTCGGAAAAGATCTCGACTTCAATGGCGCTAAGTGGTGTCCCATAGGATACAGCGATGATGACTTATCAAAATATGATGAAAAAGGTAATTGTATAGATCCGAACAACCATCGCCCGTTTACAGGCGTATTCGAAGGTGCGGGTCACACAATATCGAATATTGATATAGATTTAACTGCGTCGGGGGCAATTGGTGAGAGTCATAATCCGTTCAATGCAGGTTTATTCGCTATCAACGAAGGAACTATTAGAAACCTATGCTTGAAAAATTGCGCTCTTAAATCAAAAGGTCTTACACTTGGTCTTGTAGTCGGAACAAATAAAGGTACAATTGAAAATGTTCTTGTAGACGGCGGAACCGTACGCTGCACTCATCCCAACCCGTACCCTAATAAAGCAGATTGGGATACCAACTGTTTCATAGCGGGCTTTGCCGGCATCAACGCCGCAGGTGCAACAATTAAAAATTGTATCTGCGCTATAGGTTCTATTGGGAGAGATATATGGGACGGTAAGCTTACGCGCGCTTTCTGCGGTAAGACTTGGGGCGAAATCGAGAATTGTTATGCAACAACCGAAAATATCAGTATAGATTTATTAACTAATAGTTCAGGTACGAATAAATTTCCTACAACACGACCCGACGGCAGCAACTGGGAAATCGCCGGTTGGGGAAAAACTACCGATGATCAAAACTCTTTTATAAATATAGCTAATGAGTGGGCACTTAACGGATTTACTTATACCGCTGTTTCGGCGGAAATTATCGAAAACGTTACCGATTATATTATCAAAAACGATTATAATATAATACGTGATGAAAACGGTGAGGATAAAAATGCTGTCAAAAATTGCGCTGTCAAAACTCGCGCGGAAATGGTCGCCGGCACTACCGCCGATATATATCAATATTACGACACGAATATTTGGAATATCACCGGAACGATTTTACCTTCGCTTCGCAGATTAAATGCCCCTGATAATACGAATACTTCCCTTGAAATACACGATTCGTCCGGCAACAATGTTGACGCTCTTACGCTTTACGTAGGAGACGTCCTTGATTTAACAAACTATATTCACTCCGATATTTCGCTTAATGCAATCAACGTCGTACTCGATACAGGTGCGGACGCTTACGTCTCGCTGTCGGGTAAAAAAATTACCGCAAATACGGCAAGCGGAGATAATTATGCGACTGTTAAACTTCACGCTCCCGATTATAATAAGGAATATTCGTTCAGAATATCAATAAAGGATTTACCGTCATTTGAGTTCAATACAGCGAATATAGATTTATACGTAGACCAACAACTTGATCTTAACGATTGCATATCAATCGCCGATGCGTCGATTTCATATTCGCTGACTGAAGGAACGACGTACGTAACGATAAACGGTCACGTAATCACCGGCGTTGCCGGAGGTGACGCTACCGTTGAGGCAACGCTCACGTTGGCGGATGATTTCCTAAATACCCCCATCAAGACTACCGCTACGATAAAAGTAAAACAGATTAATTTCAGTTCAAACGACTTAACGATAACAAAAGGCGATACAGTCAATCTCAATAATTATCTTACAATAACCAACATAACTTCCCCGACTCTCGTATGGAGTATAACAACGGGTGCCGATGCGATAATCGAAATGCCTTCGGCAGACGGCAACATTACTCCACTTGCCAAAGGTTCGGCGACAGTCAAAGTTTCTTGCACTCTCACCGATCGAACTCTTGAAGCTACTTTGAATATACAAGTTATCGAGCCTTCTTCTCCCGAACTCGTAGTTGTCCATAAGGACAATATCTACGACGCGCACGTAACATTTACGTCGCTCGGTGATACGATAGCGTCCGCGCAACAACCCGCAAGTGAGCAAGCAGACGGTCAAGTATCCGTAAAAGAACTTACACAAAACGAAGACTACACGTACTCAAAAACAAGCGAAACGTGTCTGTTGATTCTTAAATCGTCCTACTTGTCGCAGCTTGCACAAAAGACAGGTCAATATGAATTGAAGTTTACCGATACAAATTCGGTCGCACAAATTGTCACTGTGCTTGTTGTTGACGAAGTTATTACAACACGCGAGCAACTTCAAGCAATAGGGAACGACGAAGAAGCGTTAAAGAAGTCTTATGTACTCGGCGCGGATATCGACTGTGGAGGTTTTGCTAATAAATTTGAACCTATCGGCGAATATTACAATGATAATTATTGGAAGTCCGGACTCCCTTACAAGAATAAGCCGTTCAAAGGAACGCTTAACGGCGCAGGTCACAAGATCTATAATCTCGTTATAGATTCTACTGCGGAGAATTACACTAAAGAAGTACACAAGGACAGCGGCAGCGGAAATGGTTGGGTAGGTGGCAAGAATACCGCTTTCATATCTTATCTCGGCGAAACCGGTAGGCTCTGCAATATTACGTTTGAAAACGTTTGCGTATACTCTACACATCAGCTCGCAGGCGTTGTTGCCGGTACGGTTTGTGGAAAAATCGAAAACGTTAAACTCGATTCGCTCAAAGTATATTCGGGTACCGCTTGGATTCCCGCTACACCCGACACTGCAATTGATGGATTCAACTCCTACACAATTAACACTGGCAATTGGGAAGGTGGCGGAGAATTCGGTCTCGACAGCTTCTCGGGTGCGTTCGCAGGTATAGTATCAGAGAGCGGTGAAATAAAAAATTGCATTGCAATGACAACCATTAAAAGTAACGACCCGAAAGCAATTCGCGGTTTCGTAGGTAAGTGTTACGGCGTAATCTCAGATTGTTACTCTTACGCATTATCACCGTTAAATAAAATAACCGGAGGAACATTGAAAGACTTTTCGTCGGAACACATCGACTTCAATCCGTTGACATCTAATGACGAAACATCTGATGGCGATCTAAAGACTATTATGAGTTGCTACACTTCAGAGAAAGATATACTTATTGATCTCAATCACATCTCGGACAGTGATACGGCAGGAAAAGGGTTCACTTATCCCGCGTTCTATGGTTATTGGGATAATACTGCACATCAACTTGTCGAAGCCAAACTCACCGATGGTAGCTGGACTTCTTACACTAACACATACTATACGCAAATAACCGACTGTGCAATGGTAAATAGTTTGACTGCTCTTCAAGACGCTACATTGTTCTCGAATTTCAATTCGTCTTTGTGGACTATAACTAACGGTACTGTTCCGTCATTAAAAATTACTTATAACGCTTAATACCGAAAGCATAACAGAAAAGCGACCTGCCGAAAAGCAGGTCGCTTTTTTATAATAACATCCATAATTGTAAAAATATGCGAAAAATGTTATAATAGATTACGGAAAGATAATAGAAATGCTTAAACGTAAACTTGTTATTATAATAATATCCGTTATTTTAATTATAACAACTGCTGTCACTGCCGTTATTATTTCGGTTACGGATAATGAATCTTCTCCGTCCTTAATCGAAATAACGAATAGCGATGACGTGGAAGTAAATATATCGGAGCAAACCTTTACGGGCAAACGGCTTACGCCTTCGGACTTTACCGTGAAATATAAAGATAAGGAAACTACTTTTACAATAACGGTTACGAGTTACGTCCCGAAATATTTTTACCTATACTGCCGTTAAATACGGACTATACACTTACTTGCTCGAATAACGTTGATTACCGTATTGATTTGACTTCGGTTAACGCTCCGAAATTTACCGTGCACGGTTGCGGTAATTACACGGGATATTACGACGTACCGTTCGCAATCGACCGTTTTATAGACGAAAATCTTGTAAATAAATTCGATAACGAACACCCTGACGTTCTTTCGTACGTGTTCGACAGTTTAGTAAACAATTCTCAATCCGTAAACACCGCTTACAGTCCCGATTTGAAAATTACAAATAATCAATTACTGCGCGTATCAAACGCTATCTATGAATTATACGATGCCACTCAATACTTTATCTCGGGAAATCGGCACGGTGGACGCCGACGCTTACGCGTCCGTCAAAAACGCAACGATAATACTCGTTAAAGCTATGTTTTCTCCGACAATTCAAGTACCCGATGTTACTATTCGCTATGATAACTATTATGAAGACGTCAATGCAAGCAATACTACCGAAAGCGGTCTTTCTTATATCGGGATTGCAAAGTCACTCGGAATTGATTTCTTTGCATCGGGTCGCATATATCCCGAAAATGACGTAACCGCAAAACAATTTGCGTATATTCTCTATAATCTCGATAAAGCATACGGAAGTTACCCTATGTACAAAATAACGCGCACGAGTTCGTCGAAAGTCGTCAATAAGTTAAATATTCAGCCGACGCACCGCTTAATGACTATTATCGTATGATTATCGACAACGATACTTTAAGTCCGCTGTACGATTTAAGTTGGGACGGAATTTCTGCTACTCCCCTTATATCGTTCGGCAACACGTTATTCCACTACCGACAAATACTTTCGTGTTTGCAAAATTATGCGAATATGATATATGAGTTTTACGGCGTAGACGTGACGTTCTCGTTTAGCCCCGTTTTTTCGGCGTACAGCGGCGGAAATCTTCAAATTCGATAACTTGTTCAAGTGGGCGAGTTTTCGTCGCCCATAAGCCTTGAAAAACTATTCGGACAAGACTATTCGTTTGACGATGGCGAAACCGTCCGAACTTATGCGTCGACGGGTATACCGTGGCTCGATAAAATTAACGAGTACAAAACTGCCGATACGGATAAGTATAATAAATACGAAAAATACGCCGAGGTTCTGACTTCACTCGAATTTCTTATGCTGTCGAACGGCTCGACCGTACTTCCCGAAGATATTTCTTCTCAATCGTTATTTATCGAAATCGAGTTGTTCAATATAACGGCTATCGCATCGCAAAATAAATAGTTTACTTAAAACTATGTACAAAAAAATCACTCCGCGGTAATCGGAGTGATTTTTTAATTCAAAGCAACCAAGTTCTGTAACTATATCCCAAATATATATCGTTAAATTAACCGACTATCGTTACGTTAACCGCTCTTTCCTTGCTCGAATCACGGGTGTCCGCTTCCACATCGAAAGAAACGTTTTGTCCTTCTTTCAACGTTTTGAACCCGTCAATCTGAATCGCCGAGAAATGTACAAAATAATCTTTCCCCGTCTCATCCGCGGATATGAAACCATATCCTTTGCCTGCATTAAACCATTTTACTTTACCTTGCATAAAAATGGCGTCCTCCTAAAAAATTTGCTTTTATTCATATTATAAATAAAAACATCTTTTTTATTTTATTATTTATTGATGCACTTGTCAAGAGCAATATGAAAAAAAGCGTTTTTTATATTATTTTCAATAAAAATATAGGTTTTCAGTCCGATATAAAACGTACGCGACGCTCAAATTAAAACAAAAACCGCAGGTAGCGATACCTGCGGTCGTGTAATACACAATCTTATTTAAGTTTTGCTTTTAATGTATCAAGCTCTTTTCTCAGTTCTTTTGGAAGTTTCGTGCCGAACTGAGCGTAAAATTCTTCAATTCCCTCAACTTCGGTTTTCCACGTCGCCTTATCTACGTCAAGTAATCCTTTAACCGTATCAACGTCGATATCAAGACCTTCGATATTAATATCCTCTGCTTTCGGAACGTACCCTATGGGAGTTTCTATTGCATCCACTTTGTCTTCACAACGTTTTAAGATCCATTCGAGAACTCTTAAATTATCGCCGAAGCCCGGCCATATAAACTTACCTTCTTCATCTGTTCTGAACCAGTTGACGTTGAAAATCTTAGGTTTATGCGCAATCTTTGTACCCATATCAATCCAGTGAGCAAAGTAATCCGCCATATTGTACCCGACAAACGGTCTCATAGCCATCGGGTCGCGTCTTACGACGCCTACCGCACCCGTTGCCGCCGCTGTGGTTTCGGACGCCATAATCGAGCCTACGAATACACCGTTGTTCCAATCTCTCGACTGATAGACAAGCGGAGCCGTTTTTGCGCGTCTGCCACCGAATATGATAGCCGAAAGCGGTACGCCTTCGGGAGCTTCAAACTCACTGCTTATACACGGACAGTTGATTGCGGGAGCCGTAAATCTGCTGTTCGGATGCGCGCCCTTTTCGCCACTTTCCGCGTCCCACTTTTCGCCTTTCCAATTAAGCGCGTTCTTAGGCGGATTCTTGTCCATACCTTCCCACCAAACCGTGTTGTTGTCTAAATTTTGAACAACGTTTGTGAATATTGCGTTTTTCTTTGTGGATAATAATGCGTTCGGGTTGGACTTCATATTAGTTCCGGGAGCTACGCCGAAGAAGCCGTTTTCGGGGTTAATCGCCCAAAGACGCCCGTCTTTACCTATTCTTATCCATGCGATGTCGTCGCCTACGCACCACACTTTATAACCTTTTTTACTGTATAATTCGGGCGGAATAAGCATTGCAAGATTTGTTTTACCGCACGCGGACGGAAACGCCGCCGCAATATACTTTATTTCACCGTTCGGGAATTGAACGCCCAATATAAGCATATGTTCCGCCATCCAACCTTCGTTTTTGCCTTGATAAGACGCTATACGCAAAGCAAAACATTTCTTGCCGAGTAACACGTTTCCGCCGTAACCGCTGTTAACCGACCAAATCGTATTGTCCTGCGGGAAGTGCAAAATGTATCTCTTGCTCTCGTCAAGGTCTGCCTTAGCGTGTAAGCCTCTGACGAAGTCATTACTGTCGCCCAAAGCTTCGAGAACCTTATCGCCTATTCTCGTCATAATCTTCATACTGACCACAACATATATCGAATCGGTGATTTCAATTCCTATTTTGCTGAACGGTGAGCCGATCGCACCCATCGAAAAAGGTATAACGTACATCGTTCTGCCTTTCATACAACCATTGAATATCGCGCCGACTTCTTTATACGCTTTAACGGGATCCATCCAGTTATTGATAGGACCTGCGTCTTCTTCTTTTTCCGTACAAATAAACGTTCTGCCTTCTACTCTCGCGACGTCGTTTAACGCCGATCTATGTAAATAGCAACCGGGCAGTTCTTTTTCGTTAAGTTTAATGAGTTCGCCGGTCTTCATGGCTTCCGCTCTCAAACTTTCGAGTTGCGCTTCGTCACCCGTGATCCACATCACTTTGTCGGGCTTACAAAGCGCGATGCTGTCGTTTACAAACTTCAAAACTTGTTTATTGTCAGTCATAATTATATCTCCCAAAATGATTATTCCGCTTTATGTGCGTCTACGTATTTAACTATGTCGCCTATCGTTTTGAGCTTCATAGCGTCTTCGTCAGAAATAGACGTGCCGAATTCTTTATCGAAATTGCTTAGCAAAATGAATATGTCGAGTGAATCCGCTTCGAGATCCGCAATAATATCCGAATCTTCGGTTATTTTACTCAAATCGTTGATTCCCAATTGTTCAGCAATCATTTTTTGAACTTTTTCAAAAGTTGTCATATATCCCTCCAAAAAATTTCTATTTAATATATTACTTCATATATATTGAAATGTCAATTAAATGTGCCGTGATAAGCTTAATTTGACGAATTAAGTATATCTAAATCAAAGATTATCATCGCTTCGCCGTCATCACCCGATACCGCAACCGACCAACCTTTCATATACGGCACGTTTTCGGATAATTCGGGCGTTTTGTTTACGTTTACTCCGAGCGGAGTCCCCAAACGTTTAGAATAGGCTTCGATTTTACACCACTCGTCGAAAAAATCGTTTACGTTATCGATGTCTTTATCTTTGAAGTACTTACTAACCAAACTACCGAAATCAACCGCACGATGTTTTTCAACGTCTACTCCGCAAGGAGTTTTGGAAAAAAGCACCGCCGATAATCCGTGTGAGTGAGAACAACTGAATTCAATATCTCCGTTTTTGAAATACGGCTTGCCGTATTCTCCGTATACGAATTGCGGCTCGGAAATATCGATACCCGTTAGATTTTTTAAGTATATAAGACACTTCTTTACAAAATCAGTACCCGATAACGAGTTATGTTCCAAAAACAATATCATAAATTTAGTTTACCTATAATATGAAAAATAAAACGGAATAAATGCTTATTCCGCTTTTTTAACAACGATATGCTTCCCCTCGATAGATATAACCCTTATTACTTCTCCGCGGTTAATGAAAAAACCTTCCGCCGTTACTTCGTATATCTTATCTTTGATTTCAGCACTGCCGTCGGGCGACAATTTTGTAACCGCTACGCCTAAATTGTTAATTAAATGCGAATAGTCGTCTTTACCGCCAACCTTTTCCGGCTTTTCGACACTTTGCGTTTTCGGCGTTCTTGTAAGCCAACCTTTACGCGTAGTCCTTACCATAAAAAGAAAAATCATAACGGTATATATCATCAAAAACAACGTCATAATAAACAACATTGCAAGCGGTTGCTCGTTATCTTTCGGATGTAAAACACGGAATATCATACCTGTTAAATATAATATTCCGCCCGTAACGCCGAATACGATACTGCCCGTTTGAAAAATTTCAAGTGTTATAAACACAAGCCCCGCAATAAGTACGAGTGCAGTAGCCGCGTCGATATTTTCAAACAAAAGCTGTATCTGTTCAAACATTTATTTTACGCTGTTAAATCCGATTTCAAAAGCTTTCTTATTAACGGGAATAACTTTCGGTTTCTTCTCGAACAATTTATCAATCGTATTGTAAACGGTCTCAAACGGCAATATTTTACTCATTGCGATATATGCGCCCAAAACAACAATGTTCGCAGTCTTTGCATTGCCCGCTTCGAGTGCGAGAGCCTGTGCGTCAATATAAGAAACCTTTACGTCCGTACGGGTTACTTTTTCGTCTATAAGCGAACTGTTGACGATAATCGTTCCGCCCGACTTAACTTTGTTTACAAACTTCGCAAGACTCGGCTTATTCATTGCGATAAGCGTATCGGGAGTTGCGATAATCGGTGACGCAACCGTTTCGTCCGATACGACTACACTGCAATTTGCCGTACCGCCACGCATTTCGGGACCGTAAGACGGTAACCACGTACAAGATAAATTCTCATACATTGCGGAATATGCAATGAATTGTCCGAGACTCAATACACCTTGTCCGCCGAATCCGGCAATAATAATTTTTTCTTCCATCGTTAAATCTCCTTAAATACACCGAGCGGGAAAGTTTTTGTCGATTCGTTTTTAACCCAATCGAGCGCGGCAAGCGGAGATAATCCCCAGTTTGTCGGGCAAGACGATAAAATCTCCACCATCGAAAAACCTTTGCCTTCGATTTGATGCTGAAATGCTTTCCTTATCGCTTTCTTGGCTTCCGTAACGTGCTTTACGTCATATAACGCAACGCGGGCAATATAACTCGGTCCGTCGAGCGTTGCAAGCATTTCCGAAACTCTTATCGGGTTGCCGTTAAACTTCGGGTCTCTGCCGTATACACACGTCGTGGCTTTTTGTCCGACGAGTGTGGTCGGTGCCATTTGTCCGCCCGTCATACCGTATATTGAATTGTTAATGAATATGGTCGTAAACTTTTCACCGCGAGCGGCTGCGTGTACAGTCTCAGCCATACCGATACTCGCAAGGTCGCCGTCGCCTTGATATGCAAATACTATCTTATCGGGATGCACTCTTTTAATACCCGTCGCTACGGCAGGCGCTCTGCCGTGAGCCGCTTCTTGTATATCGCAATTAAAATAGTTATACGCAAATACCGCGCAGCCTACCGGCGCAACGCCGATACAGTTGCCTTCCGCGCCGATTTCTTCCAAGACTTCCGCAACAAGTCTGTGCGCTATACCGTGCGTACAACCGGGACAATAGTGCAATACGTTGTCGGTCAACATTTTTGTCTTTGTAAATATTTTAGCCATTATTTCACCTCACCCAATACAAAGTCAACGATATCTTCGGCTGACATTACGTTACCGCCGAGTCTTCCGAAAAATCTGACGGGTTTCTTTCCGTTAAGCGCAAGTTTAACGTCTTCTATCATTTGTCCCATACAAAGTTCAATGTCGACAAATTCTTTAACTTCGGCTTTATCCGCAAGTTTCGCATATTCGTAATCGGGGAACGGATACAACGTAATGGGTCTTAAAAGCCCCGCCTTAATTCCTTTGCTTCTCAAAATATTGACAGCGGACTTCGCAATTCTGCCTACCGTGCCGTAAGCCGTCAAAATAATTTCCGCGTCTTCCGTTTTGTAGGTTTCCGCCTTACACTCGTTGCGCTTGATTTCGTCGTATCTTGCATACAGTCTCTTGATTACGACTTCCATATCGTCAGGCTCGATGTACAGCGAATTGATAATGCGTCTCTTTTCACCAACGCCCGTACCGTCGGTTGCCCACGGCTTTGCGGGCAGTTTAGTCAAATCTTTCATTTCGGGAAGTTCCACCGCTTCCATAATTTGTCCGAGCATACCGTCGCCGAGTATCATTACGGGAGTGCGATACTTCTCCGATACGTCGAACGCGTTGTACAAAATGTCAACGCACTCTTGAACCGTCGCAGGTCCGTAAACCAAAAGATGATAATCACCGTGCCCGCCACCTTTCGTAGCTTGGAAATAGTCGCCTTGCGCAGGTTGTATTCCGCCGAGTCCCGGACCACTTCGTACCATATTGACGATAACGCACGGAATCTCCGCGCACGCTATGTATGATATACCTTCTTGTTTCAAACTTATTCCCGGGCTTGACGAGCTGGTCATAGCTCTCGCGCCCGCTCCGCCCGCGCCGTATACCATATTGATAGCCGCGACTTCACTCTCGGCTTGAACGAATTCACCGCCTACTTCTCTCAATCTCCAAGATAAGTATTCCGGAATTTCGTTTTGCGGAGTAATCGGATACCCCGCGAAAAATCTGCAACCGCCGCGAATAGCGGCTTCGGCAATCGCTTCGTTGCCTTTCAAAAGTTTTTTCATAAGTCACCCCTTTTATCTTTCTACTTCGATTACGCAATCGGGACACATAACAGCGCAAGCCGCGCATCCGATGCACGCGTCGGGTCGAGCTTGATATACGGGAAAATATCCGCTTTTGTTGGTCTCTTCGGTAGAAAGTTCGAGAACGCCTTTCATACACGCGGAAACGCAAAGTCCGCATCCTTTACAGCGTTCATTATTAATCGTTACTTTAGCCATAATAACCTCCGTAATGTAATATTTAACACTTTGTTCATATACATTATTTTACATCACTTTATGCGTAAACGCAAGTTTATAAAATACTTAATGCAAAATAATCAAACTACTGCCACTCCGAAAGAGATGGCAGTAGTTTATATCCGCTTTTGAAATTACTTATTTTGCTTTTCCGCGTAATTATGATTACAAAATCAAAAACGATTACACGTAAAACTATCAGATATTATTCGAAGCAGGTATTGCCCTTTGCGCTTCCGAAGCAGCTATACGAGCGGGTCTCGAGTTGGCAACCGGCAATTTAACAGTACCGTGAGCAATAGCTTTGATATTGTCAACATCTTCCGTGATACCGACGATAACGGTCTTACCGAATCTTTTAAGTCCGGCTACGAGCGGAACAATGTAACCCTCGGCAATTACGAATATCGTATCGATACCCGGGTTATTCATAGCGGTTGAATAAGCGTCCAACACAAGACGCATATCCGTCTTATTACGGTTAAATCTTACGTTCAAAAACGAAACGGCTTCGTATCCGTTTTCATTAATGAATTCAGCATATTCGGCGTGTTTAACCGGCTTGAAATTATAGAACTTACAAGAAGCAATGTCACCCATACTCTTGATAGCGTTCAAAGCCGACTTAAAACCTTCAAAACTGAGCTTAACGTGCTCAATGTCCGCAAATACAGCGATCTTTCCCATTTTACTTTCCTCCAATAAAAGTTAATAATTATTTTGTTCTATTAAAGCTCACGCTTATAATAATAAATGTACTGTTGCGCATATCCGCTTAACTCTTTGTATCTGTTAAGAAAATATTCACGCGCTTTACTGCTTACGCCGTAATATTCAAGCGCAACTTTTTTAATCCAAGTATCGACGGGATATACGTCCGTCCTACCGTAACCGAACAACAAAATGCAATCCGCGACTTTACGCCCCACTCCTTTAAGTCGCAAGAGTTCAAGCCCTAATTGCTCGGTTGTCAAGTCATCCGTTATATTAAGTTTACATTTATTCAAATCTTGTACGGTCGAATACAAATATTCGTCCCTATAACCTGCGCCCAAATTCTTGAAAAACTCAAAGTCTGCGGACGCCAGTTTTTCGATAGTCGGAAAGGTGTAATATCCGTCCGCCTTTTCTCCGAGTCCCGTACATATCCGCTCGATAATGGATTTGATGCGCGGAATATGATTGTTAGCCGAAATGATAAAACTTATTATCATTTCAAGCGGCTCTTGTTTCAATATCCTTATACCGTGTCCGAATTCAACCGCTTTTTTCATTACGTCGTCATCGGCAACTCGTTTCTTTATCTCTCCGTAATCACGGTCTAAATCAAAGTACTTTACAAAATATTCGGCGTTTGAACACTCGATTTTCGTTTTTGCGCCGACTTCGTGCAGTCTGCAAATTTCTTTGCCCGCTTTAAGTTCGTATCCGTAATTTGTCGATTCAAATCGGAATACTTGCCCGCACTCCAAAATATGTTTCGCAACAAAATCTTCGCTATCGACCGTAATCGTATCTCCGACTACGTCGTAGCCGCCGTACTCACGCATTATGCGGGATATACGCTGACTTGTTTCTGAAATTTACCTTTCCGTTCAAATTTAACGATGCCGTCGGTCAACGCAAACAACGTGTCATCCTTACCTATGCCTACGTTATTACCCGGATGAATTTTCGTTCCGCGTTGCCTTACCAAAATATTACCGGCAAGAACAAACTGTCCGTCAGCGCGCTTTGCGCCGAGACGTTTCGATTCGCTGTCTCTGCCGTTTTTTGAACTGCCCATACCTTTCTTATGAGCAAATAATTGTATATTCATAAACATTTTACTTTACCTCCAATTCAATGAAATCGGAATAACCCTCGCGTAAATCTCTTACTCCCAACAACATTGTTCTTAAAATGACTTCCGCGCGTTCAACTTGTATTTCGTCCATATCGGACGGGAGTACCATTTTGAGATAGCCGTCTTCGTCACTCCTTGTAACCTGTACGTTAATCTCCGCAACTCCGAAAAGCCCGAGAAGCGCAGTTTGCACAATCGACGATAACGCCGCACAAACTATGTCTTCGCCTTCTTCTCCGTATCCCGTATGACCGTCGCACTCTACCGAACGAATTTTCCCCGATTCCGTCCTTACTACTACCGTAGTCATTAAGCCTTAACTATATCTGTAACTTTGATAAGCGTATAGGGCTGTCTGTGTCCTTGACGCTTGCGTTCGTTTTTCTTGGCTTTGTACTTGTAAACAATAACTTTCTTTTCCTTGTTTTGTTCCAAAACCTCAGCTTCAACGTACGCGCCGTCAACGTCTTTACCGACGAGTACTTTGCCGTCATCTACAAGCATTACAACGCCGAGTTTAATCTTCTCGCCGCCAGCTACGGAAAGTTTTTCGACTTTCAAAGATTCGTCTTTCGAAACCTTATATTGCTTACCGCCGGTCTCTATAACTGCATACATTAAAATTTACCTCCTCTTACCTGTCTCGCTGCTACGGCGACGCTTAAAAAAGCGCACTTAAAAAACCTTTGCACGCGGCTCATTAATAAGTTATCAAATAATTAATAATTTGTCAACGAATTTTAATCAAGAAATCATAAAATAATATCAAAGTTATGGTATAAACGGTATGACTTTATATTACCGTATGTATACCTAATGTATACTGATTGCTCTCAAACATAATTATAACGGAACGACTTTAACCTTAACGCCGTCCACATGTACTTTATATCTTCCGCTATCGACAGTAAACGTAACATATCTGTCAGACGCTTCTTTGACAAGCACAGGTAAGTTAAGCGTAATACGTAAGTTATCCTCAGCCTGTACCATAAAGTCACACTTGGTAGCAGTCTCCGTAAAGTATCTTATTATAAACTTACCGCCCTCTGCGGAAAAAGCTTGTTTATCGTCTACCATAAGATAAGTCTCCCTATCCGTTACGCTTACGCTGAAATTTCTGTCAAGCAGTCTTAAATTGGTTATAGAGTGTCCGCCCCGTAAAAGAGTACCGAAACGTATGGACGCCCGTAAACTGTTGCCGAAATACTCGACGTCTATAAGTTCGTCTATACCAGTCAGCGCAAACAGATTGCCCTGTATTCCGTTATTGATAAAGTTACTGCACGGTTTACCGTTTGGTAACACCGTATCGGTGAGTGCTTCCTTTTTAACAAGTTTATTGTATATCCTTAAATTTTTAAGCGCAAGTTCGGCGGAAAACTCGTTAACACCATATCTTACCAATCCCAAATATACAAGATAGTTAATATAAGCAACCGTCATACCGCGATAATCTTCGTACGGCGGAACAGATTCTCTCGCACCCTTTTGTTTTGAACCGTATTCGGGATGGTCGCGCGTCAGCGTCGCAACCGGCACATCCCCCCAAAGCTTGTTTGGTTTAGTAAGATATTCCATCATACTCGACAAGCGTTCGGGACCGCCTACCGCTCCCGCTATAAGCGGATAAAATGAAGTTGCACCTATTGTAGACGCAAAATCCCCCTCAACATATCTGTTCATATATATTCCGAGATCGGCATTAAAGAGTACTTCGTTAATCTTTTTTTTAAGTTCCGTCTTGGCTTTCGAATATTCCTTAGGGCTGTCTCCGCACAAAACTGCCATGCGCTCCAATATATCCATATTCAAAAGTTTGATACAACTCATATCGAGACTGTACATATTCTCACGTCTTTCAAGTTCTTTTAACGGAGAACCGGACATCGTGTACGCAACGGCTGACTTATATTTACCCGTAGCAACGACAAGCTCCCCGTCCGCCTTATAAAGTTGCGCATACTGCTCGTATAAACGTTTAAGCCATACTATATCTCTGTGTCTGCAAAAAACTATCCATGCGCTCAGTAAAGAAAAAAGTTTATCTTCTTGTGCATATTGAATCTGTCTGAACGCGCAAGAATCTTCACCTATATGCCCGCCGAGTAATGCCGCTAAATTTAATTTGCGTCCGTCGTAAATATAATAGTCCGTAAGTTCATTTCTCGAATCAACGTACATATAATCCAAAAAGAAAGGATTGTATATCTTGTGCCACAATACCGAATCGTAAAACTGTTCGGCTACCGAGGCAAGCACTCCGCTGCCTTTTATCTTATTGGTTGTAAACTCCATCTCCGCGGTACTTACGCCCGCAACGATTTCGTCACGCGTCGGCGTATAGTTGTCGATACTTCTGTCTCCCACCGCCGCATATATAAACAATCTTGAATTTGCATTGTTGGTAAAATGAAAAGTATAGACGACCGAACCGTTATCTCCTTCCATAACTTCCGTAGGTTCTGAATAGCAAAACGCTTTGAAATATTCACGTTTACCTCTGCCGTCGATTTCCGCTTCATAACGTTTCGTGAATACGCAACCTTCTTCCGACACTCCGGCTTTGCCTTTGAAAACGGCGTAAAAGGGTGCGTCGCCTTCGACTTCTTTATAATCCGCGTGCGTCATAGACGCACCCATCGACTTCGGATAAAATATAACTTTTACGTCCGTATTTGCCATACTTGCAACCGACATTACAAGACTGTTTGCGCCGTACTTGATACATGTAACCGTTATGTCACCGTGTGTAAAGTAAGAAAAGTTACCTTTTTCGGAAGACGAGTATTTCTTGCCTATATCTTTCAAAAATTCGGCGCTGTCCACCCACTTACCGCTTTTGTGATAACTTATGCGGATTCCCCACATACTGCCGAATTTACCGACTAACATCGCCCCGTTCGGCACATCTTTATCAAGCCCCAACCCCGACAGTGAAGTTTCCGGATAATTCGATTCGTTTGGCGTCGGACCTTTATTGCTTTCTTGATAAAACTCTTTATAAAAAGGCGGACGTCCGGTAAATCCGTATTCTCTGTTAATATATTTCATACGTCCTCCTTTACAAACGGTATTTTGCTCTGTCGGACAAGTCAACTTTTCCCGTCCCTAAATTTATTATCCTAAAATTTTGTATCGGTGTCAACTCATCAGACGGAAAATATATCTTTAACACGGTCAAAATTGTTCGCACCGTCCTATCATATTTGCGCCGCACGCACGACAACCGTTATTACAGTCGACCGTCGCTTCCGCCTTGTACGCTTTGTCGCGCTCTTTCAAAAGATAATCGCGACGTATTCCGACGTCGATATATTCAAACGGCAACGGAATATCCGCAAGTTCGAACATATTAGGCACGTTGGAATAAGCAAACTCGTACCGTATCTAAAACCCTATATAGTCAAACTCATTGAATTCCCGCTTTGTTTCGATTGAAAACAAAGGCATACCGTCCGCTTTCATAGCGTCAAGCATATCAACCCACGGCATAAAACACCGCTCACACACGGTATCTTCTCTATCGTTAAGCATATGATAAAGTATACGAAGTCCCAAATTGCTCATACCGACTTCGTACGTGTCGGGAAAACACATACATACGCGAACCGCGCACTCTTTATTCATATCGGGAGTTCTGTATTCTACGCCGACGTAACGTAAAGACTTTGTTACGTTGACTATCAACTTTTCTTCTATCTGTTCTTTGTTTAACGTTATTCTCCGACTTTGGCAAGTTTTGCGGTTTGGTCGGCTAATGCAAGCGCGGAAATCATTTCGTCCATATCACCGTTTAAGAAATTTTCGAGCGCGTATATCGTATACCCGATACGGTGATCGGTAACTCTCCCTTGCGGATAGTTATACGTCCTTATTCGTTCCGACCTATCTCCCGTGCCGACTTGCGTCTTTCTGTTCTCAGCATACTCTTTATCGGCTTGCGATTGATAATAATCGTATAATCTGCTCTTCAATACGCGCATTGCTTTGTCTCTGTTCTTAATCTGACTTCTCTCGTCTTCACACGTAACGACAAGTCCTGTCGGCAAATGTGTGATACGAATAGCCGATTCCGTTTTGTTGACGTGCTGTCCGCCCGCGCCACTACTTCTGTACGTGTCTATCTTCAAATCTTTTTCGTTAATCTCGACTTCCACTTCTTCGCTTTCGGGAAGAACGGCTACGGTTACGGTTGACGTGTGTACTCTGCCTTGCGATTCGGTCTCGGGTACCCGCTGTACTCTATGCACTCCGCTTTCGTATTTCAGCCTACTGTACGCGCCCTTGCCCGATATTAAGAATACGACTTCCTTAACTCCGCCGAGTTCGGTCATATTCGTTTCCATATCTTCGACTTTCCATCTGTGACTGTCTGCGTACATATGATACATTCTCATAAGTTCCGTACCGAAAAGTCCGGCTTCTTCTCCGCCTGCGCCGGCGCGAATTTCAATAACAACGTTTTTCTCGTCGTTCGGGTCTTTCGGGAGAAGTAAAACTTTAAGTTCTTCTTTAAGTTTTTCTTTTTTATCGACAAGCCCGCCCATCTCCTCATGCGCCATAGCTTTAAGTTCCGCGTCGCCGTCTGCTATCATAGCCTTGCAATCGGCTATCTCACGCTCAGTCTTGACGTATTCTTCATACTTCTCAGCAACATCGGCTATCGACGCTTGCTCCTTTGCATATGTACGCCATAAATCTATATTCTTAATAACTTCCGCGTCCGATAACAGCGCGGTAAGTTCATCGTTTCGCTCTGCAATCTTTTTTAACTTTTCAAACATTTTACACCTTTACGATAAGTATCCTGTCCGTTCCCGAATAATCTTTGATTATTTCGGTTTCGTAATTTTCAAACAATTTTCTTACACTCTCGGCTTCTCCCGCTCCGAGTTCCGTCACAAGCACACCGTTTTCGTTTAAGTGCGCACGGAAATTATCGGCAATCACTCTGTAAAAGTCAAGCCCGTCCGTACCGCCGTCCAATGCACATATAGGTTCGTAATCCTTAACCGCCTTGTCGAGTTTTTTGATTTTACCGCTCGGAATATAGGGCGGATTGCTGACGATAACGTCAAACCTGCCGTCGATATTTTCAAACATATCGCTCTTGATAAAATTTATATCGAGATTTAAGTTTCGAGCATTTTCTTTCGCAAGGCTTAACGCGTCTTCGCTTATATCCGATGCGCTGACTTGTGCGCTCGTTTTCGATTTAACCGCAATCGCTATCGCGCCGCTTCCCGTACATAAGTCCAAAACTCTTTTATCCGCGTCCGCGTATTTGATCGCCTGTTCCGCAACGAGTTCCGTATCAAATCTCGGAATAAGCGCGCGCCTATCCGTCTTTAATTTTATTCCGTAAAACTCAGTGCTGCCCAAAACATACTGAACGGGTTCACCCGCGCCGCGCTTCTTTGCAAGTTCTATCGCCTTATCATACTGCTCGGTCGTAATAAACTTAATATCTTTGAGTTCGTCGCGCTTAACGCCCAAAACGTCCACAAGTATCCAGTCTATATCGGCTTCGTCCGCCTTTGCCTTGGAAATCAATATATACATTTCAAGACGCGTCAAAGAAAGTCTCTTTTCTATTTGAAACTTGACCGTGGGCTTTGTGGGGTCGGCGTCCATTTCCAGTACCGTCTTAAAAGCCGTGATTGCGACTTCTATCATATCGTCCGTCGGGTGACGTGTGGTTATAAGTTGAAGCGCAAGTCCGGGCGCCTTAATAACCTTAACGAAAGGATTATCGAATTTCGCAAGGAATTTGAGTATCTCGTACGATACGCCCGCTACTATCGGCAAACACGCCAACTTGCAAAGCACCCTTACGGGCGTAGAGAAATTGGGAATAAATATCGCCGCTATTATACTTATAAACAGTACGATAAAGATAAACGTCGTACCGCATCTGTCGTGAATTTTCGAGTGCTTCTTTACATTTTCGACCGTAAGTTCGTCGCCCGCTTCAAAACAACTTATCGTCTTATGCTCCGCTCCGTGATACATAAACACTCTTCGTACATCTTTCATTAAAAGACATAATAAAAGATAAATTATGAATATCAAAAGTTTGAGAATACCTTCCGCTATACTTATCTGTAAAGGCGTAAAAGTTATGCCCGTCCACATTTGAATCCATTTGACCATATACGTCGGTAAAAGAATAAAAAGTCCTACCGCAAGCAACAATCCCAAGAATAATGAAATCGTCAAAACAACGCTCATCAAGTTTACTTTGAATTTCTTTGCAAGCGCAATTTCAAATTCGGACGGTTCTTCGTCACCATACACTTCGGCGCTGCGCATCAATACCTTTGTACCGTATATCAGCATCAAAACGAAGTTGACGATACCGCGTAATATCGGCACTTTATAAATCTTGCCTCGCGGTTTGTTCCTATATGACTCAACGACTGTTTTACCGTTTTGATCTCTTACGGCAACGGCGGAAGATGAAGCACCTCGCATCATTACTCCCTCAATGACGGCTTGACCGCCTATACTTGTTTTACATACTTTTTTTGCTTCTTTACTCATAAAAAATAAAAAGGCGCAGTCATCACGGCTGCACCCTGTTCAGTCAGTTCATATTGTAACGTTTCTTAAACTTATCGACGCGTCCGCCCGAATCAACAAGTTTTTGTCTACCCGTGAAGAAAGGATGACATTTGCTGCAAACTTCGATTCTTATCTCGTTACCGGGCTTCGTGCTACCCGTCTTGAACGTAGCTCCGCAAGCGCAAGTTACGGTAACTTCATGATAATCGGGATGTATATTCTCTTTCATTACTATCACCTCTTAAAATATAATGCTTTACTATTATAATAATTAACTCTCACTATGTCAACAGTTTTTTCAATGCCTATAAACGTAAATTACGGTTATATGTATTGTCAACTTCCGAGATTACCGTAAAACTTTCTTTACGACGAGTTTCCTACTTGAAATATTTAACCGCCGACGTAAACAACGGTAAATCATACCTACCGTCAACGTTTCGGTAAAGTCCTTCGCCATATCTTTCGGTGTGCCCCATTTTACCGAATACAAGTCCGTCTTCCGACGTTATTCCTTCGATTGCATAATACGAACCGTTCGGGTTGTACCTTATATCAAACGTAGCTTTCCCGTCCAAATCAACGTACTGAGAGAATATCTGCCCGTTTTGAACAAGTTTTTCGATAACTTCGGGCGATGCAATGAATTTACCTTCGCCGTGCGATATTGCAACCGTGTAAATATCGCCGACTTGCGCGTCCGCAAGCCACGGGGACTTATTGGACGCAATACGCGTTCTTACAAGTCTCGATTGATGTCTTCCTATATCGTTAAACGTTAAAGTCGGACACTTTTCGTCCGTGTCGATTATTCTGCCGTACGGAACAAGTCCGAGTTTGATAAGCGCTTGAAAACCGTTACAAATGCCGCCTATCAAACACTTGTCGTCAAGGTGTGCCGCTACTGCGTTGCAAATTGCCGCGTTCTTAAAGAAAGCTGTTATGAATTTACCCGACCCGTCAGGTTCATCGCCACCCGAGAAACCGCCCGGAATAAATATTATCTGTGACTTTTTAATTTTCTCGGCAAACGCTTTTACCGATTCGGCAACGCGCGTCGGCGACTGATTGTTGATAACGAATACGTCCGCTTCCGCCCCCGCTCTCTCAAACGCACGAGCCGTATCGTATTCACAGTTCGTACCAGGGAATACCGGAATCAAAACTCTCGGCGCTGCGACTTTTCGCTTAGCGTGCGTCCACTCTTTAACGCGGTAATCGAACTCGGGAACCACTTTGTTATCCGTCGCTATATTACAAGTAAAAACGTCTTCGAGTTTATTTTCGTATATACTTTGCAATTCTTTAAGGTCAACATTATCTTTACCGTAAACAAGCCTGTACTCTTCGGTAGTCGTACCCAATAGCATACCTACGTCGATATGTTCGTCCGCAAGCTCCAATATGAAAGAGCCGTAATTATAGTCGAACAGTCCGCTTGCGTTCTGCTCAAACTCAAATCCGAGTCCGTTACCGAAACACATCTTCATAACCGCTTCGGCAATACCGCCGTAAGTTAATGTATACGCTGACAAAACTTTTCCCGCGCGAACCAAATCGGATATTTCTTTGTATATCTTTTTAAGGCTCTTAATCTCGGGCAAGCCGCTTTCGTTATAATCGGGCGTAATAAGGACAACTTTACTGCCCGCGCTCTTAAACTCGGGACTTACCGTGTTCTGCGTTTTATTCATCGTAACGGCAAAAGATACAAGCGTGGGCGGCACGTCTATGTTTTCAAACGTTCCGCTCATTGAATCTTTTCCGCCGATACTCGCAACGCCTAAGTCGTACTGCGCCTTAAACGCGCCGAGTAATGCCGCCGCGGGAAGCCCCCAACGTTCAGCGTCTTTCTTAGGCTTCGGGAAATATTCTTGAAAAGTCAAATAAACATCGTTAAAGTCCGCACCCGTCGCAATAAGTTTGGAAACGCTTTCAATGACTGCAACATACGCGCCGTGATACGGGCTGGCTTCCGATATAAACGGATTGAATCCGTAACTCATCACGGAGCAGTCGTCCGTTTCGCCCTTTTCGAGCGACACTTTGTTGACCATAGCCTGAATAGGCGTAATTTGATACTTTCCGCCGAACGGCATAAGTACAGTGCCCGCGCCGATTGTCGAATCGAAACGTTCGGACAAACCGCGCTTACCGCAAACGTTTAAGTCCGCCGCAAGCTCCTTTATATTCTTTGTAAATCCGCCCGTCACTTTCTTCTCGAATTTTCTCGGGTTTGCAATCTTAACGTTTATGTGTTTTTCCGCACCGTTTGAGTTTAAGAACTCTCTTGAAATATCGACTATTTTTTTACCGTTCCATACCATAACGAGTCTCGGTGTTTCGGTAACCACTGCGACTTTTGTCGCTTCGAGATTTTCTTGTTCCGCAAACTCAATGAACTTGTCCGCGTCTTTAAGCTCCACGACAACTGCCATACGCTCTTGGGACTCGCTTATCGCAAGCTCCGTGCCGTCTAAACCGTCATACTTCTTGGGGATTTTGTTTAAGTCGATAAATACGCCGTCCGCAAGCTCGCCGATTGCTACCGATACTCCGCCCGCGCCGAAATCGTTGCAACGCTTGATAAGACAAGACGCATTTTTGTTTCTGAATAATCTTTGAAGTTTACGCTCTTCGGGCGCGTTACCCTTTTGAACTTCCGCTCCGCAACTTGCAAGTGATTCATGCGTGTGCGCTTTGGACGAACCCGTTGCGCCGCCGCATCCGTCACGTCCCGTACGTCCGCCGAGAAGTATTACAATATCTCCGTCTTTCGGACACTCGCGCCTTACATGGTCTTGCGGCGTTGCGCCTATTACCGCACCTATCTCCATACGCTTCGCTACGTATCCTTTATGATATATCTCGTCTACCATACCCGTAGCAAGCCCTATTTGGTTGCCGTACGAGCTGTAACCGTTAGCGGCGGTCGTAACTATCTTTCTTTGCGGAAGTTTACTTTCAATCGTGTCTTTAACGGCAACGAGCGGATCGCCTGCGCCCGTTATTCGCATTGCGGAATATACATACGCTCTCCCCGACAGCGGATCGCGAATTGCGCCACCGATACAAGTTGCCGCACCGCCGAAAGGTTCTATCTCGGTCGGGTGATTATGCGTTTCGTTCTTAAACAGTAACAGCCAGTCTTCGCTTACACCGTCCACGTCGACTTTAATTTTAACTGTGCAAGCGTTGATTTCGTCCGATTCGTCAAGATTGTTCAACTTGCCTTCCGATTTAAGATACCGCATACCCATCGTCGCAATATCCATAAGGTTGACGGGCTTCTTTCTTTTGAGTTTTTTACGGACTTTCAAATATAAGTCGTACGCGCCTTTAATCTCTTCATCGGTAACTTCCAAATTATCAATGGTGGTAAGAAACGTAGTATGACGACAGTGATCCGACCAGTATGTGTCTATCATTTTGATTTCGGTTATCGTCGGCTCTCTCTTTTCTCCGATAAAATACTTTTGACAAAATTTGACATCGTCAAGATCCATAGCAAGTCCGCGCGACTTGATAAACTCGTCGAGTTTATCTTCGGAAAATTCGCAAAAACCTTCGACAGTTTCGACAGCGGTCGGAATATCGTAGTCCGTTTTAAGCGTTTCGGGCAATTTAAGATTTGCTTCTCTCGACTCGACGGGATTAATAACGTATGACTTTATACGCTTAATATCTTCCTCGCTTACCTCACCGTATACCATATATACTTTGGCGGTTCTTATAGTCGGTCTTTCACACTGCGCGATAAGCTGTATGCATTGCGCGGCGGAGTCCGCTCTCTGATCAAATTGACCCGGCAGATATTCAACCGCGAACACTTTTGCGTCGTCAGCGTCAATCTCATCAATCGTATTGTCGAGCTGCGGTTCGGAAAAGACTGTTTTAACGGCTTTGGTAAAAAGTTTTTTCGTTATATTCTCAACGTCGTATCTGTTGAGTAAACGTATGTCTTTAACGCTCTTTATTTCAAGCAGTGTGTTGATTTCATTAAGAAGCGACTTTGCCTCGTGATCAAGTCCGCTCTTCTTTTCAACGTAAATTCTGTATACCATTATTTATACTCCGATTAATCTTTTAATATGCTTAATGCTTTTGCACCTATATCTTCCCTATAATATGCGTTGTCAAAACTTGTAAGTTTAACGCGAGCATAAGCTTTGTTTACGGCGTCTTTCAGATTATCGCTCGTAGCGACAACTCCGAGAACTCTGCCCCCCGAAGTCAATAACTTGTTATCCGAAAGTTTTGCGCCCGCAACGTATGTAAACGCGTCGGCGGTGTCTTCGGGTAATTTAATCTCAAAGCCCGTTTCGTATTTTTTAGGGTAGCCGTCGGACGCCATAACCACGCAACAAGCGGCACCGTCCTTAAAAACGACTTGCGTTTCGTCAAGCGTGCCGTCCGCAACGCTTTCCATTATAGTCAGCAAATCGCTTTCAAGCAAAGGTAAAACGACTTGCGTTTCGGGATCGCCGAATCTGCAATTATATTCTATAACCTTAGGACCGTCTTTCGTTATCATTAGTCCGAAATATAAACACCCCTTAAACGTTCTGCCTTCTTTATTCATTGCGTTTACAGTCGGGATGAAAATTTTATCCATACAAACTTTCGCAACGTCATTCGTATAATACGGGTTTGGCGCAACCGTTCCCATACCGCCCGTATTGAGACCTTTGTCTCCCGTCAAAGCGCGCTTATGATCCATAGACGAAACCATAGGAACGACTGTTTTGCCATCCGTAAAACTCAACACGGATACTTCGGGGCCTTCGAGATATTCTTCGATTACGACTTTACTGCCGCTTGCGCCGAAAACTTTATCTCGCATCATCGACTTAACGGCGTCGACCGCTTCGTCGAACGTCATCGCTATTATTACGCCCTTGCCGAGCGCCAAGCCGTCCGCTTTGATAACTATCGGCGTGTTTTGCGTTTTAAGATAATCGACTGCCGAATCGTAATCCGTAAACGTTTCGTACTTTGCAGTCGGTATATTGTACTTTTTCATTAAATCTTTCGAGAAAGCTTTACTTCCTTCGATTATCGCCGCGTTTGCGCGCGGTCCGAAACACTTTACACCCTTTTCTTCAAGCCTATCGACCGCGCCCATAACGAGCGGATCGTCGGGTGCGACTAC
>ONBF01000031.1 GCA_900315995.1 uncultured Eubacteriales bacterium
TTTTTCCGTAAGTCCATCCAATAAAATAGGTATGCAATACTTGCCCGCAAACCACGCAGCCCCCATTTCGTTTAAACAATATGGGCTTTTATAAAAATTTTTCGTTAACAAAAATATAACTAATTTACATTCTTGCAGAGCAGTTTTAATTTCCTCAGGAAAATTTTTTCCATACTTAATTCCCGTATGATATTTTGATGAATAAAAAATAGTATCTCTCGGTACTCCTAATTCTATTAAAGAATCTACAAGTTTTTCGCCAACTTTTTCATCGTGTTTTGAATGACTAATAAAAATCTCTTTTGACATATGTTACTCCTTAAATAGACAAACTGAAAAACTCTTTTTATTCAAAACTAACATATACCGAAGAATTTTTCAAAGAATGCTAACAGTCTGCCGAGAATTGACTTTTTCTTTTCGTTCCTGTTTTCTTTGCCGAATCTTCGTATCGGTGGCATAAGCGCATCGACTTGAGTACCTGTAGTTTTCATTGCTCCGTCTTTGAATGAGTATTCAACAAATTCTCTTGTTTCTTTATCTTTCAATCCTTCTTGAGCAATAATTGAAGACAGCTCTTTTTCTTTTTGCTCAACTACATATTGACGCCATTCAACGAAAACGTCATCAACGTCATTAATGCCTGCAATAAAGTTATCAATGAGTTGCTTTTTACTTCTCAATTCCAAACTCGACTCAATAGCTTTATCTATTGATATAAGTATCTCTTTATCTTTACAATGCGTATCGTGATACTTCTTAACCAACAACAAAATGTAATCAATATTGATTTCTATTTGTTTGATAAGTTCTATTTCGAATACAACGTCATCTGTTATATCTTCTTTGTCGCCCGAGTCTCTTCTGCGTTTCCATTCGTCATACAAGTCGTTGTATCTACCTTGATAATCTTGCATATCTCTTTCGGATAAAAGCTCATTACCTGCAAACTCATCAAACGAAGATAATACGTTTCTCATACGAAGAACTGCGCCAAACAGTGCGATAAAACCTTTTTGAGCGAATTCCCCGATAATTTGAGGTTCGCTTAACGGATATTTACTTTCAAGCTCATCTATTAAATCTTTATAGCCACGTCTGTAAATTTCTTTATCATCCGTATAACCGTAGAAATAATCTTTATAGCTTCGCATTAAGCAGATTCCGCCTGCTTCTTTATCACCGAATAAAGCAACGGCTTCGTCAGTTCTCTTTTGTAAATTTCTGAAGCAAACAATATTACCGAAAGTTTTTATGGAGTTTAATATTCTGTTAGTTCTCGAAAAGGCTTGAATTAAACCGTGTTGCCTTAGATTCTTATCTACCCATAAAGTATTAAGAGTAGTAGCATCAAAACCTGTCAAAAACATATTAACGACAATCAAAATATCCAATTGCTTATTTTTCATACGATATGATATATCTTTATAATAATTTTGGAATTTATCGCTTGACGTATCATAATTGGTATTAAACATAGCGTTATAGTCTTTAATCGCACCTTCAAGAAAATCTCTTGATACTTGATCTAAGTTCGTTGTGTTTTCGGGGTTTTCTTCTTCGATTATTCCGTTGCCGTCTTCTTCATTTGCTCCGAAACTGAATATTGTTGCTATATTAAGTTTTTTAGACGGATTTTCCGCAATCTGTTTCTTAAACTCGTTATAATAGAGTTTAGCCGCATTGATAGACGATACGCAAAAAATCGAATTGAATCCGTTAAGACGCATAACGCCTCTGTCTTCCGTTATGTTTCTATTCTTTGAAGCAATAACTTCCGAAATATTCAAAACGGAATTAAAAGTGTAAGTCTTTTCGTTTCTGTAAGTTTTCTTATTAAAATTATCTAAAATATAACTAACGACTTTACTTATCCTTTCCTGTGCCATGAAAGCTTTTTCACGGTCAATGTCGTTGACTTTTTTATCTTCTATATCAGGTTCTTTATCAATCGTCTTAACATAATCGACTCTAAACGGCAAAACATTTTTATCATTGATTGCGTCAACTATGGTATATGTATGCAATTGGTCGCCGAATGCTTGTTCCGTAGTTCTGAGATTAAGGAATTTCCCCGCACTTGAATTAACCGCAAAAATAGGCGTCCCAGTAAAGCCGAATAAATGATATTTCTTAAACGATTTAGTAACCGCAACATGCATATCACCGAATTGACTTCTATGACATTCATCAAAAATAATTACAACGTGCTTATCATAAATCGGGTGATCTTTATACTTTGAAATAAAACAATCGAGTTTTTGAATAGTTGTAATTATAATACGCGATTCGGAATCTTCAAGTTGCTTTTTGAGTATTGCAGTCGATGTGTTGCTGTTAGCGGCACCTTTCTCAAACTTGTCGTATTCTTTCATCGTTTGATAGTCCAAATCTTTCCTATCGACAACAAACAAAACTTTATCTATATAATCTAATTTAGAAGCAATTTGTGCGGTCTTAAAACTGGTAAGCGTTTTACCGCTTCCTGTCGTATGCCAAATATAGCCACCGCCTCTGACTGTTCCGTACGTCTTATAATTATTGGAAATATCTATTCTGTTAATTATTCTTTCAGTCGCAACAATTTGATACGGACGCATAACAAGTAATATGTCTTCTGAGGTAAAAACACAATACTTTGTTAAAATGTTAAGAATAGTATGTTTTGCAAAAAATGTTTTGGTAAAATCAATAAGGTCGGGAATAATTTTGTTTTTACCGTCAGCCCAATAAGACGTAAATTCAAAACTGTTGCTTGTCTTTGTCTTTTGCACTCGATTCTTTGCAAATTCTTTAATATGATTTAATCTTGTAGTATTAGAATAATACTTCGTATTGGTACCGTTTGAAATTACGAATATTTGAACGTACTTAAACAGTCCTTTTGACGCCCAAAAACTATCTCTTTGATACCGTTCTATTTGATTAAACGCTTCACGGATATTCACTCCGCGACGTTTTAACTCAATGTGTACTAGCGGTAAACCGTTAACTAAAATCGTTACGTCATAACGATTCTTATAATTGCCGTTATCTTCAACGTATTGATTAATAACTTGTAATTTGTTATTGTGTATGTTCTTTTTGTCAATAAGTTTAATGTTTTTTGAAAGACCATTGTCAAGTTTCAAAACCTGTACATCGTTTTCTTGTATCTTTCTTGTTTTATCAACGATTTCTTCATTGTTACCGACAATGTTATCATTAAAAAATCTTTCCCATTCGGAATCGGAAAACTTGTATGCGTTAAGTTCTTCAAGTTTTGTCCTGAGATTTTGAATAAGTTCAGCTTCCGTATGAATAGATAAATATTTGCACCCCTGAGAATCTAAAAGAGCGATTAATTCTTTCTCAAGTTCAGCTTCGCTTTGATACGCCTCAGCTCTTTTACCAGTAGGCTTATATTCAGCCATAACGGTACTTTCATTCGTCTGTGCAACAATGTTATAATAACTCATAATTCACCCTTCGTTTTTTTTCTTTGAACGTCAACAGTTTGTTCCTATAATACTCATATTGCTGTTGCCTTGCCTTAATTTCAGCAGGCAATCCTTCTGTTAAGTCGTTTACTAACTTGTCGAATTTATCTAATATCTCTACAATTTCTTTTTGCTTGTCTATTGGCGGAATATCAAATTTGTATTTCATTACAGCATCTTTATTGCCTCTTGGCATTTTAGCCCCTTTTGAATTTTGCATATCATAATTAAAAAAATCATCTGATGATAATACAAAATACAAATATCTTGGCATAACTAAGTTTTCATTTGCTACAACAGTTAAAACATCACCGTTAGTTCCACCCTTGCAATCAGCAAACCAAATTTTTTTCAAATATGGTCTTATGTTTCCGATTAAAATATTCCCTGCATTAAACTCAATACATTTATTTCCATTCGGAACATAATTTGATTTTTCTTTTCCTTGTCTGTTTTGTAAAAGATTATCAACTCCAACATATGTATTTTCGTTTAACATCTTTGCATTAATTCTACTTGTAGAATAATTAGCTATATTGATTAATTTAATTTTTACATATCCATATACATATTGCAAAAGTTTAATTAAGCCTGTCTGTCTGTCTGTCTGTCTGTCTGTCTGTCTGTCAAAGATTGTCGCAGGCGACATATCAAACGTCAACAGTTTATCACGATAATACTCGTATTGTTTTTGTCTTGTTTCAATCTCAGCAGGTAAGCCAATTCCAAGGTCTGAACATATCTTATCAAAGTTATCCAAAACTTCAACAATTCTTTCTTGAATTTGAAGTGATGGAATTGGAATTTTAACATTCTTCATTTTTTCTTTTGAA
This sequence comes from uncultured Eubacteriales bacterium, assembly GCA_900315995.1. Lineage (GTDB taxonomy): Bacteria > Bacillota > Clostridia > Christensenellales > RUG350 > RUG350. The sequence continues at coordinate 4,313 of ONBF01000031.1, forward strand.
ACATTAAATCTAGTTACACCACTTGCAGTTTTACCAAGTTGATATCTTAAATAAGATGTTCTAAATAAATGTTTTAAGAAATGTGGATTGTATAAACCTTTGTCATATAACTCCCAAACAAAACAAAAACTATTCAAATAATAATCTTCTTGTGGCTCTTCACATACAACTGATGAAAAAGCACATTCGTCTGGTGTTTCTGATGAACCTGTAAAAATTACATCTAAGTATTTTAATTTTCTTTGTTTCTCATTTGGTTCAATTCTTACTTTTGCAGTATCATGTAAATCTAGCGCAATATTTTTATAAACATTTACATATGTTATAAAATTTGCATTTCCATCTTTGAAATCATCTTTACTTTTGCCTGTAAGTCCACCAAAAAATTGTCCCAATTCACCAAGTGTTTTCCACTCAATATTTTCTACTTGGAAAGTTAAAAGTTTATCTCTATAAAATTCATACTGTTGTTTTCTTGCTGTAAGCTCTGCTGTAAGCTCTGCTGTAAGCTCTGTGAAATTGTCTAAAATTCGGACAATTTCTTCCTGTACCGCCAAAGGTGGTACAGGAATTTTAAAATCTTCTACCACGCTTCTATCAATAGTTGGAACACCCCCAACTCTCTTTTGTGATGCAAAATAATCTTCAAATTTGACTACATAATAATACAAAAACTTATCATTGACTTCATTCGAATGTCCCAACCAAAAACTACCATCAGAGCACCAAAACTCTTTATCAATAAATTTAACCCCACCAATACCACCAGTATTAACAACTATCGTTGTATTCTTAGGTGCATTATACTCATTATAAAGTCCTAATGGAGTATCTTTGCTTCCGTGATAAACTTCGTATAATCCATCTTCGACAAGTTGACTTTTTGTTAGTCTGCTACCACGATTTAATCCTACTAAATCTTTAATCTTTTTATATTCCACGCCATCTGGACAATACTTTTCAATTAATTCTTCAATTTTACTCATTATTGCCTCCTTCTATGTCAGCAATAATTTTGTCTATCTCTTTACGTAAAACATCTTCGTGAGCAACAATATCTTTAATTTTTGCATTTAATACTTTAATATCAATCTTTTCTTTGGTATCTTCTTTCTCAACGTAAGTCGAAACGGAAAGATTGTAGTTGTTTTCCTCAATAACACTATTTTCAACAAGCTTAGCGATATAATCAGCGTCTTTTCTATCCGTGAACAATTTAAGAATATCGTTGATATTATCATCCGTGAGTTTATTATTGTTAGTTACTTTAACACAATATTTACTTGCGTCTATAAAAAGTGTAGCATTATCGTTCTTTGCTTTCTTCAAAACCATTATGCAAGTTGCAATAGAAGTGCCGAAGAACAAATTATCAGGTAACTGAATAATGCAATCAATGAAATTATTATCTATCAAATACTTTCTAATCTTTTGCTCCGCACCGCCACGATAGAAGATACCCGGGAAACAAACTATTGCAGCCGTACCGTTTGCCGAAAGCCAAGATAACGAGTGCATAATAAAAGCTAAATCTGCTTTTGACTTAGGTGCGAGTACGCCTGCGGGACTAAACCGCGGATCATTAATAAGTAACGTATTATCTTCCCCTACCCATTTTACAGAATACGGCGGATTGCTGACAATAGCTTCAAACGGTTCATCGTCCCAATGTTGCGGACTAATAAGCGTATCTTCACACGCAATATCAAATTTATCAAAGTCAATATCGTGTAAAAACATATTAATCCTGCAAAGGTTATACGTCGTTAAATTTATTTCTTGACCATAAAAACCGTTTCGCACGTTATTTTTACCTAAAATTTTCGCAAACTTCAAAAGAAGCGAACCCGAACCGCAAGCAGGGTCGTAAACTTTGTTTACTTCTGTTTTACCTACAACCGTCAATCTTGTAAGCAATTCCGAAACTTCTTGCGGAGTATAGTATTCTCCGCCTGATTTACCAGCATTAGAAGCATACATGCCCATTAAAAATTCATATGCATCACCGAAAGCGTCGATTGTGTTATCCTTATAATCGCCGAGTTTCATTTCGCCAATGCTATTCATAATCTTAACAAGTTTTTCATTACGTTTAGCGACCGTCGGGCCGAGCTTGTTACTGTTTACGTCAAGATCGTCAAATAAGCCTTTGAAATCATCTTCGCTTTCACTGCCCTTAGCGGAGTCTTCAATAGCATTAAATACCTTTTCAAGAGTTTCATTCAGATTTTCATCGTTTTTTGCTTTGCTTCTAACATTGCAAAATAATTGACTCGGAAGAATAAAGAAACCTTTTGTACTTACCATATCTTCACGCGCGACTTCGGCTTCACTATCCGACAACTTTGCGTAATCAAAATCAACAGCACCTGCCGTTCGCTCGCCTTGATTGATATAATTCGTTATGTTTTCCGAAATGTATCTGTAAAACATAAAGCCCAAAACGTATTGCTTAAAATCCCAACCGTCAACCGAACCTCTTAAATCGTTTGCAATATTCCATATTGCTTTATGTAATTCTTCACGTTCTTGTTCTTTAATGCTATTCGCCATAGTATTCTCCGTTTTCTTCCTATCCTATCACTATTTACTTACCATCTTGCTGTCGCAATTAAAAAGTTTATTTTCTGTCCGTGTAGTTCTTTTTAAGCCACGCTTTGTTGCTTGCTACGCACTCGTCAAGCCACGGAGTGTTGCGCTTGTACCAGTCGATAGTCAAGACGATGCCGTCTTTGAACATGGTCGTGGGCGCCCAACCTAAATCACGCATAGCCTTTGCGGGATCGATGGCGTAACGCAAATCGTGTCCGTGACGGTCGACAACGTAGGTTATCAAAGATTCGGGTTTATTGAGTTCCTTAAGAATAATCTTAACGATGTCGATGTTTGCCTTTTCGTTATGACCGCCCAAGTTGTAGACTTCGCCAACTTTGCCCTTTTCGAGTACGGCGAGGATTCCGCGACAATGGTCTTCAACATACAGCCAGTCGCGGACGTTAAGTCCCTTTCCGTACACGGGAAGCGGCTCGTCGTTCATAGCCTTGGAGATCATAAGCGGAATAAGTTTTTCGGGGAATTGATACGGGCCGTAGTTGTTGGAACAACGGCTGATGGTCACCGGTAAGCCGTACGTCCTATAATACGCAAGCGTCAATAAGTCCGCGGACGCCTTGGACGTAGAATACGGCGACGAGGTATGCAAAGGCGTGGTTTCGGTGAAAAACAAGTCGGGTCTGTCGAGCGGTAGGTCGCCGTACACTTCGTCCGTGCCTACTTGATGGAAACGCTCTACGCCGTACTGTCTGCACGCGTCCATCAAAACTTGCGTCCCCAAAATGTTTGTCGTCAAAAAGCTTTCGGGATCGAGTATTGAGCGGTCTACGTGCGATTCCGCCGCGAAGTTTACGACTACGTCCGGTCGCTCGATTTCGAATATCTTGAAGATGCCCGCGCGGTTGCGGATGTCTTCTTTATAAAACACGTAGCGCGGATTCTTGAGTTCGTCCGCTATCGTGGACGGGTTAGCCGCGTACGTCAATAAGTCAACGTTAATAACCATTGAGTCGCGCTCTTTTAACAGTAGTTTACAAAAACAGTTGCCGATAAATCCCGCGCCACCCGTTACAAGTACCTTTTTCATTTGATTACCTCCAAATATCGCCTTACCGCGTCGCGCCAGTCGGGTAGCGGAGTAAAGCCTTGTTCTATTAATTTCGATTTGTCTAAACGAGAATTGTGCGGACGCTTGGCAACCGATAAGCCGTACTCGACTGTCGTTACCGGTATTACCTTGGTGGCAAGCCCCGTTTGAGCGTATATTTCGCACGTCAAGTCGTACCAGCTGATAAAGCCGCCTTCGTTGGTGGCGTGATAGTAGCCGTACTTGTCCGTCTCTACCATGTCGACGAGTAGGCGCGCTAAGTCGTACGTGTACGTAGGCGTGCCGATTTGGTCGCACACTACGCGCACCGCGTCGTGCGTCTTGCCGACGTTGTACATCGTCTTGATAAAATTCTTTCCGTTTAAGCCGAATACCCACGCTATGCGTACAATGAAAAACTTATTAAGATTGTCCACTACCGCAAGCTCGCCGTCGAGTTTCGTTTGACCGTAATAGTTTTGCGGGGCGAAATTCTTGTCGTCGGGCTTCCACGGCTCCGTCCCTTCGCCGTCGAATACGTAGTCCGTTGAGATATATAAAAACTTTGCGTCTACCGATTTTGCAGCCTTAACGAGATTAAGCGTACCGTCTACGTTGATTTTTTTTACAATCGGCTTGTTTTCTTTGTCTTCCGCGCCGTCGACGTTCGTCCACGCGGCGCAATGAATAATTGCGTCGGGTTTTATTTCGTCAACAAGCGACTTAACAGCCGACGCGTCCGTTATATCCGATACGACGTAGCGAGCAAAGTTTGCCTTATTGACAAGTTCGGACTCGGACTTTACGTCCGTGCCTATCGCTGTATGACCGCGTTTATTAAGTTCGTTAATGACGTCGTAACCGAGTTGCCCCGCGACGCCCGTTACCAATACTTTCATTAAAATTTCACCTTCGAGTCTTTAAGCGTCGGATGGACTTTGTCCTTTTCGCTGAGCATAAACTCTACGTCCACCGTAGGCCACACTATACCGACGTCTTTATCGCTCCACGCTATTCCGCCTTCGTCTTCGGGATGATACTTTGCGTCGCACTTATAGCAGAAAGTCGCATAGTCAGACAGCACGAGAAAGCCGTGAGCAAAACCGCGCGGTATCATAAACTGGTTGCCTTTGTCTGCCGACAAAACGACGCTCGTCCACTTTCCGTACGTCTTCGAGCCGGCGCGCAAGTCTACGCATACGTCGAATACTTCGCCTTCGATACACCTAACGAGCTTTGCTTGCGGGTGCGCCTTTTGAAAATGCAGTCCGCGTAAAACGCCTTTTTTTGAACGCGACTGATTGTCCTGTACGAAAGTATAATCAAGCCCCGCCGCCTTAAAGTCCGACTCCTTGTACGTCTCGGTAAAGTAGCCGCGATTGTCGCCGAACTTCTTCGTCTCTATTTCGTATACGCCGTCAATCGATGTTTCGATAAACGTGAAATTGCCTACCGTCTTGTTCATTTCGTCTATTCTCCTTGTTGTGTGCAGTCTTGGTCGTTTTCTTGCCGTTCGGTTTCGACTTGCGCCGTGTCCGATTTTTCTACCGCTCTTTTAGCTTTGCGGTTTTTAAGTTTTGTGAGTATACCTTTGATTTCGTTAAAGTAAAGCGCAAGCGTCACTATCGCATAATAGCCGATGTACGCGCCGAACGCTCCGTAAATGCTCGGGATAAACGATATGCCGTAAAAGCCACCTAAGATGAGCACGATGTATAATAAGTTCCTTATCCACGAGACCTTGTACGCCCGTATGAAGTACGCCTCCACTACGATGTACCATATGAAGAGCACGCCTATCGATACGATAGAGATAGACTGCGTGGTGCCGAATATGAAGTATACCGCAAGGTCCGCAAGTATCGCTATGCACAGTATGATAAGCGACTTTACAAAATAGTTGTTTATCTTATTAAACGTCTTGTAACAGTTGTACTTTACGACCGCTATGCTTGACGAGATAAGCACGCCCGGCAAGATTATCAAAAATATCGGCAACGCCTCTACGTACTTAGGAAGATATTGCGTGACTATCAAAACGAGCGGATAGTATACCGCAAGACATAACGCCACGAATATCAATAAGTACGAGTTGATCTTAGAATAGTTGCGCGTGATCGAATCTGCATTGAGCGTTTTGAGCGTCGGGTACAGGACGACCGATATTGCGCTTGTCGCGACAGTTATTAAGTTAATCATGTTGTATGCGAACGCATACACCGCGTATGTGTCGTTATCAAACGCAAGGTTTACAAATTGCTGATCGACGACAAACAATATTTGCCCGATAAGGTTAGCAAGTAACAACGGTACGCCGACCTTGAAGAAATACTTTAATTCTCTCTTTTCGTCACTGAACTTGCTGCCTTTACCGAACACGAGCTCTCGATACGTCAATATATACCAAATAGCCAAAATGTACGTTATGGACAGCGTGATGACGACGTATACGTAGTTGTAAATCACCGTATCGTTAAATCGCCATAAAAGATACAGCATCGTCACCGATAATATGTTGAGCGTACACCTGATTATGTTTCGCGCCGTGGTGCGCTTGAAACGCATAGTGATTTGACTGATAAACTCAAAGTACGTTATTAAGTTGGTCGCAAGTATGTTTAGACTTACGAAAAGAATTATTAAAAAATAGTTCGTTCCGATAAAGAAAAATGCAACGCCGAGCGCAACGAGCGACGCGAAAAATTCCATAATGAATAAAAATCGCGTGTACGTCCGAAACTTCGATTTGTCTAAATCTTCATATTTCTTACCCGCAAACTTTAAGTATATTCCGTCGATAAACCCAAAGTGCAATATTCCGATGTACGACGAGTAAAGTGTAAACGTCTTATAATAGCCGTACTCCGTGACGCCCATTATCTTCGGGATGATAAAGCCGATAAGTATGCCCGACAGCATCGAAATTATATTGCTTATCAATACGATGGTAATGTTTTTTACGAATTTCTTTTGCGCCTCTCCGCTCTCGTCGGCAGTCGGCACTTGCTGTCTTATCTCTTCGTCCATTACGTTTCAGTACCTTACTTTACCGTTGGCTACGTTTATTAAATGTTTGCCGTATTGGTTCTTCTTCATTGGCTCGGCGGCGGATAATAATTCTTCCTTCGTTATCCAACCGTTGTTGAACGCTATCTCTTCAAGACAAGAAACTTTAAGCCCCTGCCTCTCTTCTATCATCCTTACAAACGCCGTCGCGTCCGCAAGCGCTTCGTGCGTTCCCGTATCAAGCCATGTAAAGCCCCTGCCGAACGTTATGACGTTTAATTTGTTAGCATCGAGATACATTTGGTTTAACGTAGTTATTTCGAGTTCTCCGCGCGCTGACGGTTTTACCTTTTTCGCTTCCGCCGATACGCCGCTCGGATAAAAATACAGTCCGACTACCGCATAGTTCGATTTGGGCGTTTGCGGTTTTTCTTCAATAGATACCGCCTTTCCGTCTTTGTCAAACTCAACGACTCCGAAACGCTCGGGATCAGTTACGTAATACCCGAATATCGTGCCCGTGCCGTTTTCCGCGTTTTCAACAGCCGACTTTAAGGCGCGCTTTAAGCCGTTTCCGTAAAACACGTTGTCGCCAAGTACCATACAACACGGCTCGTCGCCTATAAATTTCTCCCCTATCAAAAAGGCTTGCGCAAGTCCGTCCGGCGACGGTTGCACAGCGTATGATAAATTGATGCCGAATTTCTTTCCGTCTCCGAGTAAACTTTCAAATCTCGGGGTGTCATAGGGCGTGGAAATAATCAAAATGTCCCTTATGCCCGCAAGCATCAATGTCGACAGCGGATAATATATCATCGGCTTGTCGTATATCGGCAATAATTGCTTACTCGTTACCATTGTCAAAGGATACAATCTCGTTCCGCTTCCGCCCGCTAATATTATTCCTTTCATTTCTTTTCTCCGAAATATTTTTCCATATACTGATTAAACTCGTCCGACTTCTTGAATCTACTGACAAATTTTAACCATTTGTAAAACTTGTTGTCATTGTAATAAATGTTATAAAACTTGCGCAATGCGTTTTCTTTCTTTTCAAACGACGCAAAGTCAGTCGTATATATCTGTTTTCCGCTTTGATTGCCGTAATGAATTATCGACACACAATTATATAAAATAACTTTACCGTTTAATTTTTTATTTATTCTGTAACAAAAATCCAAGTCCTCGGAATACAAGTCGTACTCTTCGTTCCAGCCACCGAGTTTTTCGAAGGTCTCTTTTTTTACACAATAACAAACTCCGGTAATCCAATCTGCCGAAAGATAACTTTTATTTTTGAATATTTTGTTTTTGAAATGTTTTATTAAAAGTCCGATACTTTTTAACGGATAACAATTAACGCTGTGTTGAACAGTTAAATCCGGATTTAGAATTTTCGGCGCAATAAGAACGTCTTTACCTTTATACTTCGTTTTCAACGGTTCGGTAAGCTCTGCGCTTAAATCGGATTTAACTATTGTGTCGGGATTGATAAAAACATAGTAGCCACCTTTTGCTACTGATGCACCTATATTGTTTCCTTTACTGAATCCGTTGTTCGTTTTAGTATCCAAAACTTTAAGTTTATCACTTACAATCTCTTTTGCGAACGTTTCGTCGAGCTTTGAAACCGTATCATCGCGCGAACCGTTGTCAACGACTATTACTTCATAGTCGCTGCAATTGTCTAAAATAGATTTAACGCACTCTACCGTTAACTTGCTTGTATTATAACTTACTATAATGTAACTTACCATTGTTTTTAAGTCCTTTATCAAAATTGGTAAATGCAAGTATTATAAAGTAGAGTACGAACCCTATCAATGGTCCGCCTTGCGAAAACGGCGTGTAGAATATCGAGAACACACTGTATAGGAATACGTATTGGAAAATCGCATAGTTCATTAACTCGTTCCTGAACTTTACGTTTGTCGCCGTCCAACTGAGTTCTCCTAAAAGCAACGGGGTCATTATTACTCCGAAGAATCCGAAATCGGAAAATGCCTCGCGCAAGTAGGTGTAGATGTTCGTAGAAAACGGCACATCAACAAACTCGTATACGAGCTCGTAATTGTTTTCCAAACCGAATACTCGATTAATTAAGTGTACAAGCGGCAACAGCTGCGCTTCGCCGAAAGTAAAGCCACCGGAGAAATTGTTGATATAATAGTCGAACGCTACGACCGGTCCCGCGATGTATTCGAAGAAATGCATGAACGGACCTACCAACGGGAAGTTTGCCAAATCTTTGTTAATCAAAAACTCCGTATATCCCGAATAGTTTCCGCCCTTTCCGACACTTGCGTCTCTTACGTACTTGGGGATAAGAAACAAGATTAACGCAATTAGTACA
>ONBF01000033.1 GCA_900315995.1 uncultured Eubacteriales bacterium
GACTCTAAATAATTTTCCATATCGCCGTTGCCGAAAATAAGAAGCTTTCCGCTCTCCGCGTCAAAATTCCAATCAACGTTTTCTCCGCAAGTACCCGAGCAGATACATAACTTTGCACCGTAATACAAAGGATCTGCATAATAATTAATGAAAACTATCTCATACCAACTCGCCTTATCGCCTTTATAATATACGTTCTTTAATGACTCGCAATTATAGAACGCAGAATAACCTATACTCGTTACACTATTACCTATCGTTACACTCGTCAATGACTTGCATCCATAGAACGCATAATTACCTATACTCGTTACACTGTCGGGGATAGTTATACTCGTTAATGACGTGCAATTCAAAAACGTATCCTCACCTATACTCGTTACACTGTCTGGAATAATTATACTCGTTAATGATGTGCAATTATGGAACGCACTATAACCTATACTCGTTACACTATTACCTATCGTTACACTCGTTAATGATGCGCATCCATAGAACGCATAATTACCTATACTTGTTACACTATTAGGGATAGTTATACTCTCTAATGACGTGCAATTAAAAAACGTATCCTCACCTATACTCGTTACTCCGTCGGTGATTTCAACGCTTTTTATGTTCACTTTATAAGCTTGCCAAGGACTATTTGACAATGTATAATCTGTCATATCGCCCGTACCTGTAATAACAAGTTTTCCGCTCTCCGCGTCAAAAGCCCAATTATCGCCACTTTGTGACGAAGTAGTATTTGTACTTGCACTTACAGTGCTGCTTTGTGACGATATACTTGCGGTAGCACTATTCGATGTATCGTTATTGTTGCTGCTCGGCAAAAGATTATCTTTATCACAAGCCACACTTAATAAAAGGCACGTTACTAAGATAACGCTTAATAGTATTAAACTGAGTTTCTTTTTCATAAGTTTCCTTCGCGCCGAAATATCGACACTTCAATAAATTTTTATACTACTCTATCGAGAAAACGTAACGATTATTTATGTCGCGCACTGATAAGACTGCTCACACCGTTTAATATTCTCGACAATTCTTTGTATTTTACCGAAAACGCAGAAAAAAGTCAATTACAATAAGGCGGTTAAACTAAAATAAACCCGACAAATCAGAATTTGCTTACATCTTTACTTTATCAAATACAGTTTGAAGTTCTTCCTTCGCCCCTTCAAATTTAGGCCAGGCATCAATTCCATAAAATGATTAACCGACTGTCCTGCACTCTCATCGCTGGCGTTAAGCAAATTTATACCATCGTAACCACAGTTTTCTGTTAAATGATTCGATACTCGTTTTACGGTATTCATAACAGCAGAAAGCGTTTCTGAATCGCAATCCAATATATTCTTGCAATGTTTTTTGGGGATAACAAGTATATGACCATCAACATCCTTGGCAATATCCATAAATGCGAGTGTTTCGTTGTTCTCATATATTCTCAACCCTTGAATTTCACCGGATGCTATTTTACAAAATATACACTCTTCCATTTGTACCTCCACAAATCCCGATTGTCACGCCATGTCATATATCGACACAAAATACTTTCCCTAATACGACGGGAAAGTTTTGGCGCAACCGGCGAGACTCGAACTCGCAACGGGGGCGTCGGAGGCCCCTGTTTTATCCGATTAGACTACGGTTGCACTGCCCGAATAAATAAGTACGGGGCTTACGTTATACGAAAGCCCCGACTTAACCTATGTACGCAAAAATTATTCTTCCGTTATTACGCTGACAGGACAACCTTCCGCACACGCTCCGCAGCTTATGCAGGTATCCGCGTCGATAACGTATTTATCGTCGCCTTCACTTATCGCACTGACAGGACAACCCGCCGCGCATGCGCCGCACTTGATACAACCATCATTGATTTTGTAAGCCATAATGACATCTCCTTGTATGTTAATGTGATAATTATAACAGTAAATTAAGATTAACGCAATAGTTTTATCGTTTATCTTTCTCCGTTTCCGCTAAAATTTCACCGAGTTTTACATAATCGTCGAGCGTAAGCGTTTCCGCACGTGCGCTTGCGTCTATTTTTGCGCGTTCCAACGCGTTAGCCGACGTTTCGCCACCGTAGATTGCGCGCAAATTGTTGTACAACGTTTTTCGTCTCATTGCGAAAGCGGTTTTAACAACTTCTCTGACGGCTTTACGTTGTTCGGTTGTCAACTTTGAGTCGAAAGTTATATTGACGAGCGCGGAATCCACGTCGGGTACGGGATAAAACATCTGACGTTTGACGATACGCGTTATTCGCGCCGTACCGAACAAAGCTATTCCTACGCTCAATACACCGTATGCGTCATCGCCCGCTTTCGCGCACATCCTTTCGGCGACTTCCTTTTGTACGAGTACCGTAATCGACTTTACGGGCATTTCGAGAAACTTGAAAATAAGAGGCGTAGTTATATAGTATGGCAGATTGGCAACAAGCTTAAACACGCCGCCCGCGCGTCTTGATATTTCTTCTTCACTCTCTTTAAGCGCGTCGGCAAATATAAGTTCGACGTTATCGAACACTTTGAGTTTTTCTTCAAGTACGCTTTTGAGATTTTTATCGATTTCGTACGAGATGACTTTCTTGGCGACCGTGGCAAGTTCATACGTCAGCGCGCCCGCGCCCGCGCCGACTTCCACTACCGTATCGTCCGAAGTAACGCCCGCGTCCGAAACTATTGCCGAAAGTAAATTCTTGTCCGATATGAAGTTTTGACCGAATTGCTTGTTAAACCTGAAACCGTGTTTATTAAGCGTTTCTCTTTGACTGTCGCCCATATTAATTTCCCGTCATAGCCTTGATTATAAAGTCGGCGTATGCGCCTGCCACGTTTACTCCCGAAACCTTTTCGATACCGCCGAAAAACGCGTTCGAGTTGACTTCGCAAAGCACGGGACTGCCGTTATCGTCCAATACGTCTACGCCACAGTAGTCGAGATTCAAAAATTTTGCCGCTCGCTCCGCAATTTCGGTTTCGTCCTTACTCGGAACGTATTTTACCCCCACTCCGCCGAGTTCGACGTTTGATCTGAAATCTTTTCCATTAATGCGTTTCATACCAGCCGCGACTTTGCCGCCTATAACTATTATTCTTACGTCTTCGCCGCCTTTTACAAACTTCTGATATATATGCGGAGTGAATTTCTCTTCATTTGCGTATTTTATAAGTTCATCCGCGTTCTTCGTTAGTTTTACGCTCGCGCCGAGCGAACCGTAATTCGTTTTTACGACCATCGGAAAACCGAGTTTTCGCGCAATCGTTTTCAATGCGTTTTCGTCCGCTTCGGCGCCGTTTGTATAGCACAGCGGCGCGCAAAACGTCGTCGGCATATCAATACCGCTTCCCGTAAGCGCAATATACGTCCTGTACTTATCGTCGCACACTCTTATCGCTTCCGCCGAATTAAAAAGTCGCAATCCGCACTTTTCAAGACAAGCGGAGACGTATTCGTCCTTATCGAGACAGATACAAAAGTCGTATCCTTTATATCCGTTAACTATCTTTCCGTCGCCGTCTATATATATGCGTACGCCGTCGTTTTTCAATATATCGAGTTCGACGTTACGCTTATTAAACTCTTCTTTCAATCTCGACGGCTGATTGAGATACGCGTCCGACTTGTTAAACGCGTTAATTAACACAAAACCTTTCATATTGTCATTATAACACAAACGCGTTTATATCGAAAACGTATTTATATCGAAAAACCTTCCGCACAAAGCGGAAGGCTTTATCTACGTCAACGGTCTGAATACCGCAACCTTTCTTCCTTTTTCAATAGGCTCCGTTAAACTCCGATTGGTTTCGATTACGCTCTCGGGCGTTGTGTTAAGCGCTTTCGCTATATTGAATACCGTATCGTCCGTATCCGTTACATATACCGAAACACACGCGTCTTTGAGGGGCTTTTCACCCGTAAGAGATATATCGGTTATCAGGCACTCTTTTTCTTTGCCGAAACTCATAACGCGCACTTTCAATAAACTCATAACTTCAATCTCTCTCGCGCGCTTTGAAACGGCGGTAACTTCCGCTACGCTTACGCTGACCGCGACTTCGTCAATCTCGCTGAGCCCTTCCGCCTTTATGCGCATCGAATACGGAATTTCGATTTTCGCGCTCTTTATCGAATTATCGTCCTGCGTATAAACGACCGTTGTATTAACTGCGCCGCTTAATACGAGTTTATCGTCAAACGGAGTTACCGCCGATACGTTGTTTCCGTTTGCAAACGCCGTTAGTATTCGACTTATCGGCTCCGCATCTTCGCCTATCCTTAACGAGTTACTGATATGCTCTTCGTTATAATATGCGTTTTTGAATACGGGAAATTCAAAACAGTCTTTCTTGAAACTTACGTTTTGCGTGAGCGAATACGCGTCGGCAAGCACTTCGCGTTCAACCGTATTGAACACCATCCCTTCAACCTTTCCGATTACTTCAAGCCTTATTACGTTGTTACCTTCAACGCCTTCTATTACTATGCGCGCCGACTTTACGCTTGCGCAAACGCTTGCAAAACTGTTTACGGTGGTATTCAACGCTACGTTTTCTTGACTGAACGGAATAACTATATTTTTGGTAACGACGGACGCGTCGGTCGTATAAACGACGCTTGCGTCTATTTCACCGATGGCGGTCACTATATCGTTCTGGCACCTTACGTCTTTAATCGTAATCTCCGCTTTCGCAATCAACACGTTAATCACTTCCGCTTTGGTCTCTATCTCTTCGCTCGTATCGAACGTACTGTCAAACTCCGTTACGAACTCGCTCGACGTTATAAGTTTTTTTGACGTTATAAGGTCGCTCCCGATCTCCGTCTTTATTTCTTTCTTACAAACGCCGAATACGGTTATCTCGATAAGCGCACTCGCCTTTACGCTCGTTTCGTCAATCTTCTGAACGTTACTTTCGAGTATCCTTTTACATGCATAAAACACAGTGTCGGGACGTATATCCTGTCCTTTAAGTTCGGTCTTGTATTCGCACGCATAATCGGGTGAAAACAGTTTCCCGTCGTTTGCCGTGCATACGACCTTAAAGTTGACGCTGCCCGAAAAATCGATTTCTCCGTTCATTGCTTCGCCCGTTAACGACGTGCAGTACGAGGACACTCCGAGTACGTCGGCTATCGCGTCGCTTGCACTCATTACGCACTCTACGGCAACCTGTCCGCTCGTTATCTCATAAAAACCATCCGCCTTGACAATATCAAAATTCGTATCCATTATCGCCTCCGTTCTTTATGCAATAACATATTAAACGGAAAACGCGTTTATGCATCAATTTTGATTAAGCGGAAAAAATTTTATATTCTTCGTATGAACGTCGCTTATGCAATACGATGATGTAGCGTCGTTTGAAACAAACGTAAAAACGGCAGGAAACACGTCCCTGATACTGCCTTCGTATTTCGTGAACTTGTTTCTGCCTTTATTGACGCACATTATCAAAGGTATGCCTTTCAGTTTTTTTATACGTTTAACCGTTGAATTCAAATCGGCTTTTATTTCTCTCATATAAAAAGTATTGCCTAAAATATGCAATTAAACCTAATATATCTATTCTTTCGCATTGATAAATCCGTAACACTTCAATATGGGTTTCTTCGACACATTCTCGATATTATCACGATAGTCATATTAGAATTTTTCACAATTATTCGACTATTGCGAAAATATTCTTTTGTCCATATAATTTGCCGTACAAAATCAGTTTCGTTATTATATTGCTGACAGATTAAAAAGTCAACATTATCGTATCGCCGTTTATCCAATTCTTTATAATTCCGCCGATGTTAAATCTTTGTGATTCAAAAGATTCAATCAAATCGTCGGCGGTCGCAATTTTATACGCGCAATTATTGTAATAACGTTTGAGTGCTTTCAACGTTTTATCTTTATTGAGATTATAAATCGTGTCGAACATAAGCAAACCTTTAACATAAGTTACGTTCACGTACTCATAGTCAGACATATACTCGGACGCGTTTTTATTCATATTGAACTTTGCATCGGGATTGACTTTAAGCGTAATATCCTTAAACATATTGTAACTTCTGTACGCATCGGATATGCGTTTAACATAATATTCGTTTCCGTGTTTCGATTCCATATAAAGAAGTGTTGAAAATTCAGTAAGCCCTTCGTCTTGCCACGCTTCGTTCAAATTATCGCTCCCGACCGCTCCGTACCACCACTGATGCGCCGTTTCGTGCGCAATTACTTCTTCGCGTTCATCGCCCGAAACCGTACTTGATATATAAACTATTGAGGGAAACTCCATACCGCCCGCATTGAGTTCGGTTTCCGCAAGCGTATAAGTATCATAGGGATAACGACCGAATAGCTCGCTGTAAAATTTAAGTGATTCGACAGCCGTTGACAGTGTAAAATCCGGCGTTTCGTCAGCATAATGGAAATAGTTCACTTTGATGTTTTCGTATTCGCCCGTAAGCACTTTGTAATTATCGTTCAAAAGAAAAGCGAAATCGCGCGCCGAGTATAATTCGCTTTCGATAACGTTACGACCGTTATCAACATAAACGTTACGGATCCCCGTACGGCGAAACGTAACTTTTATAAAATTCACCGCCATTACGCGCGCAGAGTACGGGATACCAGCCCGATACGTTTATTGTTCCGTTTTCGGCAATGCCGAGTCGTGCGTTTGCGTACGGGATAACTACTTTGAAATCGAATTTTACGGTTACGCTCTCGCCGAAAAACAATTCACGGTCAAGACTTACGGTCAATATCGTTTCGTCGATTGAATACGCAAGCTGTTCCGCATTTTCGGTAACTCCCGTTAATTCAATGTTTCCGTAATCGATACCTTTATAATATACGTCCGTTTCTTCGCTTTTCAAAACCTGTTTATGCTCTGCGCTTTTCGAATAGGCGTTTGCGTACAAATTAAACGAAAGTTCCTTGACCGGTTCGTCAAAATAATGACGATATGTAAAATATTCGGTTGCGTGAATAACGCCTTTTTCACAATCGACTTCCGCGTCTATTACATAAAGATTGAGTTCTTGCAATGAAGCATTGCACGAAACGCAAAAAAAAGACAACGATGATAATATGATAAAGAATATCAAAATCAATGAAAATTTTTTCTTCATATCACAATATATTGAAGTATGGTTAAAAAAATTCTTTTATGTAAAGCGTTTTCGAAATTTTCAGTAACTTATATGATTTATTTCAAAAAAAATTTTAAGAAAGCTTTCTCAAATGTTTGACAATATTAAAACGATGAGCTATTCTATATCAAGAAGAAACTTTTTTTTCTATTCATTATTTTTCTATATTTACTTAAAACCGATTTCTGCCATTTTTCGCCATCTATTTGAGATGTTTTTATAAAAATATAAATTTTGGAAAAATTTTCGTAAAAACGTTTGACAATATTAAAATACAGTGCTATTATAGAACCATAAATTTTATTTATTCATAATTTTTTCCTTTTAATCATGTGAAGAAGGCACGTTGTACTGAGTTACGACGTGTCTTTTTCTTTATATGCATATTTTAAGAGTGAATATTGTTGCGGGTTGAGTGTGTTAAAAAATGTATCTCACTTGAATAAACTGAAATGTAAATGCACTATTCCTTATAATCGGCATATTTAATTTTATTAATATTTAATATAATTGAATAAATTAATCTTTAATATTATATCTTTTATATGCTATACGGCGTATAATAGCATTAATAAAATTTAATAAAATGAAATATTATATCTTCTTTTTTATAATATCGCTTACCGCTATTGCACCGTCTGCACACGCAGTAACTATTTGTCTTAAACTTTTCGCGCGTACGTCTCCGATCGCATACACACCGTCAGAATTTGTTTTCATTTCGGAATCGGTAATAATATAGCCGTATTCATCTTTATTGACCGACACGAACAATTCGCTTTGCGGAGACTGACCTATCGCTATAAATATGCCGTCCGTACTTAAAGCCCGCGTTTCGTTATTCAAAACGTTTTTAATCGTTAAAGAATTAACTTTATCGTCGCCGATAATTCGTTCTATTACGGAATCGAGTAGAAACACTACGTTTTCTCTCGATTTCAACGAATCAACAAGTATTTTTTCCGCGCGCAATGCACATCTTCTGTGAACAAGATACACTTTTGCCGCAATATTCGACAAAAATATCGCGTCATATACGGCAGTATTCCCGCCGCCTACTACCACAACGGTTTTACCTTTATAAAAATTACCGTCGCACGTAGCGCAATACGATACTCCTCTGCCCGTAAATTCCTTCTCACCCGTTACGTTCAACATTTTCGGACACGCGCCCGTCGCTATTATCATATTTTTCGTTTCAAGTTTGTCTCCGCTTGAAAATTCAAGCCTCTTGATTTTATCGTTTAGCTGAACGCTTTTGACTTCGTCGTACTTAAATTGACAACCTAAACTTTCGGTCTGTTTCAGCATTGTCGTTGCGAGTTCATATCCTGCGACAGATTCGACTCCCGGATAGTTCTCGATATTTTGTGTTTTGAGAATTTGCCCGCCCGGAGCTTCACGTTCGACAATAAGCGCGGACAATCCGCCTCGCAACGCATAAATACCGGCGGTCAATCCCGCCGGTCCGCCACCTATTATTATCAAATCATAATTTTTCATATAAACAGAATTATATTCAAAAAATAAATTCGTAAACCGTATTATTTAATCTCGGTACCGACTTTATCGGAAGATTTCTCGCTTCGTGAATCCGAATAGAAAGTCAGACTTTCATACTTTTATCGTTCATAAACTCCGCTGATGCGTTTACCGAGTCGTTGTTTAACTGCTCGTTAGATTGAATAGGCGTGTGCATATCGGGATATACGTCAGTACCGCTTTTTTCGTCTTCAAGCGCATCTTTTTCTTGTCTTTTCAATCCTTTATAAAATGCAATCGCAATTACAGTTACTACAAGCGCGCCACCCGCGCTTAACGATGTTATACTCGAAAAACTCACCGAAAATTTGTCAAATCCGATGCTTTCAAGAAAAGAAGGTTTTATCATTTTTGCTAATATCAGCAACAAACTCGGAATACCCACAAGAATAACGTGCGGCATCCAAGTAAATATCCTTACAAATGTAAGTCTCGTCGCTTTTCTTCGCATAAAAATTCTTATCGTCGCAAACAACAAAAGGAATAGCCACGGTACAGATTGAACAAGTACAAGCACTGCAAGAACTTGCATACCTATTGATATATATGTTACTATGCCGCTACTCTCCAATTTATCATACAAATTTTGCTTAATAACGTTTATGACTTGATCACCCGTCGGAACATCGTCTTCGTCATTAGTAAAAACTCCGCTTTCGGCAAGTTTATCATATACTATACTCATCATATCGAGTTTACCGTCTTCTCCACGGCAATCTTCAATCGGAGTTATTAACGCCTCGAAATTATCTTTTACTTTTTGCCGATCGGAATCCGAAAACTCTTCGCCGGTAGTTTTCGGGATTTCAAGTGCAGCAATATCGACTATTTGATTAACGGCACTGTCTTTGGTTATCGTATTGTTCAAATAATTATCGATTACGCTCTCAAAATCGGCTAATTCCATTGTTTCACTCGAATCTTCCGAATTTTCAATTTGCATAAGCGTCACTTCGAGAAACGCTTCTGCCGTAACTTTCAACATCGTATCGGCAATGGGACGCGCTTGCGCCATAAGCGAATCGATTTGTCTGTCCAATAAACGTTTAACAACCGTATTTTCGTCCGCAAATATTGCATTAAATGTATCTATCGTATTGACACTCACATTCAAATTCAACGTTTGCGAGTCGAATTTATCCCAATCGACCGCATCTATATACGATTTACTGTCGTCAGGCATAGAATCTTCAAGTAATTTTTTAATTTCTTTCCCATCCGGCTTATAACTTAACTTGAAAGTCCAGCAATCGAAGTAAAAAACAGACAATAAACATATTAATGAAATAACAGCTAAGATTATGTTAAATACTATTAACGACTTTTGAACGCGCACAAGCGGGGATTTCATAAGAGCCTCCTATATTTATAAAATTCAATATTTTTTGATACAAGCGGAAATCTTAACGCCGTTATTTATATTTTACTGAAAATAACTGTATTTGTCAATATCAAGCCATTAACGTAACCATAACCGCTTTTTGCGCGTGCAATCTGTTCTCCGCTTCGTCAAATATTTCATCGGCGTGTTTTTCAAATACTTCATCCGTGATTTCTTCACCGCGGTGAGCCGGTAAACAATGTAATACGATCGCATCGGGCTTAGCCTTAGCCATAAGAGAGTCATTGACTTGATAGTTCTTGAATACTTTTTGCCTTTCTATCGCTTCGCTTTCTTGCCCCATACTCGCCCAAACATCCGTATATACCGCGTCCGCACCATTTGCGGCTTCCAACGGATCTTGTGTTATGGTGAGTTTTCCTTGCTCGTATCCCCATTTGACCGTTTCGGCGTCGGGCATATACTCTTTCGGACAAGCGATGCTGACTTCGATACCGAGTTTGATACAACCGACTATTAAAGAGTTTGCCATATTGTTTCCGTCGCCGATAAAGCAAAGTTTCAGCCCCTTAAACGTTCCTTTGTACTCTCTTATCGTCATTAAATCAGCAAGTACCTGACACGGATGACAATAATCCGTAAGTCCGTTGATTACGGGAACAGTGCCGTATTTCGCAAGGTCTTCAACGTCGCTTTGCTTAAACGTGCGTATCATTATTCCGTCCACATAACGTGATAAAACGCGCGCTGTATCCTTAATCGGTTCTCCGCGTCCTATCTGCAAATCTTTGTCACTCAAAAAGAGCGCGTTACCTCCGAGTTGATACATACCCGTTTCAAAAGATACGCGCGTACGCGTTGAAGACTTAGTGAAAATCATTGCAAGCGTTTTACCTTTTAACTTTTTATGCGAAATGCCGTGTTTCACTTCGTACTTTAACTGATCCGCAAGATTAAGTATATTGATAATTTCGTCACCGCTTAAATCCGATAGTTTAAGTAAATGTTTCATTTGAGTACCTCTTTTATGATTTCTACGCCTTGTTTCAATAATTCGTCGGGAATATTAAGCGCAGGTAACAACCGTATTTTATTCTTTGCCGTCAGTACGATAAGCCCCTTTTCTCTGCACGCTTTGAGAACTGCTTTGTTGTCTTCGCAATCTATTCCGAGCATCAAGCCCATACCCGTAACGCTCTTAACGCCTTTACACCCCGACAGTTCTTTTATGATATAATCGTGCTTTGCTTTAACGTCTTTGAAAAGTTGCTCGTCAAGCTGTTTAAGCACTTCGACAGCCGCGGCGCACGAACATAAATTCCCACCGAACGTCGAGCCGTGCGTTCCCGCACTTAATGTATATTCGGCTTTATCTCCGACAAACGTTACGCCGAGCGGTAAACCGTTGGCAATTCCCTTAGCGGTCGTTACGACGTCGGGAGATATTCCGTATTCCATATATGCGTAAAGGTTTCCGCACCTGCCGTTGCCCGTCTGCACTTCGTCGATAATAAGCAATATATCGTGTTTATCGCACAATTCCGCGACTGCTTTAACGTAATCTTTATCAAGCGCAACGACTCCGCCTTCGCCTTGAACGAGTTCCATAATAACGGCGCATACGTCTTTCGTAAGTGCGGATTTCATAGCGTCAAGGTTTCCCGCTGCGGCAAACCTAAACCCTTCGGTGAACGGCATAAAGTACGTATGGAAAACGTCTTGTCCCGTAGCCGACAATGTAGTAACCGTTCTTCCGTGGAAAGAGTTGTTGAGCGCGACAATTACGTTGCGGTTATCGCCGTATTTATCGAAACTGTACTTGCGCGCAATCTTAATCGCGCACTCGTTGGCTTCCGCGCCCGAATCGGAAAGAAAGACCCTTTTCATACCTGTACGCTTAATGAGCGTCTCAGCAAGCGTCCCTTGCGGCTCGTTGTAATAAAGGTTACTCGTATGCGGAATCTTATTAAGCTGCTTAATTACCGCTTCGTTTACCTTTTCATTGCAAATTCCCAAACCGTTAACGGCAATACCCGACCCGAAGTCGATATACTCTTTACCGTTCTCGTCAACGAGAATACTGCCTTTGCCCGATGTAAAGCAAATATTGCTCCTACTGTACGTATTAACGTAATAGTTATTCAAATTATCTATATACTTACTCATAATCAATAAAACATTGTGCCGACGCCTTCGTCGGATAACACTTCGACAAGTATCGAGTGCGGTTCGCGTCCGTCTATTACAAACACTCTGCCGACGCCTCGTCTTATCGCTTCGTAACAACACTCCGTCTTCGGAATCATACCGCCCGATATAACGCCTTCTTTTACAAGTTGCTTTATATCGCTTACGTTGATTTCACGAATTAAAGTCGCATCGTCTTTCGGATCTTTCAATATACCTTTTACGTCCGTCATAAGTATAAAACTTGCCGCTTTGAGTTCGCTTGCGAGTTTTGAAGCCGCAATATCCGCGTTTACGTTATATACGTTTCCGTTACTGTCGCAAGCAACGGTGCTGACAACTGGAATATACCCCGCGTTAAGGAGATCGATTATCGGTTCTACGTTGACTTTCGTTATTTCACCGACGTACCCGAGTTCTTTGTCTTTCATTTCGGCTTCAAAAAGATGCCCGTCTATTCCGCAAAGTCCGACCGCCTTGCCGTTTAAGTTTTGGATAAGATTGACGAGATTTTTGTTTACTTTGCCCGCAAGCACCATTTGAACGACTTCCATCGTTTCACCGTCCGTCTTTCTCAGTCCGTTAACAAACTTGCTTTCTATATGCATCCTATTAAGCGTTTCGTTGATTTCGGGACCGCCGCCGTGAACGAGCACAACCTTAACGCCGACTTGATTTAAGAGTACCAAATCTCTCATAACGTCGTTTTTGAGTTCGTCGTTAATCATAGCGTTGCCGCCGTACTTAATAACGATTATTTTACCCGTATATTTTTGGATATAAGGTAAAGCTTCGAGTAATATTTCCGCTTTTTCACTGTTTTGTATTTTTTTCATAATGTTGCCTCTAAGTCCTGTAATCGCCGTTTATCTTAACGTAATCGTACGTCAAGTCGCAACCCCATGCGGTTGCGTCGCCCTTACCGTCGTTACAGTCTATTTGTATTACTATTTCGTCTTCAAGTAAAATTTGCTTTGCAATATCTTCGCTGAACTCGATACCCGCGCCGTTTTTACAAACGGCAACGCTACCCGCTCTCGACTTGAAACTTACGTCTATTTTATTAACGTCTACTTGCGCGCCACTGTACCCTATCGCGCAAAGTACTCTGCCCCAGTTGGCGTCCGCGCCGAACATTGCCGCTTTCAAAAGCGAACTCGTGATAACGCTCTTTGCAATGCGTTTGGCTTCTTTATCGTTGACTGCACGCGTTACTCTACACTCGATAAGTTTGGTCGCGCCTTCGCCGTCTTTTGCAATCTTTCGGCAAAGATTGCTCGTAATATACGCAAGCGCAGAACAGAATTTCGTATAGTCGTCTCCTTCTTTCTCGATACGCGTATTGCCCGCTTTTCCGTTAGCAATTACCATAAGCATATCGTTCGTCGAAGTATCTCCGTCTACACTCAACATATTGAAACTTTTAACGACGTCGCTTAACAACGCTTTTCTGAGCATAATAGGAGAAATGGCAACATCCGTCGTCAAGAAGACGAGCATAGTAGCCATATCGGGATGTATCATGCCCGAACCTTTGGCAATACCGCCTATTTTGCACGTCTTACCGCAGATTTCGAATTCGACCGCAATCTCTTTACGTACCGTGTCCGTAGTCATTATGGCGTCGTTAGCGTCAGCACTTTTATCGCCAAGGCTCTTAACAAGCTCGTCCATACCGTTCTTTATCGGCGTAATATCAAGCGGCTGACCTATAACTCCCGTTGAAGCGACTATTACGTCGTTTGCGTTTATTCCCGTATGCTCTTCAACGAGTTTGCACATATTCTCCGCTATCTCTATCCCGTCGCTGTTACAAGTATTCGCATTACCGCTGTTGCAGATTATCGCTTGCGCGTATCCGTCGCTTATATTGTTTTGCGTTACGATAATGGGCGCACCTTTTACAAGATTAGTCGTATACACGCCTGCGGCACTCGCTCTCGTATCGCTTACGATAAGTGCCAAATCTTTCTTGTCTTTGTTTTTCCTTATTCCGCAATGTACGCCCGAAGCCTTGAAGCCCTGAGGCGCGCACACGCCACCCGATATTTCTTTCATATTTACTCCTCGGTACCGATTACGAGCCCTTTCGTTTTCTCTAATCCGCACGCTATATTCATACACTCGATTGCCGCGCCCGACGCACCCTTGCCGAGATTGTCAAACACTGCGCTTACCGTCACTCTTTCGTCGTTGCCGTTGACTGTAATAAGCATATCGTCGCGACCGCTTAACGCGTTAGACGGGATAAACTTGTCAAATCCTTCATCAACGCCGTCAAGACTTGCGATTTTAACAAACGCCTTACCTTCGTAACGTTTCTTGTAAACTTCATATATCTTTTCTTTCGTCAACTTGTCTATAAGATTTCCCGATAACGAAATGGTCGTTTCCATACCGCTGTAATAATCCGCTACTATCGGACAAAATACGGGCTCCGCAGTCAAACCGCATACCTTTTTGATTTCGGGTAAATGCTTATGCGCTTGCGTCAATCCGTATGCTCGCGGAGAATTAAGATATAAACTTCTGTTTTCCGCTTCGTATTCGGCTATCATTTTCTTTCCGCCACCGCTGTAACCCGTCAAAGAATAGGCGGTTAACGGATAATCTTTACCGATAACGCCCGCTTTGATTAAAGGATATACGAGAGCGATTACTCCGCTTGCGTGACACCCCGGTACCGCAATGCGCTTAGACGACTTTATTCTGTTCTCGAACTCAATCGAAAGTTCCGGAAAACCGTACGCCCAGTTATCGTCCGTCCTGTGCGCAGTCGACGTATCGATAATAATCGTTTTTTCATTATCGACAAGACTTACCGATTCACGCGACGCAACGTCGGGAAGACATAGAAAAGTCAAATCACTTGCGTTAATACATTTCGCGCGCTCTTTCGGATCTTTCCTTAACTCGGGATCTATTCCGATAAGTTCCACATCGTCGCGCGCGGACAGTCTGTCGAATATTCTGAGTCCCGTCGTTCCTTCGCTTCCGTCGATAAAAACCTTGATTTTACTCATTTCCCGAGTTTTCCTTTAACCGTTTTAATTTGCTTTTCAACCGACACTTTCGACGGCGCGCCTTCGGACGTCCTTTTGTTAAGACAAGTATTGAGATTGACAGCGTCGTATACGTCCTTATCGAAAAACTCCGAAAACTCTTTGTACTCGTCAAGCGTCATACTCGTCAACACTTTACCGTTTTTTATACAATATCCGATAATACTTCCCACTATCTTATAAGCCGTCCTGAAAGGCAAACCTTTCTTGACAAGATAATCGGCGCAGTCCGTTGCGTTAATAAAACCTTTTTCGGCGTCTTTCGCCATATTGCCATCCGAAAAAGTCGTCGTTTCGAGCATCTTCCCGAATATCGTAACGACTTGCTTTACCGTATCCGCTGCGTCGAACAAGCACTCTTTATCTTCCTGCATATCCTTGTTGTACGCAAGCGGTATACCTTTCATAACCGCAAGCATACCCATTAGATCTCCTATAACTCTTCCGCTCTTGCCTCGCGCAAGTTCAGCAACGTCGGGATTCTTTTTATTCGGCATAATGCTCGACCCAGTTGCGTATGCATCGTCGAGTTCGATAAACTTAAATTCCGCGCTCGCCCAAAGTATTACTTCTTCCGCAAGACGCGATATATGAACCATAATAAGCGCAATGTTTGACAGCAGTTCTATCACAAAATCTCTGTCGGACACACAGTCCATTGAATTAAATCCGACTTCGTTGAAGTCAAGTTTATCTTTAACGTACTGTCTGTCTATCGGGAAAGTCGTCCCCGCAAGCGCACAAGCACCCAAAGGTAATACAAGCGTACGTTTTTTACTGTCGTTAAGTCTGTCGATGTCTCTCAAAAACATTGCGCAGTAAGCAAGCATATGTTCCGCAAGCGTAACGGGTTGCGCTTGTTGCAAATGCGTGTATCCGGGCATAAGCGTTGAGGTATTTTTCTCGGCAATACCGACAAGCGTTTTGATAAACGACTTGATTATTTCGATTATAGCGTTCGTTTCTTTTACGACGTACATACGCATATCGAGCGCGACTTGATCGTTTCTGCTTCTTGCCGTGTGTAAACGTTTACCCGCGTCGCCCACTCGTTTTGTAAGTTCCGCTTCGATAAACATATGTATATCCTCAGCCGTCATATCGAACACAAGCTTACCGCTGTTTAAGTCGTCAAGTATAGCGGTAAGTCCGTCCGTTATAAGCTGACTGTCGTCATAAGAGATAATGCCCACAGCGGCAAGCATAGCCGCGTGAGCAAGACTTCCTTTTATATCTTCTTCGTACAAACGTTTATCAAACATTATCGACGAATTGAAGTCGTTGACGTCTTTATCGATTTCTTTACCGAAACGTCCGTCCCACATCTTAGACATTGGGTTCCTCCGTTTATTTTTTCTTATTCTTTGCCTCCATACGAGCGTGTACGGCAAGCGGAAGTCCGTATAAATTAATGAATCCCGCGCTGTCGTTCTGATCGTATACTTC
Source organism: uncultured Eubacteriales bacterium (assembly GCA_900315995.1). Lineage (GTDB taxonomy): Bacteria > Bacillota > Clostridia > Christensenellales > RUG350 > RUG350. The sequence goes on from ONBF01000033.1 coordinate 16,747, forward strand.
GTCCGCCGCAAACGTCGCTATATCTTCGTCATACAACGAATACGGAGATTTAACGCCCGCATTAATCATATTGCCTTTATAAAGTTTAAGTTTTACCGTTCCCGTAACCGTTTCCTGCGTTTTCTTAACGAAAGCACTCAACGCTTCACGAAGCGGTGTAAACCACTTTCCGAAATACACGAGTTCCGCAAACTGTTCCGCAACGAGTTTTTTGTAATGATGCGTATCTCTGTCAAGCGTCAACGTTTCAAGTACTTCGTGAGCTCTGTATAGAATCGCTCCGCCCGGAGTCTCGTATACGCCGCGTGATTTCATCCCCACAAGTCTGTTTTCGACTATGTCGCAAAGTCCTATGCCGTTTGCTCCGCCGATTGCGTTAAGTTCGCTTACCATCTCTACGCCCGTCTTCTTAACGCCGTTAAGCGTAACGGGAATACCTTTCTCAAAACCGATCTCAACGTAAGTCGCCTTATCGGGCGCCTTAAACGGAGAAACACCCATTTCGAGAAAACCTTCTTTATCGTACATCGGCTCATTAGCGGGATCTTCGAGATCAAGCCCTTCGTGTGATAAGTGCCAAAGATTTTTGTCCTTTGAATAGTTGGTCTCCCTATTGATTTTCAAAGGTACGTTATGCGCTTCCGCATAATCTATCTCTTCGTCCCTGCTCTTGATGTTCCATATTCTCCACGGTGCTATTATTTTCATATCGGGCGCAAACGCTTTTACCGCAAGTTCAAATCTTACTTGGTCGTTACCCTTACCCGTGCAACCGTGACAAATTGCGTCCGCTTTCTCTTTAAGCGCAATATCAACGAGACCTTTTGCAATGATAGGACGCGCAAATGCCGTGCCGAGAAGATATTCACCCTCGTACTTCGCGCCCGCTTGAACGGTCGGATATACGTATTCTTGAATAAACTCTTCTTTAAGGTCAAGTACATAAAGTTTGCTTGCGCCCGTCTTAATCGCCTTTTCTTCAAGTCCATCGAGTTCGGTCCCTTGTCCGACGTCGCCCGATACCGCTATTATCTCGGGATTGTTGTAATTCTCTTTAAGCCAAGGAATAATAATCGACGTGTCAAGTCCACCCGAATATGCCAAAACTATCTTTTTAATTTCTTTTTCCATAAATATCGCCTCCGTAATTATGTAATAAATAATAGCACTGTTTTTATATACAGTCAAACGTTTTGCATAAATATTCAAAAATTTTATGATATTTTATAAAATTATACAAAAATGCAATTTTATACATTGATTTTTGAATAAATATGCTGCTTTATACAAAATTTATACAATTATGAACTTTATGATTGACACTGACAAGTAAATGAAAAAAGCCTGAATCCGCTCCTTGCAATATATATTGTATAATAAGTTTATATTATTTTTTTCAATTTATATCCGCAAATCTCACTCGTTTGTTTTTCTTATCGTTGCCGTCCGCTATCCCTTACGATTGATATCATATTGCAATTAACGTCCGAATCTCGTTTCAAACGCGTTCGAGATAAGTTTTCTTTTATCCGCTTCGTTTACACCTAGCGATTTCAAACTCTCAAACTCTTTATCGATAGTCGTATCGGACACCGTCATATCGTCCGTGTTGACGCTTGCAAGTATACCGAAGTCGAGATACTTATGTATGGGAAAGTCCTTTTTGTCTTTTAACGCGCCCGTGTCCGTATTGCTCGTAAAACACATCTCTATACCTATGCCGTCTTTCGCAATACGTTTGAGTAACTCGTCGTCATCCTTTATCATAACGCCGTGACCTATGCGCCTTGCTCCAATATCAAGCGCGGCTTTTACACTTTCAACCCCTACGGCTTCGCCTGCGTGTATAGTTATCGGAATATCGTAAGCGACGGCGCGTTTGAAAATATCTTTGTAATCAACGGTCGGATACGATTTTTCGTCGCCTGCCAAATCCACTCCGACGACGCCGATTGATTTATATGCTTTTGCAAGTTCTATCGTTTCGATATTCTCTTTTTCGTTTCCGTCTCCGCGCATACAACAGAGTATCACATTGTTTTCAACGATATTGTCCGCATATTTTCGCGCGTTCAAAACGGCTTCGACCACAGCTTGCTGAGATAAGCCTTTCTTCGTGTGCAGTTGCGGCGCAAAACGAATCTCCGCGTAAACGATTCCGCATTTGTCGAGTTTATCGAGTAAACTTTTGTAGGCGGCAGTCATTGCCCTTTCCGTCTGCAAAATTTTAAGCGGATACTTAAACGCTCTGAGATATTCTTTAAGACTTTTTGCCGACTTCGATTGAAGAAGCTTTCCGAAATCTTTTTCGGGGCAGGGCAATTCCGTTTCCTGCTCTCTATACTCCTTAATTACAAAATCTTTATCGAGCGAACCGTCAAGATGTAAATGCAAGTCAATCATCGTTTTCTCCTTATCGGAAATAATTATACTATAATCGTTATGTATAATACAATGGTTATAATAAAATAATAATTCAATCTTATTTGACTTATTTGTTGACAAAGTTTATAATTCATAATGCGTTTAAGGTAAAAATGGATAATTATTATATACTTCTCGAACTTGCAATAATTCTGTTTTCGACCAAAGCTTTCGGAATACTTATGCGAAAGCTCAATTTGCCGCAAGTCGCAGGTGCGCTTATTGCGGGACTTATTATAGGTCCGTGCGTATTGAATACGGTACGTCAGTCCGACATATTGTCCGCTCTTGCGGAAATAGGCGTAGTTATGATTATGTTCTCCGCAGGTCTCGAAAGCGATCTGAAATCTATCAAACATAACGGAAAATCTGCTTTAATGGTCGCACTGTTCGGCGTAATCGTTCCTTTGGGACTCGGTACTCTTGTCGCCGCAATCTTCGGCGGTTTCAAAAACACCGAAATACTTAAATATATCTTTATCGGTATTATTATGACCGCCACAAGCGTTACGATTACCGTCGAAACGTTACGCGAAATGGGAAAATTAAAAACCGAAGCTGGAACGATAATTCTTTCAGCCGCCATTATCGACGACGTAATAGGCATTATACTTTTATCAATCGTACTCGGCGTCAACGACCCGAACGTTCAACCTTGGCTCGTTATAGTCAAAAACATTTCGTTCTTCATTATTGCAATCGGTTTGGGTATAGGGTTGCATTTTCTTTTCAAGCGGCTTTCAAAAAAGTATCCGCATCACAGACGTGTACCGATATTCGCGCTTGCCGTTTGTTTGGTTTACGCTTTCTGCGGTGAGCATTTCTTCGGCGTTGCGAATATTACGGGCGCATATATTGCCGGAATTATCTTCTCGGGAATAAGCGTATCGGACTATATCGACCAAAAGATAGATATTAATACCTATATGATATTTGCTCCCGTGTTCTTCTCAAATATCGGTATTTCCGCTGACTTCAACGGCTTTTCGTCAGATATTTTATTGTTTGCCGTCGTCTT
>ONBF01000013.1 GCA_900315995.1 uncultured Eubacteriales bacterium
AAGTAATATTCTAGTTGGATACTATTTTGTTTTAGAAAATGGATATTCTATAAATATTGCCATTGACAGTTTTACGATAAACGATTTAAATGAAAAACAATTAAACGAAAAAGTTGATGAGTACAGTCGTGCCGATGGACAATATGTATATGAAGGCGTATTCATGCAAAGAGAAGATGTAGTTAGATTGATAAAGAATAGATTTGCGACTTATACACTTATTTTTAAATACAAATTAAATATAAATCCCGAAGAAATTATTAGGATAGAAAATTAGTTCACTCTCTCGTATTCTCTTTCAATTTCGCATACACTTCGTTACAGATTGCGGAAATAGAACGGGTAATCAATAACCGAGATAAAAGAGAAGATTAATTTTATTTTACAGTTTACTCGGCGAGTAACGGGTAAACTTATGAAACTGTTAAAACCTTTTCAAAAAGAGTTAAAGCGGTCATTATAACGAATATGCTTTATATATAATATAAAATATTTGCAAAACGGTATTGCTTTATGTTATCATATTGACTGATTTAATTAAGAGGTTAAAACTTTGGTAAGAGAAGATTTAAGAAACATTGCTATAATTGCGCACGTAGACCACGGCAAAACGACTCTTGTTGACGGTATGCTCAAACAGTCGGGTACGTTTAGAGAAAATCAGCAAGTAGACACTTGCGTTATGGACAGCAACGATATTGAGCGCGAGCGCGGAATAACGATACTCGCCAAGAACACGGCTATTCATTATAACGGCGTTAAAATCAATATTATCGACACACCCGGTCACGCTGACTTCGGCGGAGAAGTCGAACGCGTTCTTAAAATGGTGTCGGGCGTTTTACTTTTGGTAGACGCGGCGGAAGGACCTATGCCGCAGACGCGTTTCGTTTTGCAGAAAGCGCTTGAACTCGGACACAAGATAATCATTGTTATCAACAAAATAGACAAACCCGACGCAAGACTTGATCAAGTACCCGACGAAGTTTTGGAATTATTGTTGGAACTCAACGCAAACGATATGCAACTCGAAAGCCCGATAATTTATTGTTCGGGCAGAGACGCGACGGCGAGCCTTGACAAGAACGGCAAGGGTACGGACTTAAAGCCGTTGTTCGACACTATTTTGTCCTATATCGATCCGCCTGCGGGCGACGAAAAAGGCGAAGCGCAGCTGCTATGTTCGTCCATCGATTACAACGAGTACGTAGGGCGCATAGGAATAGGCAAGATTGAGCGCGGTTCGTTTAAGGTCAATCAGGAAGTGCTTGTTTGCGATTATCACAACAACGTGACGCCGTACAAGTCCAAGATAGTTACGATATATCAGATAGAAGGACTTAAACGAAACCCCGTAGATACGGCGACAGTAGGCGATATAATATGTTTCTCGGGAATAGAGAACATCACGATAGGCAACACGGTATGTTCGACTGCGGGCGCAGACCCCGTGCCTTTCGTCAAGATAAGCGAACACACTATGGAAATGACGTTCTCCGTAAACGATTCGCCTTTTGCGGGGCGCGACGGAAAGTACGTTACGTCAAGACATTTAAGAGAAAGACTTTATAAAGAACTTTTGAAGGACGTTTCGCTTAAAGTATTACCGACCGACAGCGAAGATGCGTTCAGAGTATGCGGGCGCGGAGAAATGCACTTATCAATCCTTATCGAAAATATGCGCCGTGAAGGATACGAATTTCAAGTAAGCACGCCTAAGGTTTTATTCAAGACGATAGACGGCGTAGTACACGAGCCGATAGAGCGGCTTGTGCTTGATGTGCCGCAAACTTGCGTTGGATCGATAATGGAACGTATGGGCGTCCGTAAAGGTACGCTCGATACGATGGTTGCTCAGGGCGATCGTATGAAACTTGAATTTTTGATTCCCACACGCGGTATGTTCGGATATAAAAACGAGTTTTTGACGGATACGCGCGGCGAGGGAATAATGAACAGCATATTTGAGTGCTATTTGCCTTTCTGCGGAGAGATTGATAGGCGCGATACGGGGTCTCTCGTGGCGTTCGAGACGGGCGAAGCCGTAACATACGGTTTGTATAACGCGCAGGAACGCGGCGTACTTTTTATCGATCCGGGTACTCCCGTATACGAAGGTATGATTGTCGGGTATTCGCCTAAGGCGGAAGATATAAGAGTCAACGTTTGCAAGAAAAAACACGTTACGAATATGCGCGCCGCAGGCTCGGACGAAGCATTGAGACTTAACAGTACCAAGAAGTTATCGCTTGAAGAAGCGATAGAGTTTATTGCGGAAGACGAAATGCTTGAAATAACGCCGAAAAACATAAGAATACGTAAACGCATTTTGGACGGAAGTCAACGCTTAAAGGTCGCTTACGGTAAGAAACAATAAAGACGAAACAATAAGAATAAAAATAAGGCGTAAGCGATGTGCTTACGCCGTTTCTTTAATACTCAAAGAATTATTTACGAATTTCTTTAAGTTTGGCAGCTTTACCGCTACGATCTCTCAAATAATAGAGTTTAGCGCGTCTTACTTGTCCGTGACGGACGATTTCGATACGGTCTATTTTCGGAGAGTGAAGGGGGAACGTACGTTCTACGCCTACGCCGAAAGAAACACGTCTTACGGTAACCGTCTCTCTGATACTGCCGTTTTTGAAAGCTATAACAACGCCTTCAAACGCTTGCAATCTTTCTCTCGTACCCTCAACAACTTTAACGTATACCTTAACGGTATCGCCGATTGAAATTTCGGGAAGATCGGTACGCATGCCTTCCTTTTCAATCAAATCAATAATATTGCTCATCAGACTTTACCTCCATGTGCGGATGTTCTTGTCGAATTATATCGTACAGCGGACCACCCGAAGTCGTTTCTATATAATATCACATAATTTTTATATTGACAACTGAATTTTATATATAAATAAACATACGTTGACAACTTTTTGCTTGTAAAATATAATTTATCTATGAGTGAACTTATAAACTTTCTCGCGTATGCCGTAAATGGAAAAAAGTATATACCGAAACGGGATACGAACTATATTGAACTTTACGACGAAGCGGCGAAGCATAACGTACAGTTTATAATATTTGGAGCAATCGATAAAGAAAGCGCGCCGAAAGACGTTTACGAGCAGTGGGAAAAGGCTGCCGCGTCCGTTATTGTTGCGACCGCATACAAACGCCGCATTTTCGAAGAATTACTCAAAAAGCTCGATAAGAATAATATCAAGGCTGTTATGGTTAAAGGTTTTACGCTTTCCGATTTATATCCTATTCCGAACGCTCGCGTTATCGTCAGCGTCGTCGATTTAATAACGGATATAGCGGACAGAGATGCGTTTAATGCTATTATGCTTAATTCGTGATACGCTATCGTAACGGACGACGAAGACGAAGTCGTTACTTTCAAGAAACAAAACGAATACACGGTGGAAGTGTTCAAGAGCGTTAATCACGATATATATATGGGCAGCATACCCGAAGACAGCGTGAGTTATAAAGATTTTAATAATATACGCCTGCTTATTCCATCGGCTCACATTGCGTATATAGTCAATCATATAAGAAAACATATTACGTTCAAGGGTGCAGGTGTCAGAAACCTTTCCGATTTATACGTTGCGCTTACAAAACTCGATTACGATAAAGACGAATTGTTATTGATTGTCAAAAACAACGGAAACGAGAAACTGTTTTTGGCTCTTACCGCAATTCTCGATAATCGTTTCGGATACAATAACCCGTTCGATACGAGTAAAATCGAGAAAGAACTACCTGAAATGTTACTTGAATTTTTGTTGCGCGACGGTGCGTTCGGCAATCCGAACGTAAGCGCAACGACCAAACGCGGCGCGATGAAAGGACGTAGCAAATTCGGAACGTTTTTAAGACTTGTTTTTCCGCCGTACAAGGAGATTGCGGCGCGGTATAAGTTTGTCGGAAAGTACCCGATACTACTGCCTGTCGGCTGGCTTGCGCGAACGTTTTCGGCAATTTTCAAAAGACGCGTTAAGAGCAATGTAAAATATCTTAATTCAAACGACGCAAAACGCGATAAAACGCTTTTCGATATGCTAAAAGATTGATAGTTTAAGCAAGTTATGTTATCATTAATAACGGTAGGTGAATAATGAGTATTGCAGATCGCATTTTCGTAAACAACGTCAACGATATTTTAGAGAGCGGTTTTTCGGACGAAAAGTTAAACGTACGTCCCCATTGGGAAGACGGAACTCCCGCGCATACGATAAAAAAATTTTGTATCGTCAACAGATACGATTTATCGAAAGAATTTCCGATGATGACGATAAGACGCACTTTTTACAAGTCCGCAATCAACGAACTTTTGTGGATATGGCAGAAGAAATCCAATAAAGTATCGGAACTTAAAGGGCATATTTGGGACAGCTGGGCAGGCGAAGACGGAACGATAGGTAAGGCGTACGGCTATCAACTCGGCTTAAAGCACAAGTACAAAGAAGGAGAATTCGACCAAGTGGACAGAGTTTTGTACGACTTGAAGCACAATCCGCAGTCGCGTCGAATTTTAACGAGTATATATAACTTTGAAGATTTACACGAAATGAATCTCTATCCATGTGCTTATTCAATGACGTTTAACGTGTCGGGCGACGTATTGAACGGAATTTTGAATCAGCGTTCGCAGGATATGCTTACCGCAAATAATTGGAACGTTGTACAGTATTCGATACTTTTGATTATGATGGCGCAGGTATCGGGATTGAAAGCGGGCGAACTTGTCCACGTTATAGCCGACGCGCACATATACGATAGGCATATTCCGATCGTTAAGAAAATAATTGCCAATGAACAGTTTCCCGCGCCGAAACTTTTCGTCAATCCGGACGTTAAGAACTTTTACGACTTTAAGGCGGAAGACTTCGTGTTTGAAAATTATAAATACAACGATTTGACGGATAAAATAGAAGTTGCGATATAGGAGATTATGGGGATAATATGAAAGTTATAGTCGCGGTCGATAACAAATGGGCAATCGGAAAGAACAACGATTTATTATTCAATATTCCTGCGGATATGGCGCATTTCAGAGAGCATACGATGAATAAATGCGTGATTATGGGCAGTAATACGCTTAAATCTTTTCCGGGCGGAAGACCACTGAAAAACCGCAAAAACATAGTTTTGTTTCCGGGCGGAGATAAAAGAGACGACTGTACCGTTGTCGAAACTTTGGACGAACTTTTCAAAGAAATCGAAAACGTGAATACGGACGACGTCTATGTAATAGGCGGAGCGATGTTTTATCACACGCTTTTGCCGTACTGCGATGCGGCTTATATAACAAAAATCGACGCAGACGGACGCGGCACGGTATTTTTCGATAACTTAGACGAACTGGATAATTGGGAACTTGTCGAAAGCGGCGTAACGCAGACGTATGACAATATTGACTTTAAGTTTTGCACATACAAAAACAACAGAGTGGAAAAGTATAAATGCAAATAGCGGTTACTTGCGGTTTCGGAGTGGAGACCGCGACAAAATACGAACTCAAAAGATTAGGTTATGCGGACGCCCGTTGTGAAAACGGGCGTTTCGGTTTTGAAGGCAAATTAACTGACGCGTTTCGCGCCAATATGTTTTTGCGTACGGCGGATAGGGTCTACGTTAAGTTAAAATCGTTTTTCGCGGATACGTTCGACCTTTTATTTGACGGCGTGTACGCTCTCGATTGGTTGGAGTATATACAAGGCGACAACGCAATCGACGTAACCGCTAAATGCAGAAACAGTAAATTGTTCGCGTATTCAGCCGTACAAAGTATTGTTAAGAAAGCGATAGTCGAGAAATTGTCGAATAGATACAAAACGCTTGCCGAAACGGGTGCGCATATACACATAGAAATCGTTATCGACAACGACAACGTAAGCGTTTTACTCGACACATCGGGAGATGGGCTTCATAAGCGCGGATATAGGGATATGGTATACGAAGCGCCTATCAAAGAAACTCTGGCGGCGGCACTTTTGTTCTATTCGGGATGGACGCCCGATAAACCTTTATTAGACGCGTTTTGCGGTTCGGGAACAATACCCGTTGAAGCCGCGTTGAAAGCACGGAACATAGCCCCGGGTCTTTTAAGACGGTTTGCGTACGAAGATATGTTTTTTACCGATAAAGAAGAAGTCAAGCGTATACGGCGTGAAGCGGAAGATATGGTCGATAAAGACGTACGGCTCAAAATTACGGGCTTTGACATACAGCGCAGAGCGATAGTTTTATGTAATCGTCACGCGGAAAGCGCGGGCGTTAAGGACGCAATTCATTTTGAAACAAGCGATATGCGTAACTTTTCATCCGCAATTTCGGGCGGATATATAGTAAGTAATCCGCCGTACGGAGAGCGGCTTATGAGTGAAACGGAACTCAAAACGCTGACTATTGATTTTAAGAAAAAATTCAAAGAACTTGATTCGTGGCACGCGTGTATAATAACCGCATATCAAGATTTCGAGCGTTATTTCGGACGGGCAGTCAAGACTCGCAAAATTTTCAACGCGTCTCTTGCCGCAAGGATTTACAATTATTGAATAAGAAAACGCATAACAAATTCAACGATACGGAGTAATTATCCGTAGATTAAATAAAATACGATTATTCCCAAAGCAAAACTTGCGCAATTTAATATTATACTTATGAGCAAAGGATGTACTTGTTTGAATTCGAGTTTTTTCCGATAATACAAATACTCGCAAACGACAACGAGTATTTCGAGAGCAATAACAGTCGAATACAGCGCGATTTCATATCCGTTAAGCGCGTACCGTATCGGTATAAGTACAAGGTTGAGCGTAACGTTGGTAATAACGTTTATCGTTATCACGCATATAAAATCATCTTTTTTTCGTATACCTAAGGTAAACGCAAAAGCCGTTTCGATAACGAGAGTCAACGAAAGCGCAAGCAGTAATTCGAGTATTGTTTCGAACATTATTTATCAGTGTCGTAATGCTCGATATTGTTTGATGCGGTTTGTTCGGCATTGGTTTTGTCTGCGTTGCAATCGTGTTTAACCGAGATTTCGTTTTGCATATTCTTTTTTCGGGATTTTGAAAGAACAAGAATAACTACAATAGGAACAATTACGGTTATCAGAAGAATAATCGCCATAACGAGAAAAATAGGAGCGATAATTCCCGAAACATACGTGTCCGCAATCAAATTAATAAGTGTCATAAGTATTTCCTCCCGAAACGTTTATACTATTTCATAATTTTTTTATAATCAAACGTCGTCGTCGGTTGATTTTTCGATTCACCGCAAATCATTAATAATATTATAACGCAAACAGCGGTTAATAGTGAGATTATGAGGCAATTTATCCATATTGTGCTTATTTTGAAGAAAAATACGGGGAGAGTCCCCGCAAATAATCCGATTGTGGTCATACCGAAAGCAATACCGGGGAAGTCGGGCAATTCGGATACGATAATGGCAAGAGTAATTGCCATTGTCATACTGAACACCATAACGCCTATCAGGGACACGGTCATTACGTTCTCTCCGAAAAGCAGAAACGGAAGCGCGCCGAGCGTGCTTATCAAAGCCGTCTTTTTTATTCCGATACAATCTATAAAGATACCGCCCAAGGCTTTACCTATACCCATAAAGACGTATAAAAGTATTGTTTGCGTAACCGTTTTGTTCCAAGTGGTCGGGATACCGTAACCCATATATGCGCGAACCGCCACAACAATAACAGCAAGCAGTATTATAGTCGGCGCGCCGAAACGTTTACTTGAAAATGAATAGCTTTTTAAGTTGCTTTCGCTTTCCGACGGATTGAATATACGGGCAGTGATTAAAGTAAGCGGAATAATAACGAGTGTTATTCCGATGATGGCAAGCGCGGGGAAGCCGTTTTGCGCAAGCAGTTTTCCGATAATAACTCCAAAGGAACCGCCCGCAACGAACAGTGCCGCAGGAGTCATCTTTCCGTTTGAGCCGCGTAAAGTAGTTTCCGCACAGTCGATATGTACGACTGCGTTACCGATTGCAACGATAATAACGACGAGTACGGCTGTCGCGTTAAAGTGCAGTAACAGTACTGACAGCGCGGTCAAAATTGCGCCTATCAAAGAAAAATTGATTTTAATCCCTTTGTCTTTGATAACTCCGAATAAACCTTGCGGAACAAAAGCGATTAAGTCGTATGCAAACGCAAGCACAGCGGCGATTTCCAAACTTGCGTATGAAGTTATAACGTAGAAAGAAGTTATTTCCACGATAAAATGAATAAAAAAACAAAGTATTCCCAAAACGTTTCTTTTAGTACACATAAATTATAATTTAATTATAGCATAAGTAACAACGTGTGCAATAGTGAAATAAAAGCGAAGCGGGAACATTTCAATAAAAACGGGAACCATTGGGTGAGATTCCCGTAAATTAAAAAACTCGGATAGTATCCGAGATTGATTTGACGTTGGAGCGGGAGACGGGAATCGAACCCGCGAGAATCAGCTTGGGAAGCTGACGCCATACCATTAGGCGACTCCCGCAAATTTCGATACTATTATACAGTAAGTATTTTGATTTGTAAACAGATAATTCTCGTAAAATCTTGAAAATTTTCAAATTTTGAAAAAAATCGTAAAATCTTGAAAATTTTCAAATTTTAATGTTAATTTTGTTGCATTTTATCAAAAAAGGTGTATAATATAATTGTCGCTTGAAAAAAATGGGATATTTATAATAAATACGTTTTTTTTCGCTACCGTTTTTAAGGAAAAAATGATTGAAAATACCGCAACTAATATAAGCTACAAGAGCACCAAAATATTGTTATGTTTGGGAGTCACTCCCAACAATATAGCGTATTCGTATATCAGTTACGCTATGCGTATAGCTGAAAACAATTCGCTATCTTTTACAAAGGTTACGAGAGATTTGTATCCGTCGATTGCAAATTACTTCAATACAACGTCGTCGAGTGTAGAAAGTGCTATACGTCACGCAATCGATATGATTTGGTCAAGAAACAGCATAGAACGAATCAATAAAGTTTTTGGACTGACGGTTTATACGAGTACATACGATAAGCCCGGCAACGGGGAATTTTTGTCGATACTGTTCGAGACGGTAAGACTTGATATAGCTAATTTTAATGCATTTTGTTTTAATTGATTAAAAAGAGTTTAATTTTTTCGTAATTTAATGTATAATAGCATTAATTTAAGGAGAGAAACTTTTTATGCTACTTAAAGTTGTTAAAAAACAAAACAATTCAAGTATGTGCGTAATTTGCGGACTTACCAACGAGTTTTCGTTAAAGTGCGGTTTTTATGAACTTGAAGACGGAACTATTGCAACGAAATTTATTGCGCACGACGTACATCAAAGTTATCCCGAACGTATGCACGGGGGGATGATATCGGCACTATTGGATGAAATATGCGGCAGAGCGGTAAATGTGCGTGGCGCGGACGTTTGGGGAGTAACGGGCGAACTTACGGTAAGATTCAAAAAACCCGTACCGTTAAATACCGAACTTGTTTGCGTCGGTAAATGTGTTAAAGATTCGGGGAAAATCTTTTATGCGGAAGGTTTTATCGAAGATAAAGACGGTAGGATACTTGCGACTGCGCGCGCAACGTATGTAAAAATGCCCGTAGAACTTATTTCAAGTGAAACGTTAAACGATAATAATTGGTTTTTACAAAAAGACGCTGTTGACGTCAAGGAAATGGAGATAAAAAACATTGATTATTTTAATACGTAATAATGCTTGCCAAATCGTAAAGCGAATATTATAATTATTTTACGATAGCATAAAGTTATTAATCGTAAATACGGTTTGAAAGTTGAATAATTCATTTGGGAATTAAGCGACGTAACTGCTTACGAAGATATACGATAATTAAATAATTTACTTGGGGATATGGCTCAGTTGGAGCGACGCGTTAAGCAGACAGTCCGGTGGACTGTCAGTAGCCAAAGCTGGAAGCAATCTATGATTGCGACCCGGGAGAGCCTTAGGTCTACCAACGTCACGTAAGCGACGTAACTGTTTACGAAGATATACGATAATTAAATAATTTACTTGGGGATATGGCTCAGTTGGTAGAGCGTCGCGTTCGCAACGCGAAGGTCACGAGTTCGACTCTCGTTATCTCCACCAGTATGAAAAACCGCCGTTTTCGGCGGTTTTTGTCTATATTTATAGAAATATATTATAAGTAGTAATATCTTAAAGAATATGGCAGTTTTTATTAACTACCGAAATTAAATAGAAGTAACATTTCGCTGTTTCGTTATATTGTAAACACTCTTCTTTTCCGTATTATACGTAATGTTTTTGCGAAAGCGAAGATAATCAAATAATCGTTGCCGTGAATTTTCTTCAAAAATTTTTTTATTTTTCGGTAAAAAACAGTTGACACACACGGCTGAGTTACTTATAATAACAAAGTCACTGATTATAAGGGATGATGCGAGAGGTTGCCGCGACGGCGGATAATTTTCGCGGACCGAGCCGAAGAATTCGGCGCTGACTTATAAGACGCAACGACGTCTTTATTAAAAAGTGACGTATGACACACACGGCTAAGTGCTTGTAAAAGTCAGAAAAAAACGTTTGGAGGATTAAATATGGCAGGACAAACAATCAGAATTAAACTCAAAGCTTACGATCACAACCTAATCGACGCTTCGGCAGAGAAGATAGTCGCTGCGGTTACGGCTGCGGGTAGCAAAGTCAGCGGACCGATTCCGCTTCCGACCGAAAAGGAAATTGTTACGATTATTCGTTCTCCGCACAAATATAAGGATAGCAGAGAGCAATTTGAGTTAAGAACTCACAAGAGACTTATCGACATTTACAGCCCTACCGCAAAGACGGTTGACAGTCTTATGAAACTTGATCTTCCGGCAGGCGTCGATATTAAAATAAAACTTTAATTTGAAAAGTGCGCGTATAGGCGTAAAACAATATATTAGGAGGATGAACTTTATCTATGAATAAAGCAATCATTGGAAAGAAACTCGGAATGAGTCAAATCTTTGCTCCGGACGGGAAAGTTATTCCGGTTACCGTAATTGAAGCGGGTCCGTGTCCGGTAGTGCAAAAGAAAACCGTTGATAACGACGGCTACGACGCTCTTCAAGTAGCGTTCGGCGAAATTAAAGAAAAGAACGTCAACAAACCTATGGCGGCTCACTTTAAGAAAGCGGGAGTAACGCCGAAGAGAGTGTTGAAAGAATTGAGACTTACGGACTGCTCGGCGTATGAAGTCGGACAGGAAATCAAGTGCGACGTATTCGCGGAAGGCGATTTCGTGGACGTAACGGGAACAACGCGCGGTCGCGGTTTTTCGGGTACAATTCAAAGATGGAACACGCACCGCGGACCGATGGCACACGGCTCGGGCTATCACAGAGGAGTAGGTTCGTTATCCAGTAACTCCGATCCGTCGCGTGTATTCAAAAACAAGAAAATGCCCGGACAATACGGTAACGAACAGGTTACTATTCAAAACCTTTTGGTTGCCAAAGTAGACGCAGCTCGCAATCTTTTGCTTGTTAAGGGTGCTATCCCGGGCGCAAAAGGCAGTATAGTTGTCGTTAAACAAACTGTAAAGGCATAGGAGGTCTGAGATGGAAGCAAAAGTTTATAATATGACCGCCAAAGAAGTGGGAACGGTAACGTTAAACGACAGCGTATTCGGAGCGGAATACAACGAGTCGCTTATACATCAAGTGGTAGTTGCTCAGCTTGCCAACAAGCGTCAAGGGACGAAAAGCACGTTGACGCGCGCGGAAGTGAGAGGAGGCGGCGTTAAACCGTGGAGACAAAAAGGTACGGGTCGTGCAAGACAAGGTTCTATTCGCGCTCCGCAATGGACGGGTGGTGGCGTGGTATTCGCGCCGAAGCCAAGAGATTTCTCTCAAAAGATTAACAAGAAAGCAAAAGACGAAGCATTAAGAAGCGCGCTTTCCGCAAAACTTGCCGATAATGAACTTGTAATTGTAGATGATATCAAATTCGGTGGCAAAACAAAAGAAGCGGTTCAAATGCTTAAAGCTTTCGATTTATCCGATAAGAGAGTGTATATAGTTACGGATAATAACGACGAAATGGTTTTGAGAGCAACGGGCAACATTCAGAAATTAACGCTCGCGTCCGCAGAACTTATCAACGTATACGATTTGGTGGCAAGCGGAAAGTGTGTAATGACCAAGGGTGCCGTTAAGAAAATCGAGGAGGCATACGCACTATGAAAAATTACGATATAATTAAACGTCCGATTCTTTCGGAAAAGTGTTATGCGGGCATCAGCTCGAAGATTTACACCTTTGAAGTTGACAAGCGTGCGACCAAAACTCAAATCAAGAGTGCCGTTGAACAGATTTTCAACGTTAAAGTAAGCAAAGTCAACACGAGTAATTACGACGGAAAGCCGAAGAGACAGGGAAGAAGCGAAGGTTATACCGCAGCTTATAAGAAAGCCATTGTGTCTTTGACTGCCGACAGCAAAGCAATCGAATTTTTCGAGAGTTTAGCATAAGGAGGACAATATGGCTATTAAGAGATTCAAACCGAAGACAGCCGGCACGCGTCAAATGTCGGTCAGCACGTACGACGAGTTGACGGAAGGCGCAAAAGCGGAAAAAAGTCTTATCGAATCGCTCGGTAGGAGCGGTGGCAGAAACGCAACGGGCAGAATAACGGTAAGACATATCGGCGGCGGTAACAGACAAAAGTACAGAATTATCGATTTTAAGCGTGATAAGGATAATGTCCCCGCAAAAGTTGATTCGATTCAATATGATCCCAATCGTTCGGCGAACATTGCGCTTCTTGTATACGCAGACGGTGAAAAGAGATATATTCTCGCGCCTCTCGGACTTACGAAAGGAGATGTGGTCGAGAGCGGAGAGAACGCGGATATTAAAGTCGGTAACGCATTGCCTCTTGCAAATATTCCCGTAGGTACGATGGTTCATAACATTGAGTTTACCGCAAAGAAAGGCGGGCAAATTGCAAGAACGGCAGGTAATGCCGCGCAACTTATGGCTAAGGAAGGCAAATATGCAACGCTTCGTATGCCGAGTGGCGAAATGAGACTTATTCCGTTGACTTGTAAGGCGACTATCGGACAAGTGGGAAATGTGGAACACGGAATAGTTTCTTTGGGTAAAGCGGGACGTAAACGTCATATGGGCGTAAGACCGACTGTCCGTGGCGTCGTTATGAATCCTTGCGATCACCCGCACGGCGGTGGTGAAGGCAAGTCTCCGGTCGGTATGCCGGGACCGGTGACGCCTTGGGGCAAGCCCGCGCTCGGTCACAAGACCAGGAAGAAGAAAAACACGACGGATAAGTTTATTATCAAGAGAATTAACTAATCAGGAGATAATAGGATATGAGTAGATCAGTTAAAAAAGGACCTTACGTAGATGCAAGGTTGTTAGCAAGAGTCGAAGCTATGAACGAGTCGGGCGATAAGAAAGTCGTCAAAACTTGGTGTAGAGCTTCAACGATATTTCCGCAAATGGTCGGTCATACGATAGCCGTTCATGACGGCAAAAAACACGTACCGGTATACATAACCGAAGATATGGTTGGTTGCAAACTCGGTGAATTTGCTCCCACGCGTACATTCAAAGGTCACGCGGGCGAGAAGACGACCGGTGCTAAGTAAGGAGGAAAACTATGGCTACAAGAAGTAAAGAAAAAGCTGTTGCGCATCAAGAAAACGCCGATAAGCGTCCGACTGCGATTGCAAGATATATTAGGATTTCTCCTTTCAAAGTAAGAATAGTACTTGATATTATTCGCGGAAAGAAGTATGCGGAAGCACTTGCGATACTCGAAAATGTACCGAATACGTCAAGCGAGCCGATAATTAAAGTTTTGAAATCCGCCGCAGCCAATGCGGAACACAATCTCGGGCTTGACAGAAGCGATTTATTTGTCGCGGAGTGTTTTGCGGATCAAGGACCTATCCTTAAAAGAGTACAGCCGGTATCTAAGGGTCGCGCACATCGCATCAACAAGCGCACAAGTCACATTACCGTTATCTTGGATACGGTGGCGAAGTAAGGAGGATAGTTATGGGACAGAAAGTTAATCCGCATGGGCTCAGAGTAGGAATAATCGACGGTTGGAATTCGCAATGGTTCGCCGAAAAGAAAACTTTTTCGGATAATTTAGTCGAAGACAACAAAATTCGTAAATTCCTTAAAAAGAAATATTATCAAGCGGCTGTAAGTAAGATTGTTATCGAAAGAGCGGCTGACAAGATTATTATCAACGTTTACACCGCTAAGCCCGGTATAATTATCGGCAGAGCGGGTGCCGGAATAGAAGATATGAAAAAAGACGTTGTTAAGCTTTGCCCTAATAAGAACATAAGCATCAACGTACTTGAAGTTAAGAGACCCGACCTTGACGCGCAACTTGTTGCTGAGGGTATAGCTGCTCAACTTGAAAAACGTATCAGTTTCAGACGCGCAATGAAGCAAGCTATCGGCAGAAGTGTAAAATCGGGTGCAAAGGGTATCAAGTGTATGGTAGGCGGACGTCTTGACGGCGCCGAAATAGCAAGATCGGAACAATATCACGAGGGATCGATTCCGCTTCAAACTTTAAGAGCGGATATAGATTACGGTTACGCTATCGCACATACGACTTTCGGTTGTATCGGCGTAAAAGTTTGGATATACAAGGGAGAAATTCTCGGAAAAGTTAATCCTGTAACGGGAGGTGTACGTTAATGTTAATGCCTAAAAGAGTTAAAAGACGTCGTGTTTCGCGTGGCAGAATGAAAGGTCGCGCAAACAAGGGCAATACGATAGCATACGGTGAGTTCGGTCTCCAATCACTTGAATGCGGTTGGATCAACTCGAACCAAATCGAAGCGGCTCGTATCGCTATGACGAGATATACTAAGCGTGGCGGACAAGTTTGGGTGGATATATTTCCGCATAAGCCTGTCACCAAGAAACCTGCCGAGACCCGTATGGGTAGCGGTAAAGGTTCGCCGGAATATTGGGTAGCAGTCGTCAAACCTGACAGAATGTTGTTTGAAATGGCGGGAATACCCGAAGAGACGGCGAGAGAAGCTTTGAGACTTGCCGCTAACAAACTGCCTGTAAAGTGCAAGTTCGTTAAGCGTGAAGTCGAAGCTCGGGAAGGAGGAGATGCAGAATGAAAGCAAGTATGATTCACAGCATGTCAAATGATGAATTGAATACAAAACTGGATGAGCTTAAAGAACAGCTTTTGTTTCTCCGCTTAAAGCACGCTACGGGGCAACAGGAAAACCCTATGGTAATGGTTGCTTGCAAGAAAGATATTGCGCGCATCTTGACTGTACTTCGCGAGCGTGAGATTGCCGAAAGCAAAAAGGCTTAAGGAGGTAGAGAGATGGCAGAAACGACGGAAAGAGGATTGAGAAAAAACAGAGTAGGCATTGTAGTAAGCGATAAGATGGATAAGACCATTGTCGTAGCTATCAGCCAAAGAGTTAAGCATCCTTTGTATAAAAAGATTGTTAACCGTACAAGTAAAGTCAAAGTTCACGATGAACAAAACGCTTGCGGTATAGGCGATAAAGTATTGATAAGCGAAACGAGAAGATTAAGTCACGACAAACATTGGCGTCTCGTCGAGATTATCGAGAAGGCGAAGTAAGGAGGAGACGTATGATACAAGCACAAACAAGATTGGTAGCTGCCGACAACACCGGCGCGAAAGAGCTTATGTGTATCAAAGTTTTAGGCGGTTCTTTCCGTAAATTCGGGAATATAGGCGATGTAATCGTCGCGTCCGTCAAGACGGCGACTCCCGGTGGCGTAGTTAAGAAAGGCGATGTTGTTAAAGCGGTAATAGTGAGAACGCACAAAGGAATCAGACGTGCGGACGGTACACATATCAAATTCGACGACAACGCGGCGGTTATTATCGATTCGCAAAAGCAACCGAGAGGCACTCGTATCTTCGGACCGATTGCAAGGGAATTGAGAGAGAAAGATTATATGAAGATTATTTCTCTTGCTCCCGAGGTGCTGTAAGGAGGAAGTATGGCAAGTTTGAATATTAGGAAAGGCGATTATGTACAAGTAATTTCCGGCGAAGAAAAGGGCAAGAGCGGAGCGGTATTATCGACTGACCCCGTTAAACGCACTGTTACGATTGACGGAATCAATATCGTTAAAAAGCACAAGAAAGCGCGTAGCGCACAAGAGCAATCGGCTATTATCAACAAAGCGGCGGCAATGGATGCGTCAAATGTTATGATTGTTTGTCCCGAATGCGGAAAAACAACGAGAGTCGCTCACAAATTTGAAGATAAAGACGGAAAGCAAATTAAGATCAGAGTTTGCAAGAAATGCGGAGCGTCGCTTGAAGTAAAGAAAGCGGTAAGCAAAGCTAAGTCTGCCGCCAAGAAAGCGACAAAAGCGTCTTCATCGACCAAAGAAGCATCGACTACCACTGCAAAGAAAACGACAAGAGCGTCTTCGTCGACCAAAACATCGACAACAACGAAGACTGCGGTCAGAAAGAAGTCGGTAGCAAAAGAACCCGCTAAAGAGGAGGCTTAAAAAATGGCAGTAAAGAAAGTTAAAGCCGAAGCGAGCACGTCGGACAGATACAGAATCAAAAAGATTTACGACGAAGTAGCTGTACCCGAGCTTATAAAGAAATTCGGATATACTAACGTAAACCAAGTTCCGAAGCTTGAAAAAGTAGTTCTCAATATGGGACTCGGCGATGTTAAGGATAATTCAAAGAGTTTTGGACTCGCAGTAGAAGAGCTTACCAAGATTGCGGGGCAAAAGCCGGTTGTAACGGCGGCGAAAAAGAGTATCGCCAACTTCAAAGTAAGAGAAGGTATGAATATCGGCGCAAAAGTAACGTTAAGAGCCGGTAGGATGTACGATTTTGTTGACAAACTTTTCTCGATAGCGCTTCCGCGTGTCCGTGACTTTAAGGGCGTTTCGGATAAGTCTTTCGACGGCAGAGGTAACTATGCTATGGGAATTAAAGAACAACTTATCTTCCCGGAAATCAGTTATGATCAAGTAGAAAAGGTAAGAGGTTTTGACATATGTTTCGTCACTACCGCTAATTCGGACGAAGAGGCAAAAGAGTTATTGAGATTACTCGGAATGCCTTTCGTGAAGTAAGGAGGCTAATATGGCTAAGAAAGCGTTAATTAACAAACAGCAAAGAAAGCCGAAATACAGCACGCGCGCTTATACGCGTTGCAAAATCTGCGGCAGACCGCACGCTGTTTTAAGAAAATACGGCATTTGCAGAATTTGCTTCAGAGAGCTCGCATACAAAGGTGAGATCCCGGGAGTAAAGAAAGCCAGCTGGTAAGGAGGTTTTATATGTCAGTTACAGATCCAATAGCGGATATGCTCACTCGTATCAGAAACGGACTTTCTGCAAAGCATGAAACGGTAGAAGTTCCGGCGTCGAAAATAAAGACGGCAATCGCCGATATTCTTGTTAAAGAAGGATTTATCAAGAGTGCGGAAATTATAGAAAACGAAGTTCAAAACACTATTAAAATTACGCTTAAGTACGCGGGTAAAAACGACAAAGTTATTTCGGGATTAAGGAGAATCAGTAAACCGGGTCTCCGCGTTTACGCAGGAGTAGACAATATTCCGTCAGTACTTAACGGTATGGGCATCGCGATTCTTTCTACGTCAAAAGGTATTATGACGGATAAAGAAGCTCGTGCCAACAGCATCGGTGGCGAAGTTCTCGCTTTCGTTTGGTAAGGAGGTAATACTATGTCAAGAATAGGTAAATTACCGATTAAACTTGTAAATGGCGTTAATGTTACGGTCAACGGAAACAAAGTAGTCGTTAAAGGACCGAAAGGGGAGCTTTCGAGAGAAATAAGTAATGATATTACGGTAGAAGTTAAAGACGGAGAAGTTATACTTACCCGTAAGAACGATCTTAAAGAAACGAAAGCTTTGCACGGATTGTACCGCGCGCTTATCAACAATATGGTTAAAGGCGTAACGGAAGGCTTTGAAAAGAAGCTTTACGTAGTCGGCGTCGGTTATAAGGTGGCTAAGCAAGGCAATAAGCTTGTTTTCAACATCGGATATTCGCATCCGATAGAATTTGAAGCACCACAAGGAATTACACTCGACGTAATACAGCTTAATGACCTTAATATCAAGACCATCGACAGACTTGCGGCAGGCGTAAGCGTCAAAGGTATCGATAACGTGCTTGTCGGACAAGTCGCGGCTAACATAAGATGTTTGAGATTGCCGGAGTTGTATCACGGATACGGTATCCGTTACAGCACGGAAGATATTCACTTAAAGCCGGGCAAAACGGGTAAATAAGGAGCGTGAACAATGATAAGTAAGATTAATAAAAATGCCGTAAGACAAAAAAGGCACGTAAGAGTCAGAAGTAAAATATCCGGAACGGCGGAAAGACCGAGATTGTCGGTATATCGTAGCACGAACGAAATCTACGCGCAAGTTATTGACGATGTTCAGGGCGTAACGCTTGCAGCGTGTTCGACGATTGAAAAGAAGGTGGCATCTAAGGTTTCTAAGGTATCGAAGACCGAAGCCGCGAAGATTATCGGACAAGAGATCGCAAAGCGTGCAATCGACAAAGGCGTTAAAGAAGTCGTTTTTGACAGAGGCGGATATCTTTACACCGGAAGAGTTGCCGCGCTCGCGGAAGGTGCGCGTGAAGTCGGATTGGTATTTTAGGAGGAATTATGGCAAGACGTGATGATTTTAACAAAGATAAGAATAACGGCGAAGGAAACGAATTAACTCAAAAGCTCGTAGCCGTTAATCGTGTAACAAAAGTTGTTAAGGGCGGACGTACTATGCGTTTTTCCGCTTTGATAGTAGTCGGCGACGAGAAAGGCAAAGTCGGGGTAGGTATGGGTAAAGCTGCCGAAATACCCGAAGCTATCGAAAAGGCAACGCAAGCCGCTAAACGCAATATGATAACCGTACCTTTCGACGGAACGACTATTCCGCATGAAGCGCACGGTAAATTCGGACGCGGATGCGTTTTGCTTATGCCCGCGGAAGTAGGTACAGGCGTTATCGCAGGCGGACCCGTTCGTGCGGTACTCGAAGTTGCGGGTATTAAAGATATTCGTACGAAATCGTTGGGTTCAAATAATCCCGCTAATTGCGTTAAGGCGACGATGGACGGATTAAGTCAATTAAAGACGGCTCAACAAGTTGCGGCTATCCGCGGACTTGACGAAGCCAAAGGAGAGTAATTATGGCAACTAAGAAAGCAGAAGCAGTAAAGCAAATCAAAGTTACTCTTATTAAGAGCATAACGGGTCGCATTGAAAATCAACAAAAGACCGTTATCGCGTTGGGACTCAAAAAGATCGGCAGCAGCAAAATTCATAACGACACTCCCGTAACGAGAGGAATGATTGCAAAGGTAGCGCATCTCGTTAAGGTCGAAGAGATTTAAGGAGGCAGAAATGAAACTTCATGAAATGAAACCGGCTGAGGGAGAAAAGAAAGCCGTTAAAAGACTTGGCAGAGGTATCGGCTCGGGAACGGGCAAGACAAGCGGCAAGGGACACAAAGGACAATGGGCAAGAAGCGGCGGCGGAGTTCGTCCGGGATTTGAAGGCGGTCAAATGCCTTTAACGAGACGTCTTCCGAAGCGCGGATTCTATAACTACTTCAAGAAGCAGTATGCAATCATTAACGTAAGCGATCTCGAAAAATTCGAGAACGGTGCAACGGTTAATATTGATATTCTTTTTGAAGCAAAGATTATCGGTCGCAAAGAAGCGGACGGACTTAAAGTTTTGGGAAACGGAACGCTTACGAAGAAGCTCAATGTGGAGGCGGCTAAGTTTACTGCCACGGCTAAGGAAAAGATAGAAAAAGCCGGTGGTAAGATCGAGGTAAAATAACTATGTTCAAGACGATAGTTAATGCGTTCAAAGTCAAGGATATAAGAATTAAGATTATAATGACCTTGGTTCTTATACTTGTTTACCGAATAGGTTGTTTTATTCCGACCCCGGGTCTTGATATTGCGGCTGTTAAAGAAGTAATGGATCAGCAAAGCGGTGACGGACTGATAGGTGTAATCAGCGCGGTATCGGGCGGAGCTCTTTCTCAAGGCGCAATACTTGCTCTCGGAATTGTACCGTTTATTAACGCATCGATTATTATGCAGTTACTCGCAATAGTAATACCGGGTCTTGAAAGGCTTTCCAAAGAAGGTGAAGAAGGCAGAAAGAAGATTAACGTATATACGAGATATCTTGCGATTTTACTTGCGGCAATTCAAGCAGTCGGTATTGTTCTTACGTGGAAAACGGCGTTAAAACCGACGTTCGGATCAGTAGTACTCACAGGCTTTATCGTGGGAATTATACTCATTGCCGGTAGCTCGCTTACGATGTGGATCGGTGAGCGTATGACGGAATACGGAATCGGTAACGGAACTTCATTATTGATTTTTATCGGTATTTTGTCTACGGCGGGAGTAGCTATTTGGAACTCGATTTATTATATGTCATCGGCGACGATAGTATCGTTTGTAGTATTTATTGTACTCGTAATACTTGTCTTCGGATTTATTGTATGGCTTGATCTTGCGGAACGAAAAATACCCGTTCAGTATGCAAAGCAAGTAAAGGGCAATAAGATGTACGGCGGGCAAAGCACTTTTATTCCGATTAAGGTTATGAGCGGCGGCGTTATGCCTATCATTTTTGCGTCGGCGATGCTTATGTTTCCGCAGATGATAGCAAGTTTTTGGCCTGAGAGCGGATTTTATAAGTGGTGGGCTCAATATATGGGCGCAGGCTCGATAGTATATTGTATCGTAATGCCGTTACTTATTATACTCTTTGCGTTTTTCTATGCGCAGATGCAATTCAATCCGGACGATGTTGCGCGTAATATTCAACAGTACGGTGGATTTATACCGGGTATAAGACCGGGCAGACCAACGGCTGACTACTTGAAAAAGATAAACAACAGAATAACTTTGTTCGGAGCAATATTCCTTGCGATTATTGCGCTTATTCCGGGCGTACTGTTTGCGGCTGTCGACGTAGGAGGAACATTAACGGGTGCGTTTACGGCAACGGGACTTATGATCGTCGTATCCGTGGCTCTCGAATTTGACAAAGCGTTGCAGCAACAGTTAATGATGAAACAGTATAAAGGGTTTCTTAAATAAATGAAAGTGATTTTACTCGGGGCTCCGGGCGCAGGCAAAGGTACGCAAGCGGAAATGATAGTCGCTAAGTACAAACTGCCACACGTCTCGACGGGAGATATTTTAAGAAAGAACATCAGAGAGATGACGGAACTCGGTAAAGTCGCAAAGGCAATTATCGATGACGGAAAACTTGTTTCCGATGAACTTGTTATTAAATTGGTCGATAGTCGACTTAAAGAAAACGATTGTAAAAAAGGTTGGCTGTTGGACGGTTTTCCGAGAACTATACCGCAGGCGGAAGCACTTGATAAGATAACGAATGTAGATATTGTTATTGAGATTAAGATTGCTTACGAAGCGTTACTTCAAAGGATTACAGGCAGACGAATGTGCGAATGCGGAGCGACTTATCACACGTCGTTCTATACAGGAGACAGATGTGCCACTTGCGGAAAGCCGTTATATCAAAGAGACGACGACAAAGCGGAAGTTGTGTCGAAACGTCTCGAAACTTATAAGAATTTGACTGAACCGCTCGTTGAGTATTATACTGTTCGTAACAAACTGAGAACGGTGGACGGAAATTTATCTCAACAAGAAGTTTTCCGTCAAGTAACCGATATACTTAATGATTACGATTAAGAGCAAAGAAGAGATAAGGCTTATGCGCAAAGCCGGCAAAATAGTCGGCGATACGCTGAAACTTATCGAAGATAATATCAAGGTCGGAATGACTACGCAAAGTTTGGACGCACTTGCTTACGATTATATCAAGAAGTGCGGAGCCGAGCCGTCATTTCTCGGATACGACGGGTATCCCGCGTCGATTTGCGTGTCGATAGACGACGAAGTCGTACACGGTATTCCCGGAAAGAGAGTAATACTTGAAGGGCAAATCGTTTCGGTCGATATAGGGGCTTTCATTAACGGGTATCACGGCGATGCCGCACGAACGTTTATGATAGGACGAGTCGCGTCCAACAGACAAAAACTTGTCAAAGTATGTGAAGAGAGTTTCTTTGAGGGCGTTAAGGCGATAAGCATAGGCGGACGAATAGGAGATATATCAAACGCTATACAGACTTACGTAGAGAGTAACGGCTACTCGGTGGTTCGAGAACTCGTAGGTCACGGAATAGGCAGAGAAATGCATGAAGATCCAAATGTTCCGAACTACGGAAAGGCGGGACACGGATATAGGCTCGAACACGGTATGACGATTGCGATTGAACCTATGATTAATTTAGGCGCACGTGCGGTCGAAATATTGGAAGACGGTTGGACGGTGGTAACGGTGGACGGCTCTCCGTCGGCGCATTATGAAAACACCGTTGCTATTACCGACGAAGGCGTCGAGATATTGACATTATAAGGAAGTATATGATAGGCGATTTGGTTTCATCCAAGGCAGGCAGAGACGAAGGTCGGTATTACGTAATAGTTGCCGAAGATGGAAAAGGTTATGTGTATGTTGCGGACGGCGAGTTTAAGAAATTTGCCAATCCCAAGAGAAAGAACATCAAACATTTGAAGTTTGAAGAAGAAACGTTGGATATAATCAAAGCAAAACTTA
>ONBF01000034.1 GCA_900315995.1 uncultured Eubacteriales bacterium
TTCGGTGACCACGCAGACGTTATGGCTTGTCGTCAAACGGGCTTTGCTATGCTTGCAAGCAACTCCGTACAAGAAGCAATGGATCTGGCTCTCGTCGCTCATCTTTCAACATTACGGGCAAAAGTACCGTTCATTCACTTCTTCGACGGTTTCCGTACGAGTCACGAAGTATCCAAGATTGATGTTATCGACTATGACGAAATGAAACCGCTCGTCGATATGAAAGCAATAGACGACTTTAAGGCGCGCGCGTTGAACCCCGAACATCCGCATCAAGCGGGTACGGCTCAAAACCCCGACATCTATTTCCAAAACAGAGAAGCTGCCAACGTTTATTACAACGCCGTTCCCGCTATCGTTCAAGAAGAAATGGACAAAGTTTCCGCATTAACGGGCAGAAGTTATCATTTGTTCGACTAT
Source organism: uncultured Eubacteriales bacterium (assembly GCA_900315995.1). Taxonomy (GTDB): domain Bacteria; phylum Bacillota; class Clostridia; order Christensenellales; family RUG350; genus RUG350. Next base: position 421 of record ONBF01000034.1, read on the forward strand.
GTCGGCGCACCCGACGCAACGAGCGTAATAGTACTTATGGGCAGCGGCGCGGACGCAGTTGACGAGACCGTTAATTATCTCTTGACGAAAAACAAGAAAGTCGGCGTGCTTAAAGTAAGACTTTACCGTCCGTTCTGTGCGACGAGTTTCGTAAACGCGCTCCCGAAGACCGTTGAGTGCATAACCGTTCTCGACCGTACGAAAGAGCCCGGCTCTTTGGGCGAACCGCTCTATTTGGACGTTCAAGCGGCTCTTGCCGAAAAAGGCGTAAACGTAAAAGTTCTTTGCGGACGTTACGGTTTAGGCTCGAAAGAATTTACGCCTTCGATGATTAACGCTATATACGAAAATATGTCGAAAGGCTTTAAGACGCACTTTACCATCGGTATCAACGACGACGTTACGGGAACATCTCTCCCCGTTAATAAGTTTATCGACAGCGCGCCCAAAGGTACCATAAGATGCAAATTCTACGGTCTCGGCTCAGACGGCACCGTCGGTGCAAACAAGGACAGCATTAAAATTATAGGCGACCATACCGACAAATTCGCACAAGGTTACTTTGCTTACGACTCTAAGAAGTCGGGCGGTTTGACAGTATCGCATTTGAGATTCGGCGATCAGCCTATCAAAAGTCCTTACCTTATCGACCAAGCCGATTTCGTCGCTTGCCACAATCCGAGTTACGTTACGCGCTACGATATGGTATCCGATATCAAGAACGGCGGTATCTTCCTTCTCAACACGCCGTTCACGAAAGACGAAGTGGAAGACTCGCTCCCCGCTACAATGAAAAACATCATTGCGGAAAAGAAATTGAAATTTTACATTATCGACGGTCAGAAAATCGCCGCTTCCGTCGGTCTCGGCAACAAGACGAGTAGCGTTATGCAAGCCGCATTCTTCAAACTCGCCAACGTTATCCCCTATGCTCAGGCGGAAGAGTATATGAAGGCTGCCGTTAAAAAGAAATTCTCGAAGAAAGGCGAAGCGGTCGTAAATATGAACTGTCAAGCAATAGATAACGCAATAAGCGGACTTGTTCAAGTAGACTACCCCGCAAATTGGCTCACCACAAAGAAGGGTGCGGCTCCCGTTGCAATCGCCAACGACAAATACTTCAAAAACGTTATTCATCCTATCCTTGCACAAAAGGGCGACGAGCTTCCCGTTTCCGCTTTCAACGCGGACGGCACCGTGCCTACCGGTACTACAAAGTTCGAAAAGCGCGGTACTGCCGTCAATATCCCCGAGTGGCAACTTGAAAACTGTATTCAATGTAACCAATGTTCGCTCGTATGTCCGCACGCTTGTATCCGCCCCGTCCTTGCTAAGACCGCGGATCTTAAAAACAAGCCCGAAGGCTTTGCGACCAAAGAAGCAATAGGCTTTACGGGATACGAATACCGTATGCAAGTAAGCGCGCTCGACTGCACGGGTTGCGGCTCTTGCGCTAACGTATGTCCCGCCAAAACGAAGGCTCTCGTTATGAAACCTTTCATCGAAAATCAAGCCGTCGAAAGCGCTAACTGGGATTACGCTATGTCTCTCCCGAAAGCCGAAGTCGACCTTAAAAACAACGTAAAGGACAGTCAGTTCAAACAACCGTTGTTCGAATTCTCGGGCGCGTGCGCAGGCTGTGGCGAAACTCCTTACGTTAAACTCGTTACGCAATTATTCGGCGACAGGATGATAGTAGCAAACGCTACGGGCTGCTCGTCTATCTACGGTGGCTCCGCTCCTACTTGTCCTTACACAAAGAACGAAAAGGGTTACGGTCCCGCATGGGCTAACAGTTTGTTTGAAGATAACGCGGAATTCGGCTACGGTATGAACCTTGCCATAACACAAAAGAGAAACGCGCTCGAAGCCAATATGAAAATCGCTATCGAAAACAGCGTTGACGGCGACGTTAAGAAAGCGTTCGAAAACTGGATTGAAAACAAGAACGACGCTAAATTAAGCGCGCAATACGGCGACGAAATCAAAGGACTTATAAGTGACGCAGTTAAGAGCGCAAAAGGTGACGCGAAAGCCGCTCTTACGTTCGTTAAAAAGAACGCGGATATGCTTACCAAAAAATCCGTTTGGATATTCGGCGGCGACGGCTGGGCTTACGATATAGGTTACGGCGGACTTGATCATGTACTCGCGTCGGGCGAAAACGTAAACGTACTCGTACTCGATACCGAAGTTTATTCGAACACCGGCGGACAGGCGTCCAAGTCCACTCCTACGGGTTCTATCGCTAAATTTGCCGCAAGCGGTAAACGCGTTAAAAAGAAAGACCTCGGTATGATGGCTATGAGTTACGGTTATGTATATGTAGCGCAAGTCGCTATGGGCGCAAACCCGAATCAACTCTTGAAGGCAATGACAGAAGCCGAGACTTACGACGGTCCGTCACTTATTATCGCATACGCTCCCTGTATCAACCACGGTATCAATATGAGCAATTCAATCAACGAAATGAAGCGTGCGGTTGATTGCGGATACTGGCAGCTCTATCGTTTCAATCCGACACTTGCAGACAACGGTCAAAACCCGTTCACGCTCGACTCTAAGGAGCCGACCGCCGACTATAAAGAGTTCTTGACGAGTGAAACGAGATACAACAGCTTGATGCGCGCTAATCCCGCTATCGCTCAAACCTTGTTCGATAAGTCCGAAGCGGAAGCCAAAGCAAGACTTGACGGATACAAGAAACTCGCTAAAAACGATTAATTGATATTAACAATATCAAAACCAAAACTCCCGCTCGTTTGAGCGGGAGTTTTGTTATGTATCGTTTATTATGTATTATTTGCTATGATTATGTAGTGTTTGCTATGTATCGTTTGTTATGTAGTGTTTTATATATTTATATTATAAACCGTAACCTATGTTATTTCTTTTCGAGATAGTCTTCACTGTACATAGAAATCAACCGATTGTGTAATGACTGAATCTATGAAAATTTCATTTTAGAATTTACATATTTATCGAATTCGGATTTTCACAAAAAAATTTATACAATAAATACTTCTTAATAACGTCGAGTTATAAAAGAGCCGCTCGATTGAGCGGCTTTTGACACTGTATCAATGTATCAATACTTTTTATTCCGTACGCAACGCTTCCACGGGGTCTTTCTTAGCCGCAATATTGGACGGCGCAGTTCCCGCAATAAACGTTAAGAAAGTACTTATCGCAATGAGTATCAGCGCGTGTAACGGATTGATATGTGCAATACCGTATACATCGGTCAACGACGCGAGAATTATGTTAATCGGAATTGTGAGTAATGCCGTTACTATTACGCCGAACAAGCCCGCTACAAAACCTATTATCATAGCTTCCGCGGTAAACACGCGTTTTATATCCTTACGCCTTGCGCCTACGCTTCTCAAAATTCCTATCTCCTTAGTGCGCTCGATAACCGAAACATATGTGATAATACCTATCATAATCGACGATACGACAAGTGATACGGACGTAAACGCAATGAGTACATACGAGATAGCGTCGATTGCGGTACCTATCGCGCTCATTATAATTTCCATAATATCGGTATATGTTATCTTATCCGATTCGGAAGTTTGCTCCGCGTTATACTTATCTATCTCTTGTTTGATTAATTCCTTGGCTTCGTAATCTTTCGGATAGATATTGATCGTTCTAACCTGTTTATTACCGTTTTTATCCGCACCCGATAAAGATATGAGATCATTATTGTATTGAGTATCGGACATCGGTTTAAGATCAATCGGATTAACTCTTTCGTTCTCTTTCATAAATCTGACTATCTCGGACTTTTCGCCGAAACCGTTATTGGCTCCGTCAAACTCATCAAGTCCCATAACAAAACGCGTCAATGCGCTTGTATATCCGATGGTTGCGTTGATAGAACCCGTCGCCGTGTTCTTGTTGATACGCAAAATTCCGACAATTTTGAGCGTTATACCGCTTTCGTATACATCATTGGTTGTATAATACTCTATCTCTTTGCCGTTTTCGTCCTCTTCGGTTGTAAAGTTTTCAACGAATTTATCGCCGTCTTTGGTGTACAGCGCGTCGTTTGAAAGAAGTTTGAATTCTTTCCCAAATATTTCGTCGAACGTATATTCCGATTTCTTCGCGTCCATACCGAGATATTCAAGCATATAATCGTCTACCGAATTGTATTTATCAACGACGAGTACGAGTTCGTTATACGCTTCCGGCAATTTACCTTCGAGTATATCGTACTGCGACTTGATAAATTCCGAATTGTCTATTATTTCTCTGAACGCACCCGGCATTACGTTCGTGCCTGTCACACCGATTTCAATCGTACTTTTAGAATTGGTAATCTTTTTATAAACACCGTTTAATTCGCTGTAAACATTAAACGACACATCGTAAACATACTGAATATCGTTCAAATATTTCTCGTCGATACGAGGCAAGAAGTCATTGACTATCTTGTTCATATCGTTTGTTTTGAGTGAATGGTTCATCTCTTCGTTTACTTTATTTACGATAACTTTCTTCTCCATCGGATATTCGTCTTTCTTCTCTTGCGAGCTGTAATTCTCGGCAAGACTTGAAATATCCATAGTCGTTTTACTGATTGAAATCGGATAAGTGGATAATGTATCCGCTTGCATCTTATCGATATATATTTGGAAGCCGGTGGACATCGCGAGTATCAACGCAATACCTATTATTCCTATACTACCCGCAATCGACGTCAATATGGTTCTCGTCTTCTTGGTTATAAGGTTTCTCGCACTCAAACCGATCGCCGTAAAGAAAGACATTGACGTATTCTTGACTTTGCTTTGGCTTACCGCTTTTTCTACGGCTTTCGCCTTGTCTTTTTCGCTTACGTTGTACGGATTGGTATCGTTTATTATACGACCGTCCAAAAGACTTATAATTCGCGTACTGTACTCGTCGGCAAGTTCTTTGTTATGCGTAACCATAATAACGAGTTTATCTTTGGCGACTTCTTTGAGAAGTTCCATTATTTGTACGCTTGTATTCGAGTCCAACGCGCCGGTAGGTTCGTCCGCAAGCAAAATATCGGGGTTGTTAACGAGAGCGCGCGCTATTGCCACTCTCTGCATTTGTCCGCCCGACAGCTGATTGGGACGCTTATTGACTTCTTTTTTAAGTCCCACTCTTTCAAGCGCATCGAGAGCGCGTCTTTTCCTTTCGGACGCGCTTACGCCCGACAGTGTCAACGCGAGTTCAACATTTTTCAAAATGCTTTGATGCGTGATTAAGTTGTAACTTTGGAATACGAAACCTATCGTGTGATTACGGTAAGTATCCCAGTCGCGCGCCTTATACTCTTTGGTTGACTTACCGTTGATTATCAAGTCGCCTTCCGTATATCTGTCAAGTCCGCCGATAATGTTAAGCATCGTAGTCTTACCGCAACCTGACGCGCCGAGAATCGACACAAATTCGTTGTCACGGAAAGAAACGGTTACGTCGACCAGCGCGTCGACCTTAGTGTCTCCGTTGCCGTAAACTTTGGTTATACCTTTTAATTCCAGCATATTTTATACCCCTTTGTTAAATAAATTCTTAATCGTATTATCCATATCCGAACGAGCCTTATTCATCTCGTCGAAAAGTTTAATCTGAATCCTTGCCCTGTCTAAGTTATGTTCTTTATATTTCGTCTTAAAGTATACGTCGCCCGAGAGATAATCGGTCAAGTATCTTACTGCAAGTTCATAAGTCATAATAAAACAAGACGGCACCATAAAGTCACGCTCCGCTTTCTTGTACTCCTTACCGACCGCGCCGATAAATCCGCGCGCCAGCATCTCGAAAGATTCAAAGTTAAATCCCACTTTATTTATATCCGTATAGTCTTTGGGAAGCGTGTTGCAACACGAGCGGACGCAGTCCCCGAAGTCGTATGTACCTGCGCCGCGCATTACGGTATCGAGATCTATTACGCATACGGCTTTAAGCGTTTGACTGTCCATCAAAATATTGTTGAGTTTGGTATCGTTATGCGTAACGCGAACGGGAATTTGTTTACGTCTCATTGCGCCGACGATAAGCCCCGCAATACTTTTATTTTTCTTGACAAATTCGACTTCGTCTTTAATTTCCGCAAGTCGTCCGAACTTATCGACTTTGCACGCTTCGTTGAAAGCGCGCAACCGTTTCGGCGTATCGTGGAAATCGGGTAACGTATCGTGAAGACAAGTTACGTTGAAGTCGCTCAAATCTTTTTGAAACCGTCCGAACGCTTTACCGACTTCATAAAGCGTTTCGGGAGACTCAACCTTGTTGAGCATAACCGTGTCTTCGATATAGTCGTACAGTCTCCAAAACGAATTGTCGTCGCAATGCCAGCAAAACGAATTGCCGTCTTTGGTCGGAATAAGATTCAAACACTCTCTGTCTTCGCCGTGACGACGTTTTACTTTGCCTTTGACGTGTTCGATAACGCGTTCAACGTTACTCATAAGCAAGTCTATCCGATTGAAAATTCTTTGATTGACGCGTTGTAAAACATAACGCTTTGACGCATCGGTATACACGATATAAGTATCGTTAATGCGTCCGTAGTCGCATATCTCAACGCGAATTAATTTATCACAAGTATTAAACTTATCGAATACCTCGTTTATTCTCGTCACTTCTTAAAGCTGTCCTTTAAGCTTACCGTTCTGTTGAATACGGGTAAAGCGTCGGTGCTGTCTTCGTCCTTTCTGAAATAACCTATCCTTATCATTTGGAACGAATCGCCGACCTTTGCCGATTTCAAGTTTTCTTCGATATATCCGCGCTTAACCGTCAAAGAGTGCTCCGATATTCTGTCGAACGCGTCTTCGGCTTCTTTCGTTTCGTCAATAAGTTGATCGTACAGCCTAAACTCCGCGGGAAGTGCTTTCTTCGTGCTTATCCAGTGTATAGTGCCTTTTGCCTTACGCGTCGAACCGGTTCCGCTCTTACTGTCGGGATAATAATTCGCGTGTACGGTAATTCTACCGTCTTTATCGGTTTCGTATCCCGTGCAGTTGACGATATACGCGCCTTTAAGTCTTACGTCGTTGCCGACGAACAGTCTGAAATATTTGGGAACGGGTTCCGCCATAAAGTCGTCCGCTTCGATATATAACTCCTTCGTGAACAATACACGTCTTTCGCCTTTATCTTCGCCGTTTGAAACAGTCAACGTCTCTTCTCCGTCGTAGTTGTCGATAACGAGTTTAATCGGATTGATAACCGCCATACGACACTCCGTGTTGACTTTAAGGTCCTCCCTTACGCAATGTTCAAGCAACGCGTAATCCGCTTCGGACAATGCTTTGGATACTCCCGTCGTGTTTATAAACTCCCTTAACGCCGCCGCAGGATACCCTCTTCGTCTTACGCCGCTTATCGTAGGCATACGCGGATCGTCCCACCCCGATACGACGCCCGTATCGACAAGACGCTTCAAATATCTTTTGCCGAGTATTACGTTCTTGATATTTATCTTAGCAAACTCTATCTGACGCGGTTTATAAATAAATCTGTCCGCATTGTCAACCGACCAGTTATAAAGCGGTCTTCTTTCTTCGAATTCGGGTCCGCACAACGACGACGTTACACCTTCAAGCGCGTCGAGTAACGGCGACGCAAAGTCGTACATCGGGTATATGCACCATTTGTTGCCCGTTCTGTGATGCTCAACATACATAATACGGTATATGACGGGATCTCGCATACAAAGTATCGGGGACGACATATCTATCTTTGCGCGCAACGTACACGCGCCTTCCTTAAACTCCCCGTTCTTCATCTTGTAAAACAGTTCGAGATTCTCTTCAACCGTCCTGTTTCTGTACGGGCTTTCTTTTCCGCTTTCAGTCAGCGTTCCGCGATATTCTTTAACCTGTTCGGGACTTAAATCGCAAACGTACGCTTTACCCGTCTTGATAAGATGTACGGCAATATCGAACAAATCTTGATAATGATCGCTTGCAAAGTATATTTTGTCGGGTTTGAAACCCATCCACTCGATATCTTTGATTATCGCCTGAACGTATTCGTCTTTCTCTTTGTTCGGGTTAGTGTCGTCGAAGTACAAAAAGCACTTTCCGTTATACGCTCTCGCTATGCCGAAATTGATGCATATCGACTTTACATGCCCTAAGTGTAAATATCCGTTAGGCTCGGGAGGCACGCGCGTACAGACGCATCCGTTGATTTTATGATCGGCAATATCTTTGTCGATTTCATCGTGAATAAAACTTCTGACCAAATTGAATTTTACTTCGCGCATTTGTCACTCCGTCAATATAAATACATTAGAATTATAACATTAATATAAACTCATTAGCAAGCGAATAATATATTATATATTCAAAGACGTATTCTCAAATCGAACGCGTCGCATACAAGAATAATTTTTATATATCAACGGCTGTGCATATATCAAAACGATAATTATTATATGCGTCGTTTTATATATACGTCAAAACAAAAAAGCGACCTGCAAGGTCACTTTCAAAATGCAAAATATGCCGAATTTTCTTATTCGGCGGATCCGATTACGCCGCCGCCTAAAACGCGCATACCGTCATAAATTACGGCGTATTGACCCGCAACGATTGCGCGTTGCGGACGCTCGAATACGAGTTTCACATCACTACCGACAATTTTCGCGCGCGCTTTTTCGAGCGGTTGACGGTGTCGTATTCGCGCCGTGCAATCAAATTCTTTCGTATCGGGCGCGCCGTTTATAAAATTGAACCCTTCGGTTATGAGAGCGGACTTGTAAAGACAATCGTCTTCGCCTTTGCTGACGTACAAAATATTCTTCTTAACGTCCTTGTCTATTACAAACCACCTGTCGCCGTCGGTATCTCCGCCGATACCCAAACCGCGACGCTGACCGAGCGTATAGTAATACACGCCGTTATGTTTACCGATAACTTTACCGTTATAAACAATATTGCCTTCTTTCATCGGAATATACTCCGACAAAAACTTTCGGAAATTGCGTTCGCCTATAAAACATACGCCGGTACTGTCTTTTTTGTCCGCAACCGGTATTCCTATGCGAAAAGCTGTTTCTCTGACTTCGCTTTTGAACATATTTTCAAGCGGAAACATAACGCGCTCGATTTGCTTTTCCGTAAGCTGATTGAGAAAATACGTTTGGTCTTTGTTTTCGTCTTTCGCGCGCATCAAATACGTTCTTCCGTTTTCACGCTTTATCCCCGCGTAATGACCTGTCGCAACGTAATCGGCTCCGAGTTTGAACGCGTGACTTAGAAAAGGTCCGAATTTGATTTCCCGATTGCAAAGCACGTCGGGATTGGGCGTTCGTCCTTTCTTGTACTCGTCGACAAAATTTTCAAAAACTCTGTCGTAGTATTCCTTTGAAAAGTCTATCGAATAGTACGGAATATCAAGACAAGCGCACACGCGCTTAACGTCCGAATAGTCTATTTCGGACGTGCAAACGCCGTTTTCGTCCTCTTCGTGCCAATTACGCATAAAGAGCCCGATAACTTCGTGTCCCTGCCGTTTAAGCATATATGCGGCTACCGAGCTGTCCACTCCGCCGCTCAGTCCGACTACTACTCTACTCATACATTTTCGTTGATAAATAACGCATACCCGTATCGGGGAGTATACTCAAAATATTTCCTTTGATTTTATCTGAAACTTTAACCGCCGCGCAAACTGCCGCGCCCGACGTGATACCGCAAAGTATACCTTCTTTCGACGCAAGAAGTCTTGCGTATTTATACGCGTCTTCGTCCGTAACGCTTATTATTTCGTCCATTAAATCTTTATCCGCAAATACGGGGACAAAGTTTGCGCCTATTCCCTGCAAGTCGTGTTTACCCGCAACGCCTTTACTAAGAAGCGGACTGCTCGCAGGCTCAACGGCAATGATTTTCACCTTGGTTGCCTTTGCTCTGAAATAACTCGCAATACCGTTGAAAGTGCCCGCCGAACCTATACCGATTACGATTGCCGACAAATCTTTAACGTCCTTTTCGATTTCCTTGGCGGTCATCTCGAAGTGTGCGCGCGGATTAGCCGTGTTCGTAAACTGCGACGGAATAAAAGAGTCGGGGATGGTTTCGTTTAATTCTTTCGCCTTATTGACAGCCCCCGTCATACCGAGTTCACGAGGCGTCAAAACGAGTTCCGCGCCGTAAACGGAAAGTATCTTCCTTCTTTCGATACTCATAGACTCGGGCATTGTAAGGATAAGTCTCAAACCTTTGGACGCGCACAGCATCGCAAGCGCAATACCCGTGTTTCCGCTGGTTGCCTCTATTATCGTCGAATTGTCATTAATCAAAGACTTTTCGAGTGCGTCGTTCAACATATACAAAGCCGCTCTGTCTTTTATCGATCCCGACGGGTTAAAATATTCTATCTTCCCAAACAGCCTTTTTTCGCCGTCAAGCGCGGTTATCCCGTTAAACTTCAAAGTCGGAGTGTTACCGATAAGTTTATCTATACTGTCATATAACATTATATTCTCCTACAACTTCCGCCTTGTATAAATTCCGCGGAAACCTTAATTTGCTCGAATTTCACGTTGTCGGGATCTTTGATGGCTTCCAAAAGTTTTTTACCGAGAACGATTCCGATTTCGTCCGCATTTTGCTTAATGGTCGTAAGCCCCGGTCGGATAAAGTCCGCAAGTTCAATCCCGTCAAAACCCGTAATCGATACGTCGTCGGGTACTTTAAGTCCCATATCTTCGATTGCGGCAATACCGCCGAACGCAGAGTGATCGTCCGCGTACATTATCGCCGTAGGCGGATTGGTTCTCAACAATAAATCTTTGGTGTAATTGTACGCCAAATGATAATTGCAATACTCGCCGTTCAACATCATCGAATCTTTGAAATCGATACCGCTTGCTTTGAGCGCGTCTTTATACGCTTTCGATCTTAAATTGGTAGTTTCACCCGCTTCGCCGTGTATAAAAACGATGTCTTTATGTCCGAGTTTGATAAGATAATTGGTAAGTTCAAACATTTTCTCGTAATTATCGCTGTATACGCCCGTCGCCTTGTCGCCGTAATAGTCGAAACATACGCACGGGATACCGCTGTCGATAAGTTCCCGAATCTTTTCGTCACTGAAATCGCCTATTATCAACACGCCGTCTACTTGACGAAGTCTGCAATGATTGAGAAAACTGTCCTTAACGCCTTCCATATTCTTTGAAAGAAGCGTAAGGTCGTATTTGTTCCGCTCCATAAAGGCGCGGAAACTGTCCATTATACTCAAATAAAACTGATGCTTGAAATTCGGAAATTCGTCCGATATATATATAAGCATACCGACGTTGAACGACTGCTTGATATTCAAATATCTCGCCATACTGTTAGGAACGTAGTTCATCTTTTCGGCGGTTTTCACAATAAGCGTTTTCGTCTTTTGATTGACGCCCGAATAATTGTTGAGCGCCTTGCTTACGGTCGCGGGCGCAACGTGGCACGCCTTGGCAATATCATAAATCGTTACCATAAAAAACTCCTGAAAAGAAACTTTACGAAAACCGATGTTTCCGATACTGTACTTTAACGGAAAACCGTTTTTACAGAAATTATTTTATAAGATTGTTTCCGTATTGTCAAGGCGGAAATACGACATTTTACCTAAATTAAAAATATTTTTCGCACATAAAGGATAATTTTATTGTAACAAAAACAAAATTAAACAAAATGAAATATCGCTTGACATTTTTCGACACATTTTCTTATAATATTGATACTTAATAACAGTGAGGTTGTTTATGGACAAAACAGTAAACGCGGCGATAAGCTCCGTAATGAGCATTTATCCTCTTATCAAAAAGAACGTTATACAACCCATGAAAGTCAATAGCGAAGATATTAATCCGACTCAGATTTTTATTCTCATAACGCTTAAAGGGCTGGGCGCATCCACTATGTCCAAAATTGCGGAAGAAGTTGCCGTCAGCAATCAACAACTTACAAAACTCGTAGACGAGCTCGTCGAAAAGAGACTTGTAGCTCGTCAAAAAGATCCCGATAACAGAAGGCTCGTTCTTATCGACTTAACCGAAAAGGCAGACAATTATCTTACGACAAAGCAACACGAAATATTCGGTGAACTTATCCCCGCTTTTGAAAACTTCTCTAACGAAGAACTCGTCTCGCTCGCTCGCTCGAGTTACGAAATCCTTAATATTCTTCAAAAGCTCGACGTTGAATAACTAAAACGAAAAAGTTACACTCCGCGCTTTGCGGAGCGTTTTTTATTTATCTTGCCGTCTTTACATATCTACATATGCGCAAGTGTGAAATAATCTTACGATTAATGCGGAAATCCTTAATAAACGTATAACCGCTTGTTACGAGCGATTATTCTATTTGCTTTTTTTGCGTTTTCTCGGCGCGGGATATTGTTTCTTGTATACGTTGCTCGGCGCGGGTTTTGGCTTTACTTCGGCTTGTTCGGTTGCATTAATCGACGCGGGGGCTTCCTCTCGCGTATGCGCCCGCATACGACGAGTGACAAAGAATAGAGAAGCCGAGTAATACGAATATTATTATCGACAGCCCGACGTCCACGGCGCAAATTAAAAATATACCTATCAACAATATGAACGACAAAAATCCGATAGTACCCGACCACTTGGCAAAACGCTTTTGCTTGAAACCGATAAAAGCAAATATGAGTTCGGTCGTCACAAACGCCGAAAGTATGCTAAGCAAGATTTTAACGGTCAATGTTCCGTATGATTCGTTTACCTTAAATTCCATACCGAACGGAAAGGTCTCCGCGACGATATACCAAATCGTTGTCAATAATGCGACAACTACCGCCCCGATTAAAACGTAATTGAAAATCTTATATTTCTTAACAACTCTATCCATATCAAACTCCGAACTTAATACTATTATTATACAATAATCGGGTAAGATTGCAATGTTCTATAATAGACTTACTGCTATAAAAAACTATTGGTTGTTTCTCAACCTACCATTGTTCAAATCATCATAATACTGTCTTCTTAGCTTTATTTCGTTAACTATTTCTTCTTTTGCGTTTGAATGTCTTCGAAGATTATCATAAAACTTGTTTAATTTCTCTTGATACTCTTTATCAGTACGAAAACGAGCACGTTTATAATACAACTCTTTACCTATCATATCTACAATACTTTTTGTAAACTTTTCATTCTCATCTTCAGTTGATTTCTTATCATTTTTAGGTAACTTACAATGAGAAAGTCCTTTTAATATGCGTTCTTCTTCATCACTGATTTCTTTATCGGAAAATAATTTATTAATTATACAATAAAGTCTATTGACCCTATATGCATTATTTTCTTTCTCGCGCAAGTCTTGCGTAGTTTCATAGCCATCGGCATCTAATTCTTTTATACATGAATCATTATCTTTTGAATTATTATCTTTTAAATACCAATCACATAAACCAAGTTGATCTATTGTTTCATCGCAATATTTTAATAAATCATTTACTAATTGTTTATTAAAACTTTCGGATTTATCTCCGTCTATAATTATTCTGCTTATATGTACATGATTGCGTAAATCCTTCAATGCCTTAAACTGAATCATTTCCGATGCGGATAAATACATCAATCTCATATCAAACAAATGATTAAGTACGTCTTCAATCTTTGCATTATTAAATTTTTTATCGTCATATAATTTATATTTAGCAAAATAATTACAACTATATCGCACTTCTTCTTGACACTTGTGTTTAATGCACCTATTGTGTACTTCTTTTACAAGTCCTTTACAAATAGCTTCTATACAAGAAAAAACTATTACTCCAAGCTGTTTGTATGCTATTTGTTTATCAGTTTCACTATCAAAGTTCTCAACTTTATCTAAATACTTCTTAACAAAATCAACGTTGTTTCGGATCTCTTTCGCTAAAATTTTATTCGATAATAACTCTAATTCTTGATACATTTTCCCCTCTGTTTACTGATATTAGTTTTAATCATTTTTTCTATATAGTTAGCAAAATGTTTATTCCGTCTTTATATGTAGCGTTCTATATCGCATGCTATTTATCAATCTCTTCTATAATTTTGATGCATTACACGATAATCGGACAAGATTGTAACGTTAAATATCTCTTACTCTGAATTTCGCACCGTATTTGCCGTCCGATAAATCTTCTATGCTTAACTTGAATTTGCCAAGTACGGCACGAAACGCAAGCATAGTGTTATACGCGTCCGCGCCCGCATTATGAACATTATCATCTCCCGTAACGTTCAAATCTTGAATAATTCGCTTCAAACCTACCGAATCTTTTGAATTAATCAATTTTTTGTACAGCGGTTTTATATCTATGTAATCATAATTTATGACAGATTTACCGTAACGCTTACACTCAGCGCTGAGAGTTTTTGCGTCGTCATCCGTTACGGAATAGCCGACTACGCAGTCGGACGACTCAATCAGTTCTTCTATTTTCGGGTAATAATATTCAAAATCAGGACAATTAATATATTCGCTCTTATTTCTTTTAAGTACATTTTTCACGGCGTACCAATCCCAATCTTTATCTTCAATACTCGGATTGATAATAAAATTATTTCGTTCGAGAACGTTGAATTTCTCATCCGTAACAACATATCCGAACTCGCAAATTTTACCACAGTTTTTTGACGTTGCTTTTTCTAAATCATAAAATAAGTATTTCATTAATTAATCTCTTAACATTTAATAAAACGATTATATCATATTTTCTCGATTATTACCAAACGGCAAGCAAAAAGCACCCTATAATCAAGGTGCTTTACTTTAATTAAAATTACGACAATCGCTGCATTTATTCTGATAATTCAAATAATACAATTAAATACGTCTATCAGTCGCCGTTATCGCAAAGCATTAAGATGCCCGAAATCGGATTTACGAAAATAAGTGTACAAACTTTGAACGCTGTGGATACGGGTTCATTTCTACCGACCTTTTTCCAATAATGCACAGTCATAGGAATACACCAAGCAAGTGGACTAACTAAAATCGGAAGAATCATTACGACTCCTTCTATATGTATCCGATTTGAACTGGCAATACTAATACTCATAAATAAAATAAAAAATAAAAACCCTATCGCTATCGTCGAAATAAGCATAAATATCTTAGCTACCATTCTCAAAGTTTCGTTGGTATTATCGACAGACTTTTTCTTATATCCCGTTTCACAACCGCATTTGGGACAAATCACCGCTTCATCATTAATTTCAGCACCGCATTTACTACAATACATAATTTATCTCCTTAGTATAAATTTTCATAAAAATGGTGCGCCATCAGGGACTCGAACCCTGGACACCCTGATTAAGAGTCAGGTGCTCTACCAACTGAGCTAATGGCACACGCTTTGGAGCGGGAGACGGGATTCGGACCCGCGACTTCCACCTTGGCAAGGTGGCATTCTACCACTGAATCACTCCCGCATTATTGTCTTGCGAGATATAAGTATAGCATATAACGTTATTTCCCGCAAGCAAATAAACAACATTTATTAACTGAATTAAATTTTCGTATCGACATAATTATCAATACGAAAAAAATCTGCGAAATCGTCGGCTTGTTTCGCGTTTCAATATATTATAATTCTTCGTATCCGCCCAAAAAGACGAATTTTTCACACCCGTTATCGAGTTCGGCAATAAGATTTTGAATATCCGCGCGTCTTATATCCGCTTCAAAATCGAAATAAAACGCAAATTCAAACGGAGACGAGCCTATCGGACGAGATTCGAGTTTGGTAAGATTAAGTCCCAACGCGGAAAACCTGTTTAAGAGTTTATTAAGACTTCCCGTTTCGTGCGGCAGAGATACGAGTATCGAAATTTTTTTCGCGCCGTCGAAAATTTTCATTTTCTTCGATACCGCTATAAATCTCGTATAATTATAACTGTTATCCTGCACTTCGTTTTCAATTACCTTTAAGCCGTATATCGCAGCGCAATCTTTCGAGCATATACACGCTACGCCCTTTTCGTTACGTTCGGCAACGAGTTTCGCTGCCGTCGCCGTATTGTCACAGCGCGTAATTTTAACGTCCTTAAACTTTGTCAAAAACTTGGAACACTGATTAATCGCCTGCTCGTGCGAAATAACTTCCTTTATATCTTTTATACTCGTACCGTTTATCGCAAGCAATGAGTGCGCAATACGCAGTTTTACGCAACGCGTAATATACGAGTTATGCATTTGCAAAAGGTCGTAAACTTTGTTTACGCTGCCCGCCGTGCTGTTTTCGATAGGCAACACGCCGTACTCGCAAAGCCCTTTTTCGACCGCGCCGAACACGGCGTTCCAATCCTTAAAGTACATTATATTCGGAATAGAAAAGAGTTTCTCCGCCGCTTGCTGAGAGTATGCGCCTTCTATTCCTTGACACGCAACCGTTGCGGAAACGGGATATGCTCCGCTCTCTTTAAGAGCGTCTTCGATAAGTTTTCTCGTCGGAGACTCCGTGTTGATAATTCCCGTTTCGTACGCTTTTGCGGTCGAAAACATCGTATCGAATACCTGCTTTGCGTACAGTTTGAGTTCATCGGGAAGAGTTGCGGTTACGCGGTTCAGCACCTGCCTTTCTCGTCCCGTGTTTTCGGTCGGAAGACCGCTTGCTTTCTTTACTTCGGCGACGTCTTTTACAAGCGTCATACGCTCCTTATAAAGTTTGACTATTTCGTCGTCGCACACGTCTATTTTTCGTCTGATTTCGTCAAGCGTCATATTAATACCTCATTTTAATAAATTCTCTTTGAGCATAGCGTCGTATACGGCAAGCGCAACGCACGCTTTTATCCCTGCGACCGCGCGCGGTACTATGCACGCGTCGTGTCTGCCTTTAATCTCTATCGTCGTCTCTTGCATGGTCTCTAAGTTTACCGTCTTCTGCGGTATGCTTATCGACGGCGTGGGTTTTAACGTTGCGCGCACGGTCAAAGGCATACCGTTGCTTATACCGCCGTTGATCCCGCCGTTGTTGTTAGTCACCGTTTTTATTTTTTTATCAACTACGCAAAACGCGTCGTTTACATTGCTTCCGCACGCGCCCGAAAAGCCACATCCCAAACCGAACTCGACCGCCTTAACGGCAGGCACCGCGAATACCGCCGCCGATATTTTACTTTCGAGCCCGTCAAAGAGAGCGTCGCCGACACCGACGGGCAGACCGTATACGATACACTCTGCTTTTCCGCCTACGCTGTCGCCACGCATCGCGCACTCTTTGATTTTATCAATCATTGCGCCGGTATTGCTCAACGCAAAATCGTTTTCGCAATGCGCCTTGATTATTTCGTCCATCGTTATTTCCGCGTCGTTATAACTCCTACCTTTAACTCCGCCTACTTCGGATACATACGCGCCTATCTCTATACCGTTACGTTCGAGTATTTCGATGACTATTCCGCCGGCTATACAAATCGGCGCGGTCATACGCCCCGAAAACCTTCCGCCACCGTTTAAGTCCGCATTTTCTTTATCTTTGACTATCGCTACGTAATCGGCGTGCGAAGGACGTGGAGTAAGTCTATACGGACTGTAATCGGACGAGCGTTGCGCTTTATTCTTAATTACCGCAAGTATCTTGTTTCCGTCCGTCACGCCGTCTATGATGCCCGACTTTATAATAACTTCGTCGGGCTCTTTACGCGGAGTACTCCAAACGTTATCGCTTGCCTTTCTCGAATCTACGAACGCTTGCACCGCTTTGACGTCCACCTTTTCTCCGCGCGGTATACCCGTAAGCCTAACTCCTATTTCGTCGGCGTGAGACGCGCCGAATATTTCGACTTTTATCTTTTCAAACGGTGAGAACATTTACTTTCCCTCCTACTCTTTTCAAATCTTCGAAAAACGAAGGATACGACTTGTTTACGCACTCCGCACCGTGTAATATCGTATCGCCTTGCGCGTAACTTGCGGCAATCGCCGCCGCCATCGCTATACGATGATCGTCGGGTAAGTCAATCTCGCACCCGTGAAGCGCACCGCCCGTTATTTCGATTTCGTTTCCTTTGTCAACGCACTTTATATCAAACGCGGTCAGCATCTTTACCGTTTCTTTTGCGCGGTCGCTCTCTTTCGCTTTTAACCTTTCCGTATTTTTGAGTACACTCGTACCGTTTGAAAACGCGGCAAGCACGGCAAGCGCGGGCGCAGTATCGGGACAATCGTTAACGTCAAACGTAAACGCGTTGAGTTTATTGCTCTTTATTCTTACAACTTTATCCGCAGTTATATCCGCGTCGAACGCTTTAAGCGCGTTCAAAATCGCTTTATCACCTTGCGTTGAATTTATGTTAAGCCCGTTAAGCGTTATATCTCCTTTCGCTCCCGCCACAATGAAAAAACCTGCGGAGCTCCAATCGCTCTCGACTATATACTCTCTCGGAGACTTGTATGCGCCGTCTGCCGTAAATATTCCGTCACGTTCGTAAACGTCAATGCCGAAGTCGCGCATTACCGATAAGGTAATATCAAGATAATCTTTGCTTACGATATTTCCGACCGTTTCGACTGTTCCGCCGTTTATATTAGGCAGCGCAAGCAAAAGTCCGCTTACATATTGCGAGCTGACGCTTGCGTTTATCGTAAACTGATTGCCCGTAAGTTTTCCGCCGACAGTCAAAGGCAGTTTGTCGCCGTCCGCGGTTATTCCGTGCTTTCTCAATACATCAAGCAGTTCGCCTATCGGACGTTCGGCAAGCCTTTTCGTGCCGTCAATCGTTGCGCTTACTCCGAGCGACGCAACGAGCGGCAATATAAACCTTAACGTCGAACCGCTTGCCCCCGCGTTTATTTTTACGGTTTTAACGAGATTATCTCCTATCGGCGTTATCAATAAGCCATCGCTCGTTTTACGAGCCTTTGCGCCGAGTGATACGAGTGCGACTAACGTCGCGTTTACGTCGTCGCCTGTCAAATTGCCTTTAATAAGCGTAGGCGCGTCTGAACACGCCGCGGCAATAAAAGCACGGTGAGCAACGGACTTTGACGACGGCACGCAAAGAGTACCTTTTAAGTTTGACGGACTTATCCTGACTATCACTTGATGTACTCCCGAAATTGTTCAAAACTCATTTTTTCAATGTGACAGTTTCCGATACCCGCAACGGTCACCACATTGATACCGTCATTATGTACTTTCTTATCCGACGTTGCGGCTTTGACAATGTCGTCGACAGTGTACTGCGGTTCGCGATCAAGTCCCGATAATTCAAGCATTTCAATAATTTCGTCGTATTCCGCTTTTTTTAGTTTACCTACGTTATACGCGGCTTTTGACATTATCTTTATGCCTGCGGCAACGGACTCTCCGTGCGCAACCGTATAGTGTGATAACTTCTCTTCCGCATGCGCTATGGTGTGTCCCAAATTAAGTAACTGCCTTAAACCGCCTTCCTTCTCGTCACGCGCTACGACGTCCGCCTTATATGCGGCGCACAGCGCGCAAAACTCTTCCGTATCGCTGTCGCTTAAACCTTTAAGCAATATATCTCTTATCGCTCCGCCTGCAAGCACGGCGTATTTTACGCCTTCGCCGAAACCGTTTTTACGCTCTTTTTCGGGGAGCGTTTTCAAAACTTCCGTATCGAAATACACGCCCGACGGCTGATGAAACGCGCCGATTAAATTCTTTCCGTATTTCAAGTCAAAACCCGTTTTTCCGCCTATTGAAGAGTCAATGGCGGCAAGCAGCGTTGTAGGCACTTGAATGTATCTTATTCCGCGCATATACGTCGCCGCCGCAAAGCCCGCAAGATCACCGACTACTCCGCCGCCTAACGCAACAATAACATCGTCACGACACAATCCGCACTCCGCCGCCCACTCTACGATTCCGATATAGGTATGCACGGTCTTACTTTCTTCGCCCGCCGAAAATACATAATCGTATACGGCAAAACCGTTTGTCTCAATCGACGACTTAACAGTATTCAAATACAGACGCGCAACGTTTGAATCGGTAACAACAAGCACCTTTTCGGCACTCTTGAAAAGCGTTGCGCACTCTCTTCCGATGTCGCGCAATATACCTTTACCGATTTTGATTAAATACGGCTTCTCGGTTCCGACTTCAAGGACTTTCATATCAACTCTCCTTTCTCTTATCCTTAATCGCCTTTTCGGCAACGGCTTTCTTGTCAACGCCGTCTTGAAGTAAAGCGTTCAACCGTTCGCAATCTTTATTCTCAATCGCGTCTCTGTATTCTTTCAATCTGTCTATTAAATAATCTATCTGCGGACACAGTTTGTCGCCGTTGTCGATAAAAAGTTCACTCCACATTTTCGGGTTAAGACGGGCTACCCTCGTTAAATCTTTGAAACTTCCGGCACTGAACCCCGCGTGTTTCGACGACAACGGGTTTTTGACGTACGCGGACGAAAGAACGTGCGCAAGCTGAGACGTGTACGAAATCATTTCGTCGTGTTCATCGGCAGTAGCCACGGTTATTCCGTCGCAACCGAGTTCCGTGTAAAACGATTTTACCTTTTGAAAATCATTTATCCCCGAGTGTACGGGCGTAACTATCACGAAAGACTTCTCAAACAGTTTCGCCGTCGAGTGTTCAACCCCCGAAAACTCCCGTCCCGCCATCGGATGCGTCGCTATAAAACCTATATCCTTGTATTCCGCGTTCAGTTTATCCATTGCCGCAACGACGTTACGCTTGTTACCGCAACAGTCGATAACAGTCGCGCCCTTTTTCAGTTTCGGACAAACGTCGTACATTAACCTGATTGCCGTGCGCGGATTGACGGCAAACACGACAAGGTCGGCTCTCCTAAGCGCGTCGTCCGTAAGCTCATCGGTTATCGCGTCGAGCATCTTCGCTTTAAGTACCGCCGACTTATCAATATCCGCGCCGTATATTTTATGTTCGGTCTTAGATAGCGCGGCTCTGCCTATCGAGCCGCCTATAAGTCCCAGTCCGTATATAGCAACTATCATATTTATCCTTTAATTTAATTTTTTATCAACAACGGGCAATATGTTCCCGATGGCTTTCATAACTTCGTCGAACTGTTCGGGTCGCAAACTTTGCGCGCCGTCACAAAGCGCGTGAGACGGATCGTTATGCACTTCTATCATAAGTCCGTCCGCACCCGCACCCGCCGACGCAAGCGACATCGGTCGTACAAGTCGAGAGATACCGGACGCGTGAGACGGATCGACGATTATCGGCAGGTGCGTCTTCTCTTTCATAAGCGGTATCGCCGATAAGTCGAGCGTATTACGCGTATACGTCTCATAAGTTCTTATTCCGCGTTCACAAAGGATAATTCTGTCGTTACCCTCACTCATAATATACTCTGCGGACATAAGCCACTCTTCCATAGTCGCCGACAAAC
>ONBF01000036.1 GCA_900315995.1 uncultured Eubacteriales bacterium
GTAGCAACACCGCCTGCGTTTGCCGCTTTAGCCGGAGCAAAGAGAACGCCGGCGTTCTGGAATGTAGCAACCGCTTCGGGAGTTGAAGGCATATTTGCACCCTCGCCTACTGCGATTACGCCGTTTTTAACAAGTGCCTCAGCACCTTTGATGTCGAGTTCGTTTTGCGTTGCGCAAGGCAAAGCCACATCGCATTTAACAGTCCAAATCTCTCTGCATCCTTCGGTGTACTTAGCACTCTTGCGGTATTTAACGTATTCTGATATTCTCTTTCTCTCAACTTCTTTAATTTTCTTGACAACCGCAAGGTCAATCCCGTCGGGATCGTAAACGTAACCGTTACTGTCGGACATAGCAACAACCTTTGCGCCGAGCGTCATAGCCTTTTCGGCAGCGTATATCGCTACGTTACCGGAGCCCGATATGACTACGTTCTTACCATTGAAACTCTCGCCTTTCGTAGCAAGCATTTCTTGCGTCAAGTATACCAAACCGTAACCGGTCGCTTCTTTTCTCGCAAGACTTCCGCCATAAGACAAACCTCTGCCCGTCAATACTCCGACGTGCTCGTTTGCAATACGCTTATATTGTCCGAATAAGTAACCTATCTCTCTTGCGCCCGTACCTATATCTCCTGCGGGTACGTCCGTGTCGGCGCCGATATGACGATAAAGTTCGGTCATAAAACTTTGACAGAACGTTCTTATTTCGTTATCGCTCTTTCCTTTGGGATCGAAGTCGCTGCCGCCTTTGCCGCCACCGATAGGTAAACTTGTCAAAGAATTTTTGAGAATCTGTTCAAACCCTAAAAATTTGATAATCGAAAGATTAACCGACGGATGTAATCTTATACCCCCCTTGTACGGTCCGATTGCACTGTTGAATTGTACTCTGTAACCTTTGTTAACGTGCATTTTGCCCGCATCGTCCACCCACGGTACGCGGAACATAATTACTCTTTCGGGTTCAACAAACCGTTCGAGTAAAGCCGCCTTTTCATATTCGGGATGTTTGTCGAATACGGGAGATATTGACTCGAGTATTTCGGTTGCCGCCTGATGAAATTCAGGCTCGTTGGGATTCTTGATTTTCAAATTTTCCAAAACGGATTGACAATAGCTGTTCATAAAGCATTCTCCTTGTTATTGTAAAAAATATTTATTAAAGTATACATCTTGATAAAACCATTTTGCAACTATATTAAAATATATTTTTTATAATTTATGAAAAAATTTAATTTCGTATACTTCTGAATTACAAAAGCAATGTTGACAACTGTCAGTCGGAATTATATAATTATCAATGTGAGGCAAACTGATGAAT
Organism: uncultured Eubacteriales bacterium; assembly: GCA_900315995.1. Lineage (GTDB taxonomy): Bacteria > Bacillota > Clostridia > Christensenellales > RUG350 > RUG350. Next base: position 1,324 of record ONBF01000036.1, read on the forward strand.
ATACCTATCGTTTTCGGAATTTTAATTGAACTTCTAAACTCAAAACAAGTTAAATCGTCTTATCTTGCGGAAAAATTCAAAGTATCGACTCGGACTGTTTTCCGATACGTAAACGTACTTGCCGAAGCCGGCATACCTATCTGTTCTCAAACGGGTAAAAACGGCGGAATATCAATTATTCCCGATTATAAACTCGACGCAATGTACTTTACGAAAAAAGAAATGAAAGACCTCGTCTCCGCAATAGAAATTCTCAAAATCGACAAGCCCGACTTTGCAAACTACGAAGTATTGACGGCAAAACTGAACGCAACGGCAAACTGTTCGACTGCATGTAACATATTGGAAAGCGATAAAATCGTTGTGGACGGCGGCGCATGGGGAGATCTTAAAAAATACCGTTCAAAAGCAAATGTAATCGAACAAGCGATCAATAAGTCCGAAAGCGTTACAATCGAATATCATGACAGAGGCAATTCGGTTTCCGTACGAGAAATCGAACCGTATCTTTTCTTGTTAAAAAACTCAGTTTGGTATGTTTACGCATACTGTCGCTTAAAACAAAGTTTCAAAACCTTCAAATTAAGTCGAATAACAAAAATCGCGCCTAACGATACGCCGTATGAAAAACGCTCGTTCCCGCAAAACAAACCATGGACTCTCGGATCCGACTCCAACGAGCCGACTGTCGAGCTTATATTGAATTGTTCGCATAAAGTGCGTTACGATATAGAAGAGTGGCTCGGTATCGAATCGGTAACAGTTGAAAACGATAAATGCACGGCGCGCGCGGAAATAAAAGAAAATGCCGAACTTATCGGCAAACTGCTGAGTTTCGGCAATGAAATAAGCGTAGTTTCTCCCAAAAGAATCAAAGACAAAATATACGACGTTTGCAAGTCAATCATCGCAAGTTACAAGTAATCAAAGATTGGACGCTACGGCTTCCAAAAATTCACGTGTTCCGACCTTTGTTGACTTGCCATTAAAAATAAGCGCAAGATCCCCCGTCATTATACCGCTCTCTATCGTTTTGAGCGTAGCTTGTTCGAGTTTATCGGCAAAAGCGACAAGCTCCGCATTATCGTCAAGCTCTCCTCTCTTTCTCAACGCACCGCTCCATGCAAATATAGTCGCTACCGAGTTTGTGGACGTCGGCTCTCCTTTCAAATATTTATAATAGTGTCTCGTTACCGTTCCGTGCGCCGCTTCGTATTCATACTTTCCGTCAGGTGAAACAAGTACGGACGTCATCATGGCAAGACTTCCGAACGCCGTTGCAAGCATATCGCTCATTACGTCTCCATCGTAATTTTTACACGCCCATACAAATCCGCCATCGCTTCTTATAACACGCGCAACCGCATCGTCGATAAGCGTATAGAAATATGTTATGCCCGCTTTCTCGTATTCCGCTTTATACTCGTTTTCGAAAATCTCGTTAAAAATATCCTTGAATCTATGGTCGTATATCTTCGAAATGGTATCTTTTGTCGAAAACCAAAGATCCTGTTTTACTCCGAGAGCGTAATTAAAACAGCTTCTCGCAAAACTCGCTATACTTTTGTCGGTGTTATGCATTCCGCATATTACGCCGTCCGACTTTTCAAAATTAAATATCTCTTTTTCGACAACGCAACCGCTTCCGTCCGTTACGGTCAATACAGCCTTACTGCCCTTGTTGACTTTAAGCTCGGAATTTTTATAAATATCTCCGTATGCGTGACGGGCTATTACTATCGGCTTTTTCCAATTTGAAACAAGCGGTTCTATTCCTTTGACCATAATAGGCGCACGGAAAACCGTACCGTCGAGAATAGCTCTTATCGTGCCGTTCGGGCTCGGCCACATTTTCTTCAAATTATACTCGGTAACGCGTTGAGCATTGGGCGTAATGGTTGCGCATTTAACGCCGACACCGTATTTTTTAATCGCTTCCGCCGCTTCAATCGTTACCCGATCGTCCGTCTTGTCTCTGTTCTGTAATCCGAGATCAAAATATAACGTGTTGAGTTCGATATACGGTTTGAGCAATATCTCTTTGATATCCGCCCATATTATTCTTGTCATTTCATCGCCGTCGATTTCGACAATCGGCGTTTTCATCTTGATTTTCTCCATAATGTACCTACATAAAGTTTTTCTTTATTATAACGTGTAAATTAAAAACAATAAAGTGATTTTACTTGGAAATTTCAAAATTCCCTTCAAGAACGTTTGAAATATACGTTTTGAGATTTTTGTTTTTCTCTTCGTAACGTTTGAGTGCCGCGTCCGTCATCATATCGATTAACCGTTCAAACGATATTCCGCACTCTTCAAACAAATAGTACGCAATCGAACCCGGAACGGTATTTATTTCGTTTACATATAACTTTCGTTCGTCTTCGTCGTAAATATAGTCGATTCGAACGACGCCGAAAAGTCCCAGCGTTTCGTATAAACGTCTCGTAATATCGCGAATTTCACTTGCCGACTCATAATCGATTTTTGCGGGCATCTCACGTTTAATATCGTTTTTCCCACCGCTTGAATACTTATCGGCAAAACTTAATATCGCCGCTTTACTGAGCGGTTTTTCTATCGCGCTGACTATAACGTTTCCGTCTTCGCCGGTACAACACGCGCAACTGTATTCGCTGTTTCTTCTTATGTACTTTTCGATTAACGCTTTATCGTCATAACAAAACGCCGTCGTAAGCGCATTATTCAACTGCGCGCGGTTTTCGGCAACCGTTATACCTATACTCGAACCGAGCGTTGCGGGTTTAACGATCAGCGGATATGATAACTTGCGAACGGCGTTAACGAAACTTTTTGATTTCTTATCGTTATATTCGGACCTTTTGAGCGTCACGCCGGCGACTGTCGGGTAGCCCGAACTTTCAAGCCGCTTTTTCAGTTTATCCTTATCCATACAAAGTGCGGACGAATAGACGTCGCACGAGGTATAAGCTATTCCGTTTACTTCAAGCAAACCTTGCAGATCGCCGTTTTCGCCGTCTCCGCCGTGATTTGCTATAAACGCAACATCGATTTTTTTGTACCTTGCAAATTTCCCGAATTTAGTCTTTGAATATAATTGATTGCCGCTTAATATTATTTCTTTTTTCTTTGATTTGTCGAAATTCTTGAAAAACTCCACGGAATCCATTTCACCCGTATACCATACGCCGTTGCGTATATATATCGGTATTACATCATATTTCGATTTATCCGCGTTTTCGAGTACTTGTAACGCCGTAATTATCGAAATATCGTGTTCACAACTTTCTCCGCCGAAAAAAATTCCCAATTTAAGCATATTCTCCCTCCCACTTTCATATTATGTCGGAAAGGAAACGTGCGTTACTTAATTCTCATTGTAATCGTCGGGTAAATCGTTCTCCCAAAGTACTACGTCACCGGCTTTAAGTTCCTTTTTGAGAATTGACTTTACGTCTTTAAGCGAATTGTAAACTTCTATCATATTCTCGTCGAAACCGCTCTCCGATAAACCGTCTTTGATAGGAGCAGAACGTATTTGACCTATTAAATATACTTTGTCGGCGACTTTTGCGATACGCGCGCCGAATTCTTTATTGATTTGTTTCTCTCGAACGCCCAACTCGACAAGTCCGGGAGTTATTATTATTTTACGTCCGTCAAACATATTGAGCGTTTCAAGTGCGGCTTGCGTTCCTTCGACGCTTGCGTTAAACGTGTCGTCGATAACCGTAATATTATTCGTATTCTCTATAAGTTCAAGTCTATGTAAAACAGGTTTCAGTTCGGAAATCGCGTCCGCTATATCTTCAACGGCTACGCCTAATCGATATGCAAGCGCTGCCGCTACAACAATATTGGAGATATTATGTCTACCGAGAAGCACTGTCGAACACTCGACGTCTTTCCCGTCAATCGATAAAACGAACGTACTGCCGCCTTTACCGCAATTTATATCTTTCGCTTTTGCGAATAAGTTTTCCCCATCGATACCGGCAAGCACTTTTTCGCATTTTGTCGTCCGCGCCATCATCTCAACGCTACCCGCGCTGTCGCTCGATATAACCGCAAAACCGTCTGAATCAAGCGATTTGACAAGCTCGAATTTTTCTCTTCTGATGTTTTCTTCCGTACGGAAAGTTTCGAGATGTTGATTGCCTATTCCGGTAATAATCGCATATTTCGGCTCTACAAGCGCGCATAACTCCACAATGTCTCCCAAGTTTCTCGCTCCCATCTCGGCTATGAATATTTCATCTTCGTCTTTTAATTTCGACACCGATTTTGAAATACCCATAGGCGTATTATAACTCGACGGCGTTGCGTGAACGATGTATTTTTCAGCAAGCATTTGAGCCAAAAAGTTTTTAACCGAGGTCTTGCCGTAACTGCCCGTAATACCGATTTTTATCAAATCTTTCCGATCTTGCAAAACGCGATATGACTTTTTCTTGTAATGAACGTATCTCATCCTTTCGTACGGCATCATAATAAGTGCCGACAACAACGTAAGAAACGGAAGTACTATCGGTGATAACGATATTGCCATATAGTCGAAAGTCGTAAAAAATCCCGAAAGTTTAACAAGCTCGGCGGACAATAACAATACACCTAAGGTAAATGCGTAGGCAAGTATAAAAAGAACGGAATACAGTCTCATAACGCGCGATGTGAACGCAAGGGGTTTTTTCTTCGGCAATTTACTTTCATACGTTATAAAACAAATAAATATCGCAAAATAGAACATAAGCCCGAGCCACTTTAACGCACCGTCGAAATATTCTCCGAAAAGCGTATTTATAACAAGTATTACAGCCGATGACATAAGGCTCATTATTGCAAGACGCGAAAAATACTTACCGTTGGTATTCTTAAACCAACCTATAAATTTATTGAGTTTATAATTGTTAAGTTGTAACGTCTGAAAAAATTTATACGCAGTCAAACATAAAACGAACGCATTAATTAAACTTAACGTCAAATATACTCCGTCCATCATAAAACTCCTTATTTTATCGCATCGATATAACTGTTTGCTATCGCCGAAAATTCACCGATTCTGTCAACGTAAGCAAAATGTCCTACGCCTTTTAAGACAATCAGCGAACTCGAAAGTATTCGCCTGTTCATAATCTCCGCCATATACATCGGCGTTTCCGTATCCCGCTCGCCCTGAACTATAAGCGTATCGGTCGTGATTCGATTGAGATACGGCGTCAGGTCTTCGTTAACAACGTTGATAAACGTGCCTTTCATACAGTCGCTTAACGCCTGATAATCAGATGAACCTGCGTTTTTTGTCGATATTCCGAAACGTTTCTTAACCTTATACGAGAATACCTTGATATAGTACATCGGTTTTCGTCTCGGTTTTATTCCCGCCGCGCCCGTAAGTATCAAACCGCTTACGCGCTCATTATATTGCGCGGCAAGTTTTATACCTATGCGCGCACCGAACGAGTGACAAATAAAGCACGCGCGACTTATGCGTTCTTTATCGAGCATCTCGATAACCGCGTTTACATAGTCGTCTACTTTAAGCGCGTAATCGGGATGCGGCGAAACTCCGAAACCTATAAGATCGGGAATTATACACTTTACGCCTTTAAGCCGTTTCGCAACGCATAGCATTGATTCGTGATTTCCGCCCCATCCGTGCAGCAGCACAACGGGTTTTCCCTCGCCTATTGTTATGTAGTTGATAATTCGCTCCTATAAAGTCAGCCAATATATTTCGGCGTCTTCGCCGTCAGGATAAAACTTAGGTCTTATTCCGACGCTCTTAAACCCGAAACTTTGATAGATTTTAATAGCAATAACGTTGCCGACTCTTACTTCCAACGTTATTGCTTTAACGCCGCTTATTCGCGCCTCGTCGATAAGTGCTTTGATTATTAAAGAACCGTAACCTTTATTCCGTTCGCTCGATTTTACGGCAATGTTCGTAATATACGCTTCGTCCGAAACTTTAAGGTATCCGCCGTAACCGCATACCGCACCGTCGTTATCGCATACGACCAAATACGTTGCAATCGGATTAATAAGTTCGTCTTTAAGCGACCGTTTGCTCCACGGAAATTCGAACGACTCGTTTTCGATAGCCGCAACCGCGTCAACGTCGGCACTCGTCATACGTCTTATTTGCATTTTCGCTCCGCTTCCGTCTCGCGCATATATAACGGCGCAAAATCGTATTCGTTGTTATCCGTCCGATATTTAACCGCGTCAATTAAGTCCTGCGGATCGGGAATATAGTTTTCGTCTATTATTGTTTTGTCTTCTTTATAGCCGTTAAGTTCGTCCGCCGTCAACACTCCGAGCAGTTCTTTACGCATACCTTCGGACCTTGCAACGTAAAAATTGTTATGACGCGCGTTAAACATAACGAGCCTTCGCTGTCCATTATATTTTACGGTATCGAAAATTGTTACCGCTATTGCGGGCTTGTTCATAGCCAGCGCAAAAGCGTTGATTACGGACACGCCGATACGAATACCCGTAAACGAACCCGGTCCGATAACCGCCGAAAATACGTCTATATCGTTAAGAGATACCCGCGCCCTTTTAAGCACGTCATCGATTGCGCCCATAATTTTAACAGAATGCGCGTGATTGCTCTCCGCATCGGAATACGAATATATTTCGCCGTCTTTATCGAGCGCAACGCTTAGTTTTGACGTTACGGTATTAAGCGCTAAAATTTTCATTTACCGTTATTTCCCTTTCGTTATCGTCGATACGTTTTATATCGACGATAAAAACTTTTTCCGCATTGATTTTTATCTTGTTCCACTCGATAACGCAAACCGAACAGTCATTAAAATATTCGTCCAAACCAAGCTCGTATAATTCGTCTTCGTCTTCAACACGATACATATCGAAGTGATACAATCTTAACTTTTCGCCGTAGTATTCTCTGACAATCGTAAACGTCGGACTTGTTATCAAATCGTTTACTTTAAGTCCGAGCGCAATACCTTTCGTAAATACGGTTTTGCCTGCGCCCAAGTCGCCGTTTAACAAAACGACTTCTCCGCCGATAAACTTCGACGCCAGATTCTCGGCAATATGCATAGTGTCTTTAACGCTGTGACTTACATATTTCATACAAAGATTATAAATCTTTATATGAACTATTGCAATCGTTTTAGTCGTTACTTACGCTTTATAATTTCCTCTGTTGTTCAAGATATTTTACGATTATCGTCGTCGGACTTGTCAGCCGATTTGATTTCGTTTAGCGACGTTTGACTGTCGCTATCGGCAGCAACCGCCTTTTTCTTATCTTCGACTCTGAAAAGTTTTTTGAATAGAATACTCATACGTTTATAAAGCAGAAACGTGATTAAACTGTTACCGAACGCCTTTATAAGATTAAACAATACTATCCATAAAAGCAAGTCAAGAACGACTTCGACGGTTACGCCCATAAATAAAGGCGTTATGATAAGATTTGCGGGAATCATTACAAGTACCCACGCAAGAGAGCCCGACACGAGAGCGACGATTGCGCCTTTGATATTTCTGTGTTTGGAATAAATCAATCCCGATACAAAAACGTATGTACCCGTCGCAATAAAGTGCATAATAATTCCGTATATACCTGACGACGCGGAAACGGTAAAGCCTTGTATCAAACATACAATCGCTGCAAGTATCAGTCCGCTTACGGAGCCGAACATATACGTCGATAAGAATATCGGCACGTCCGCCATATCGTATTCGAGAAATGCAACTTGCGGAAAAATCGGAAACCTTACGACAAGCGCAAGCACGCTTGAAAGCGCGCCCATTATTCCGAGAACGCAAATTTTGTAGGTTGAAGATTTCATATATTACCTCCGAAAAAATAAAATCCCGATATTATCGGGATTTTTCCATCCGGACTGTACCGTCGGTTAAGGAATTTCACCTTATCGGCTTGCGCTCGCGGACTTTACCGCCGGTCAAAGAATTACGCTTTGCCCCAAATAATATACGAATTTTATTTCTTTATTTACAAATATCAACGCCCGAGCTCGTACCGAGTCTTGTTGCACCCGCTTTGACGAGTTCCGAAGCAAAATCTTTATCGCGGATACCGCCGCTCGCTTTGACGCCGAGCCTGTCGCCCACCGTCTTTTTCATAATACGAACGGCTTCGATACTTGCACCGCCACCAACAAAACCCGTAGACGTTTTCACAAAGTCGGCGCCTGCTTCTTCGGCAAGTTCGCACGCCTTGACTATCTCGCCGTCGGTAAGCGTTGCGGTTTCGAGAATAACTTTGAGATTGACGCCCGTTGCGTCTTTGACGGCTTTAATGTCATTGCGAACGTAATCGTAATCACCCGACTTCAATTTCGATACGGCTATTACCATATCGACTTCGTCCGCACCGTCCGATACCGCCGCTTTTGCTTCAAATACTTTGGTTTCGGTTTTGTTCTCACCCAAAGGAAAACCTATAACCGTCACCACTTTCACGTTTTTACCTTTAAGATAATCGTGACAAAATTTAACATATAAAGGATTAACGCATACGCCGAAAAAACCGTTTTCCACGGCTTCGTCGCACAACTTTTTGAGCGTCGTTTCGTTTGCGTTGCTCTTTAATAACGTATGCTCTATCATTTCGTTAAGTTTCATAATATGTATTATAAATACCGGCAGTCGCGCGTGTCAATCAAAAGTTTGAGTTTTTCGGTCGGCTTATCGGTAATCGAATAACAGTTTTGTACGTCTTGAGCGAAACGCTTTTGACTGCTTTTGCTGTAAAACAGTTTTGCTATCGTCTCACCGATACGCACTTGGTCTCCCACTCGTTTGAGAATTTTCAACCCGACCTTAGCGTCTATAACGTCGCCTTTTTTAAGTCTTCCGCCACCCATATCGCATACGATTCTTCCGAGTTTATTGCAGTTTATCGACTTAACGTATCCCGTCGCGCTTGCCATAACATCAACGCTGTCACATAATAATTCGTTTTCGTTTTCTATAATTCCGCCTTGCGCTTCGATAAACTCGAAAAACTTTGCCTTTGCTTCTCCGCGTTCTATAACGCCGTCCACTTCTTTGAGCGCATCGCCGAATTTGATGTTTTTCGCCATAGATAAAAGTTTCGCGCTTATGTGGCGACTCAGTTCGTAAAGTTTACACTTCTTTCCCGATAATACTTCCAACGCGCCGTATACTTCAACCGCATTGCCTATGTAGTCGGATAACGGTTCGTTCATATCGGAAACGACAAACTCAACGTTTTTCCCTGCACTTTCGCCGATTGTCTTCATTTTTACGGCAAGTTTGAGTGCCGACGAGATGTCTTTCATAAACGCGCCGTTTCCGCATTTGACGTCTAAAAATATGTAATCGCTTCCGCTGACAAGTTTCTTACTCATTATACTTGCGGCAATAAGAGGTATGCTGTCAACCGTACCCGTTACGTCGCGCAACGCATATAACTTTTTATCGGCAGGACACAGGTTCGTACTCTGTTCGATAACCGCAACGCCTATATCGTTAATTTGTTTGATAAAATCGTCGCCGCTTAACGTCGTTTTGAAGCCGCGTATACTTTCAAGTTTATCTATCGTACCGCCCGTAACCCCGAGTCCGCGACCGCTCATCTTTGCGAATTTAAGTCCCAAACTCGCGACGGTAGGCGCGACTATGAGCGTCGTCGTGTCTCCCATACCGCCCGTACTGTGCTTATCAACGCAAACGCCGTTAATGACGCTTAAATCAAGCTCGTCTCCGCTATGGCGCATTACGTCCGCCATTGCGAAAATTTCACTGTCCTCCATACCGTTAATGAATATCGCCATCAGTAACGCCGACATTTGATAATCGGCGACTTCTCCGCTTACATATCCGTCGATTGCGTATTTAAGCTCTTCATATTCAAGAACGCCGCCGCGTTTCTTTTTTTCGATAATTTCCGCAAAATTCATTGTTCGTATTTTTTTACGTTTGCGCCGTTATTCCAAAGCCGCTCCAAACAATAGAACATACGCGTCTCATCGTTAAATATATGCACTATTACCGAGCCGTAGTCCAAAACTACCCATCTGCCTTCGCTTATGCCTTCACGTCTCAAAGGTTCGATTCCGAGTACGCTGAACTTTTCGTCCACATAGTCCGCAAGCGCTTTGACTTGCGTGGTTGACCTTCCCGACGCTATTACGAAATAGTCCGCAATAACCGTCATATCGGTTATATCGAGTGTTACGATGTCGTTCGCCTTTTTGTCCGCCAAAACTTCACAAACGAGTTCGGCTGTTTCCTGTGGTGTCAATTTGATTTCTCCTTAATGTAATAATTGTATGCCTTAACGGTTAAAGGGTATATATCTTCTTCCGCTTTGGTTTCGATTAAATAATCATAATTATGTTTAAGACACGCTTTGAAACCTTCTTCAAAGTCATTATCGACTATACGTCTCAATTCGTCCACCCCGTCGAAGTCCCGCTCGTAAGATATCATATCGGATAAATATATGAGTTTTTCAAGATTTGTCATTTCGGGTTTACCCGTCGTATGATACCTGATTGCGTTAATTACGTCTTCATCCGTAATTCCGAGCGTTTTGACTTTTTCACTTCCCGCAAACTGATGTTCAACGGGCGTATCAAGCGAATTTTCGGGAACGGCGTATATCCCTTTGTCGTATTTTGCAACGTCATGTAACAGCGCGGCAAGAAATACTTTATCGTTATCGAGTTTAAGTTTTGCGTTAAGTTTTAATGCCGTCAACGCAACGTTTTTCGAGTGATTGAAAGTCCTTTCGCTTTCAAGCGATTTAACTTTATCGACAAGCGGTCTGAAATCTTCGTACAAACGATGTTCGCATATATATCGCTCCACACCTTCGGGTACTTTGTCGGATATATTCTCGTTAAAAGCGACCGAGTACCTAACGAGTGTGGACGAAACGTCTTTACCTTCGTAAGTAAGTTCGATAATTCGAGCGGCGTGTTGTTCAGTCGCCGCCTATAACGTAATATATTTCGTTGTCCGACGTCTTGAAACGTTTAAGCGTTTCGTAAGTGTAATTCTTTTTACCGCTCCTGTATTCGTAATCGGAAATCACCGCGTCGGGAAACGCAATGCGCAACATATTCACTCTGTCTTCAAAGTCCGTCATACGCCCGCCCGTTTTGTGCGGCGGATTATAAGACGGTATTATTATCAATTCATCGAAAGACAATTCTTTGACGACTGCGTCGTATAAAGATTGATGCTCAACGTGCACGGGGTCGAACGCTCCGCCGAACAATACGAGTTTAACCATAATTCAATTATACAATATCTGAAATATTTTACAATACCGAAAGGTAAATTTTATTGAAATACGGCAATAATTTTATTATGTTCAAAACGGTAGACAGAATAATAATCAATATTGCTGTTTGGCTTATACTTCTCGCCTTATCGATTTACGTCAGCAATTATATCGTTCTTTCGGTAGCTATAAGCACTATCGTGTTTATTCTCGGTAAATCGCTTATAAATCTTATTCCGAAACGCGATAAGACGCTTATTACGCGCGCCGATAAACAAAAAGCGTATTACGCCGTCAACAAATGTTTGGACAGATTCGCAAACGTATTCAAAACCGAGTTAAATCCGAGAATAGAAAACGACTTCGTCGCGCTCGATATAGACGGCAAAAATTGCGCCGTATATCCCATGATTTCTTTAACGCCGATTAATTATAAAGACGTACTGCCCGTAGCAGAAAAGGCGAAAGAAAAATACGATAAACTGTTTTTGATTTGCGCCGACGTCGATAATACCGTAAACGCTGTTAAACCGTATCTCCCGATAACGACGGACGAGATAAGTTATTATTCATTATTCCCGACTCTCGAAAAAACATATCCGCAAAACGCGGTGAAAATCAAAAGAAAATTTAATTTCAAAATAGCCCACAACCGCTCTTTACTGTTCGGCGGACTGAGTCTTATACTTTTGAGTTTCATAGTGCCGATGCGTTTATACTATATAATAACGGGTACGTTGTCGATTATGCTGTACGCATTAGGCTCGATTAATTACAATAAAAAATCGCCTCTCGTTTAAGGCAGCTCGATGTGTTTTATTCCGTCTTTTACAGAATATCTGTAAAGTATGATTTTCTCTCCGATTGCCGCGACCGGCTCCGCTTTCAATGCTGACGCAAGTTCTCCGATAAGTTCTTTTGCTGTCGAAACGCAATTTTTCAATACGGTGATTTTGATAAGTTCGCGAGCCGTCAACGCGTCGTCAAGCTGTTTCAAAACATTATCCTGCAATCCCGACTTCCCTATTTGATATACGGCGTCTTTTACGGACGCCAATCCTCTTAAATAACTCCTTTGTTTACTCGTAAGCATATATCCACTTCCTATTCGATGAAATTAAATTCAAGGTCGCCGATTATTACGGTGTCCCCCTCTTTAACTCCGAAGTTTTTCATTTTCTTTATTACGCCTTTATCTTTAAGCACCTTTTGGAAAAATCTGAACGAATCGTAATCGTCCATAGATACCGACCTTAACAATACGTTGATTATTCCGCCGCTTACGGCATAGACGTCGGCGTCCATTTTTTCTATCGTCAACTCTTCGTTATCCACTGCTCCGAAGTCGTAAGGCTCAAACGGTTCGGGTTCGGGTTTCGGAAGTTCGGACAGCGTCGAATAAACTTTGTCCATCAATTCCTTGACTCCGCTCTTGTTCAACGCGGATACGGGATAAACTTCCTTTCCTATTGCTTTTGAAAATTCACTCAAAACTTTATCATCGTTCACTAAGTCCATTTTGTTGACGACTACGATTTGCGGAAGTCCTATGAGTTTCGGACTGTATGTACTTAACTCGTTGTTAATCGTGTTATAGTCTTCTATCGGATTACGCCCTTCGCTACCCGATAAATCGACTACATGCACGATAAGTCTTACTCTTTCTATATGACGCAAAAAGTCGTGTCCGAGCCCCGCTCCCGCGCTTGCCCCTTCGATAAGTCCGGGTATATCCGCCACGACAAAACTGTCGTCGTACATTTTAACAATGCCGAGATTGGGTGATAACGTGGTAAAGTGATAGTTCGCTATCTTCGGCTTAGCCGCACTGATTACGGACAGTAAAGTGGACTTGCCGACGTTAGGAAACCCTACGAGACCTACGTCGGCTATGGTCTTCAATTCGAGAATAATCGCGTATTCTTTGGTTTTAACGCCCTTTTGAGAAAACGCGGGCGTACGTCTTGTAGCGGTCGAAAATTTTGCGTTACCTTTACCGCCTTTACCGCCTTTCAAAAGAACGTATTTCGAGCCGTCTTCGTACATATCGACGATTATACGACCGTTTTCCGCGTCCTTGACAACCGTTCCCGCAGGGACTTTAACGGTGAGATCCGCACCGCGTTTACCCATACAAAGACCGCCGCTGCCGTTGACGCCGTCTTCGGCTCTGAAATGTCTACTGTATCTGAAATCTATAAGAGTAGTAACGTTCTTATCGGCAACGAGTATGATACTGCCGCCGTCTCCGCCGTCTCCGCCGTCGGGACCGCCTGTCGCAACGTATTTCTCTCTATGGAAAGACACTGCGCCGTCTCCGCCGTTACCTGCCTTGACGTAAATCTTTACTTTATCTACGAACATTTAATTTCTCCAAAATGGACTTGGCGGCGGCTTTACCCGCGCCCATTGCAAGAATTACGGTTGCCGCGCCCGTGACGGCGTCGCCCCCCGCATATACGTTCGGAACGGAAGTTTCCCGAGTTGCTTCGTCTACGATTATAGTGCCTTTATTATTGATTTCAAGCGCGTCGCAACTTTTTTTCAAAAGCGGATTGGGACTTGTGCCGAGTGCCATTATTACCTGATCGGCTTCAATCATAAACTCGCTCCCCTTTATTTCTATCGGTCTGCGTCTGCCCGACGCGTCGGGTTCTCCGAGTTCCATCTTGATACATTTGACGCCTTCGACCCTGCCGTCTCCCGTGATTTCAACCGGATTGGTCAACAACGATAAAATAACGCCTTCTTCTTCCGCGTGACGTATTTCTTCTTTACGCGCGGGCATCTCGTCTCTGCTCCGCCTGTATACGAGAGTAACTTTATCCGCGCCCATACGAAGCGCGGTACGCGCGGCGTCCAT
>ONBF01000045.1 GCA_900315995.1 uncultured Eubacteriales bacterium
GGCAAAATCTCTGACGCGTTTTAACAACCTATTAGCAATACGTGGCGTCCCTCTGCTGCGTTTTGCTATTTCAAGAGCGGCGTCGCCGTCGATTGAAATTTCGACTATTCTTGCGGAACGTTCGATTATTCGGCGTAATTCTTCGGGAGAATATATCTCCAATCTGCACATAACGCCGAATCGGTCTCTCAGCGGTGACGATATCATACCCGATTTTGTAGTGGCTCCGATAAGCGTAAATTTTTTAAGCGGTAGTTTAACCGTTCTTGCCGACGGACCTTGACCTAATATTATATCCATCGAGAAATCTTCGAGCGCAGGATACAGCATCTCTTCGATAACTTTATTCATTCTATGAATTTCATCGATAAACAACACCGAATTTTCTTCCAAATTCGTTAAAATCGCCGCTAAATCTCCCGCCTTTTCTATTGCGGGTCCCGAAGTTTGTCTGAATTGCACTCCGAGTTCGTTCGCTATAATTGCGGCAAGAGTGGTCTTACCGAGTCCCGGCGGTCCGTATAACAAAACGTGATCGAGCGCATCTCCGCGTTTCTTCGCCGCCGATATGAAAACTTCGAGATTGGCTTTGATTTTCGACTGTCCGATATATTCGTCTATCGTTTTCGGACGAAGTGAGTTTTCGACTTCTCCGTCTTCTTCAAAGCGTGTGCTTGTCAATATCCTGTCTTCTTCCATATTACCTTCCGAGCATACGTAATGCCGCAGTTATTTTTTCTTCCAAAGTCAAGTCAGCATCCGTCTTTGAAATCGCTCTGACAGCGTCGGCTTTTGAAAATCCCAAAGTCATTAACGCTTCTATTGCGTCGCCGTTGCTTTGAGAGCTTCCCGAAACCGTACTCCCTCCTGCGAAGTCGATTGTATTGACTTTACCTTTCAGTTCGAGAATAATTCGCTCCGCCGTCTTCTTACCGACACCTTTGATTTTTGTAAAATACGACGCGTCGCCCGTTGCTATCGATAACGCCAAATCTTCAAGCCTTATTGACGAAAGAATCTGAATAGCAAGTTTAGGTCCGATTCCGCCGACCGAAATCAAATCGAGAAACATTTCGCGTTCATTTACGGAATAAAAACCATATAAAGACATTTCGTCTTCTCTTACATACATATATGTAAAAACTTTTACGCTGTCTTTGTTTTCGCAATTAATTATCGTTTGATTTGAAGCGTTAAGCAAATAGCCGATTCCGCCGACTTCTATAACCATCGAATTAATCGACGATGAAATAAATTGTCCTTTGATATAATCAAACATTATCTATATCCTTGCAAGTTCTTGAAATTTTCCGGTTTGTCCGTGACAAATCGCAACGGCAAGTGCGTCAGCAGCGTCGTCGGGTTTCGGTACAGCGTTGAGTTTTAACAGTATCTTAACCATTTGCTGCATTTGATTTTTATCCGCGCCGCCGTAACCTGTTATCGCTTGCTTAATTTGATTGGGCGTATATTCGTAAATTCTTGCCTTTGTAAGCGACGCGGAATAAAGAATAACCCCCCGTGCTTCCGCAACAAGAATTGCCGTCTTTCTGTTTGTTTGAAAGAACAACTCTTCTATTGCAATGGCTTTCGGAGAATACTTTTCATTAAGAAGCGCTATACCTTTCGCAACCTTAACCAGCCTATCGGGAGCGGACATATCTTTCGAAGTCGTTATTACTCCGTAATCAAGCGCGGTGAATTCTCCTTTGTCAACTTCGACCACGCCGTATCCCATTGTAGCAATACCGGGGTCGATACCCAAAATAACCATCTTATTAAGAATAAATGTTTTTACGTTTTATGTCAACCGTGACGTTCATTTTCTTATTGAAAAAGCCGACTTTATATTGAAGTCGGCTTTAATTACGTTTTCGTCGGCGAAAATTATTTCTTATCTTCTATACCGAAATCGAAGTCTTTGAACAAATCACCGAGCGTTGCGCCACTTTCGCTCTTGTCGGTCTTCCATTCATGAAGTTCGTTTGCATCCGCCGTTACATCTTTTGCCTTTTTCTCACGCTTTGCCGATTTTTTAACGTCACCGCTTTCCGCATCGGCTTTTATATCGCCGTCTTCCGCCTTTTCGCCCGTCGACACTTCGGGTGCGGGGGTAATATCTTTAATCGAAAGATTGATTTTCTCTCTTTCTTCGTCTATTCCGATGATTTTCGCTTGAATTTCGTCGCCGACTTTGTAAGCTTCTTCGGGAGATTTGATAAAGTTATGCGCAAGTTGCGAAACGTGAATCAAACCGTCGAACCCGGGAACAAGCGGAACGAATATTCCGAAACTCGTAATTCTCGCAACGGTCGTCGTAACAACATCGCCTACCATATATTTCTTTACAGCGACTTGGAAAGGTTTATCTTGTAAAAGTTTATAACTCAAACCCACTTGACCGCTTTTGCCCTTTTCTCTGTCAAGACTGATTACAACGAAATCGTATTTTTCATTAATCTTCAAAACTTCTTCGGGCTTTTGACCGCGAACCCAAGAAATATCTACGGGACGAGCCAGACAATCAAATCCGTTAACACTGACGAACGCTCCGAATTCGGTAAATCTCTTAACCTTGCCCGTAACGACATCATTAACGTGAATATTGTTCCAGAAATTATCTTCCTTAGCTTTCTTTTCTTCTTCAAGAACCAATTTTTGAGAAGCGACTATTCTCTTTTTGTTGCGTTTCTTTACTTCTTTACCATCTTCGCTTTCGCCCGATTCCTTTTCGGGTAAAATCTTAACTCTGAGTGTTTTACCTATATATTCTTCGAGATTTTTCACAAATCCGCTGCGAATATGCGACGCGGGAACAAATACGGTATACGAACCGAGTTTGCCGAGCAGACCGCCTTTAACCGCTTGATCGCATTTAATCTCGAATACGCCGCCGTTAATAAGCTCTTCGGCTTTCTTGTCTCCTTCACGGATACGGTCGACTTCTTTCTTGGACAAAGCTATATAAGTCTTGTCAACGGACGCATTTTCGATAATCATAACTTCGATTTCGTCGTCTTTCTTATAATCTTCGGGATTATAATTTCCGTCTAAGGTCGCGTCTTCTTTCATTACGAGACCGTCTTTCTTACCGCCGATAGTTACGATAATACCTTTATCGTCGGCTTTGAAAACTTTTGCCTTTATAATCTTACCGGCACGATAGTTTTGAAGTTTACCGCTACGCATATTCATTGCTTCTTCCATCGTCGTCGGCTCATTAACTATCTTTGTTGCTTGCTCTTTAACAACGTTCACGTTGTTGCTCTCCGCTTCTGTTGCGGACTCGGACGCCGTTACGGTATCCTTAATCTCTTCGCTCATTATGTTACATACCTCCTCAATCAACTCCGGCGGAGTTGATGCTCCTGCGACAATTCCGAGAGTGTCGCTCTCTTTTATTTTCGTAAAGTCAATATCGTCAACCGAATTGCAAATAAATACCCGATCGCAGTACTCTTTACAAACCGTTACGAGCTTTTGCGTGTTCGAACTGTATAAACTGCCCAATACAAAAACGCAATCGGAAAATTTCGCTATATTTTCGGCTTCCGTTTGTCTTTCCTCAGTAGTATAACAAATAGTATTGAAAAACTCAACTGTTTTTATCGGCAGTCTTTTAATTTTTTCAACAATTTCATTAAATTTTCTGATTGAAAAAGTAGTTTGCGAAACCAAACAATAATCTTTGTCTGACGGCAGTGCTTCTGCTTGCTCTTCATTTTCTATGATATATGCCGCATTTCCGCACCAACCGTTGATACCGACAACTTCCGGATGAGACGCTTTACCGAGTATTATTATTTCTTTGCCGAAAGCTTTATTCTCTTCGACTATTTTGTGTATTTTCGAAACAAACGGACACGTTGCGTCGATAATTTCAATACCTTTTGATTGTAAATAATCGTACGTTGACTTAGGTTCTCCGTGCGAACGTATAATCACGCGTTTCGTATTTATTTTTTCCAAACCGTCAACCGAAAAAATTCCTTGTGATTCAAGCTGACTCTTTACTCTTTCGTTGTGAACGAGTTCGCCCAATACGGAAACGTCTGTACCGACCTGTTCAAGCGCGGTACGAACGGCGTTTTTTACTCCGAAACAAAACCCGTCTTTACATCTTATTATTCGCATTTCGATTTCTTTCCTTTAAGTTTTTTCGTCGGATTTTGTAAACGGCACTCGAACATTTTCGACTCTATAAGCGCGGTTGCTTCAACATATTCCCGTGTACCGTAATACTCGAAAAGTTCGAACGGCTTACCGATAATCAAATAGTTTTTACGAAAAAGTTTAGGTTTTTTGATAAAGATCATAGGTACAATCGGCGTTTTTGTCTTAATGGAAAACATAGAAGAACCGTACTTTAACGGTAACATTTCTTCGCTTCCGCTTTTGTTTCTCGTGCCTTCGGGAAATATGAAAATTTTTTGATTATCGGCAATCAAACCGAATATTTCTTTCATAGACGAAGCACTCGGATTTTCTCTGTCTATTTCTATTCCGCCCATCCTTGTAACGAACCATCTTTTGAATTTGCTGTCAAACAGTTCTTTTTTAGCAAGAAAATGTATTCCTTTCTTAAATACGCGCGCAATCATAATAGGCGCGTCGGCATTGGAATAATGATTACAAACGATAATCGCTTTACCTTCGGGTATGTTTTCACGTCCGATTATTTTCGTCGGATAAAAAAGCGACACGAACGGTCTGCATAACATTGATATAAAGCGATATAATTTCATTTTTTTATTTTCCCGAGAATAGTTTGCGTAACTTCTTCAACAGTCAAATCGCTACTGTCCACAAGTATTGCGTCGTCCGTTTTCACAAGCGGCGCAAAACTTCTGTTCATATCGTTATAATCTCTGTCGCATATATCCCGATAAATTTTATCATATTCGACGGTTTGCCCTTTTTCCGTCAGTTCTTTGAATCTTCTCCGCGCTCTTATCTCGGCGGACGCCGTTAAATAAAACTTATACGTTGCGTTAGGTAAAACGTACGAACCTATATCCCGACCGTCCATAATCACGTTTTTTTCTTCCGCAATCTTTCTCTGCATTTCCACAAGTTTAAGTCTTACTTCGGGAATTTTGGATACGTCGCTTGCCGCCTTTGAAACGGCGTGTTCGCGAATACGCGCGGAAACGTCTTTTCCGTTAAGAAAAATATGTTGCGTACCGTCGATATGTTCCAGTTTTATCGAAATTCCGTCAAGCGTATGAATAACACTTTTCGCATCGTTTACATCGATACCCGAATCTGTCATTTCGAGTGCAACCGCTCTGTACATTGCTCCCGTATCTATATAAGTAATTCCGAGTTTTTCGGCAACTGTTTTCGCTATTGTGCTTTTTCCCGCGCCCGACGGACCGTCAATCGCTATACTTAACATATTATTCTCCTTCCGACGCGTATTTCCCTGCCGCTACGCCCGTACACAACGCAATGTGAATATTGTAGCCGCCCGTCAACCCGTCAACGTCAATTACTTCGCCTGCAAAATACAAGTTTTTAACCGTTTTACTTTCCATTGTCTTCGGGTTTATTTCTTTGACGGAAACGCCCCCTGCCGTAACTATACCTGCCGAAACGTCGGCAAGATTAAAGTCGTATAAACGATAATCTTTCAATATTTTCAATAAATTCTTACGCTCTTCTCCCGTTATTGCATTGGCTTTAACGTCAAGACTTAGTCCTGCGCGGTTTACAACGGATTCAATAAGGGACTTCGGAAGTAAATTTCCGAGAATATTTTTAAGCGATTTATTGGAATTTTCGTTAAACTCGCGAAGTAAACGTTTATCGAGTACTTCTTCGTTAAGCGCAGGCTTAAAATCAATCGATAAATAATCTGTTTTTTTCTCATTTATTCTGCTCGATAACGTCAATACGAGCGGTCCCGATATTCCGTTTGAAGTAAATAACATCTCGCCGAATTCGGTTATCGTACTTTTGTCGTTGAAAACAGCCGTGACAGCAACGTTTTTAAGTGATAATCCTTCAACTTCTTTGATTTGTTCGACTTTCGATGTTATCAGCGGAACAAGCGCAGGCTTAGGCTCGATAATTGTGTGTCCTACCGATTTCGCAAGCGTATATCCGTCGCCCGTACTTCCCGTTACGGGATACGAAATACCGCCGCACGCAATGATAACTTTATCGGCGTAAAAAGCACCGTAGTTCGTTCCAACTCCGACAACTTTCCCATCGTCAATCAATAATTTATTTACTCTCGTATTAAGTATTATATTAACGCCTTTACAATATGCAACGAGCGTTTTCGTTACATCGCTTGCTTTGTCGCTTGTCGGAAACACCCTACCGCCACGTTCTTCTTTAACGCTCAGATTGTATTTTTTACAAAATTCAATCAATGCGTAGTAATCGAAATTATTATACGAAGAGTATAAAAACTTGGAATTATGTACAATATTATCGAAAAAACTGCCGTTTTTACAGGAATTAGTCAAATTGCATCTGCCTTTTCCCGTAATATAAAGTTTTTTACCGACCTTTTCGTTTTTCTCAAACAAAACGACATCGGCTCCGTTGTTTTTCGCTGTACCCGCAGCCATCAAGCCGGCAGGTCCACCGCCGATTACAACGACTTTCATATTCTGAAATCCTCTTGCTTTTTGAGAAAAGCGTAGTCGGTACAATCAAGCGACAGCGGAGTTAAAACGATATTGCCCGTTTTGAATGCGAAAATATCGCATTCTTCACGGTTTGCGGCGTACGGCGTCAACGTACTTATATGTTCGTACATATTCTCTTCCTTTTTGCCGTACGAATCGTTATAAAGAGTTCGACCGAGCGGAGCAAAAACCACGCCTTTGATGTCTTTAAATTCCAAATCGGGTACATTTATACTTAAAACCGCTGTTTTTCGCGCAATTTCAAATAAGTTTTGAAAATTATTCAAAAAAAATTCTATCGCGGTATCGAGACCTGTCACGGCTTTCTTCTTCGTTGAAACCGCAATAGCGGGAATTTCGGCAACGGCGCCTTCATATGCCGCCTGCACGGTTCCGCTGTACCAAACGTCAGTCGCTAAATTAGTCCCCTTGTTTACTCCGCTGACGACCAAATCGTATTTATCGGTACTCTGCGTTACTCCCATCTTAACGCAATCGACGGGCGTTCCGTATACTCGGAAAGATTTATACGCTCGTTTCTCTTCTTCGACTTTAATAGTTTTGTGAAGCGAAAGACTGTGACTCATACCCGAACATTCTCCACTCGGAGCGTATACGGTTAAATCGCAGATTTCGTTCAACTTTTCGGCAAATTTTATTAAAGATTCGGAATCGATTCCATCATCGTTGGTAAGCAGTATTTTCATTAAACGGGATACACCTTATTAGCGGTATCGACGAGTGAAGAATCTATGCCCGTTTTAGCCGCCTTTCTGTATTTGAAGAAGTTAAGAGCAACCTGCGGAAACAATGCGTATGACAATACGTCTTCTTCTTTCTCGCAGTATTCCTTGATTTCTTCTTTGAGTTTATCGTATTCGGGAACAAGTCCGTCGGCAGGTCTTCCCGTAATTCTCTTTTCGTTTCCGATAACTTTCTTGATTACTTCGGGATCGGGTTCAGCGGGCAGTTTTCCGTAATTACCGATAAGCAAGCCCTTAGACTCTTTTGTAACCATCTTGTATCTCTCTCCGCTCAATACGTTGAGAACGGCTTGCGTGCCGACGATTTGGCTCGTAGGCGTAACGAGAGGCGGATAACCGAAATCCGCTCTTACTCTCGGTACTTCCGCAAGTACTTCGAGATATTTATCTTCCGCATTTTGCTGTTTAAGCTGTCCGATAAGATTGGAAAGCATTCCGCCGGGCACTTGATAAATAAGCGTATTAATATCGACTTTAAGTACTTTTTCGCTCAAAAAGCCGTCCGCTTTCAATCTGTCCGCAACTTTTTTGAAGTGTTTCGCTATATCGTTAAGCAAATTAAGATCAAGTCCCGTATCGTACTCCGTCCCTTGAAGCGTAGCGACAAGCGGTTCGGTCGCAGGCTGTGAAGTTCCGTTACCTAACGGTGACAACGCCGTATCGACTATATCAACTCCCGCTTCGATAGCCTTCAAGCACGTCATATCGCCTATTCCCGATGTGTTATGCGTATGAAGATGTATAGGTACTTTTACTTTTTCTTTAAGCGCTTTGACAAGCGAATACGCTTTGTACGGCAAAAGAAGATTTGCCATATCTTTGATACAGATAATATCGACACCTAACTTTTCAAGTTCGATCGCAAGATTAACAAAGTACTCGTCCGTATGAACGGGACTAGTTGTATAACTCAATGCAACTTCACAAATTCCGCCGTACTTCTTGGTGGATTTTATAGCCTGTTGTAAGTTTCTTATATCGTTTAATGCGTCGAAAATACGTATAATATCAATACCGTTTTCGATAGATTTTTGAATAAATCTGTCAACCAAATCGTCATCGTAATGCTTATATCCCAAAAGGTTTTGACCTCTTAAAAGCATTTGAAGCTTCGTATTGGGCATAGCCTTCCTTAATGCTCTCAATCTCTCCCACGGGTCTTCGTTAAGAAATCGCAAGCAAGCATCAAACGTCGCACCGCCCCAGCATTCTAACGAATAATAACCGACTTTATCGAGTTTTTCCGCAACCGGTAACATTTCGTCAAGTCTCATACGCGTCGCAGCCTGTGACTGATGCGCGTCACGTAATATCGTATCTGTAATCAAAACTTTCTTAGCCATTATTATCTCCTTTTATTCTCAGAAAATAGCAAGTAAAACACCCGCCGCAACCGCCGAACCGATAACTCCCGCTACGTTCGGTCCCATCGCGTGCATTAACAAGAAATTAGTCGGATCTTCTCTCTTTCCCACATCTTGTGAAACGCGCGCCGCCATCGGAACAGCCGAAACGCCCGCAGAACCGATAAGCGGATTGATTTTTTTCTTCAAGAACAAGTTCATGAATTTCGCTATCAGTATTCCGCCTGCCGAGCCGAAACAGAACGCAACCAGCCCGAGTACGACGATAAGTAAAGTGTTAAGCGTCAAAAACGTAGGTCCGTACGCTTTCGTTCCGACTAAAACGCCTAAGAAAATCGTAACGATATTGATAAGTTCGTTTTGTGCGGTTTTACTCAAACGTTCCGTAACTCCGCTTTCTTTAAGCAAATTGCCGAGCATCAACATTCCGAGAAGCGGAAGCGAAGACGGTAACAGTATTCCGCAAATAAGCGTTACTACAAGCGGAAATATTATTTTTTCCTTCTTGCTTACGGGACGCAAAGAGTCCATCCTTATGAGCCTTTCTTTCTTTGTCGTAAGCAATTTCATAATCGGCGGTTGAATTACGGGAATAAGTGCCATATAAGAGTATGCCGCAATAGCTATTGCCGCAATATACGTTTCACCCGTTACGCCGTCCAATACCGTACCGCTTAACAGTTTTGAAGAAACATACGCCTATGATAGCAACGGACGCCGCAAGTTCTTGGTGAAAACCAAACGAAAGACCGGCTATCAGCGTTATAAATATTCCGAGTTGCGCCGCCGCCCCGAGTATCAAACTCTTGGGATTGGCAATAAGCGGTCCGAAGTCCGTCATTGCGCCGATTCCGAGGAATATAATCGGTGGGAAAAGCACCCATTCGATACCTTTATACAAATAGTAGAACAAACCGCCGATTTGATTTTCCGCAGGTTCCAAATATAATACGTCGTGCGCACCCGGAATATTGATAATAAACATACCGAACGCTATCGGTAAAAGAAGTAACGGCTCATATTTCTTAACGATTGCAAGATATACGAGTATACACGCTATTACGAGAAGTATCGGCGCGCTCCAATGGAAGCTGACAAAACCCGTCGATTCCCAAAGTTTTTGAAATATTTCCCCTATGTCCATTATTATTCTACCGTTCCCAAAACGTCTCCCGTATTTACGCTCGCACCCTTAGCGACAACGGCTTTGAACGTACCGTCTTTGGGAGCAACAATATCGTTTTCCATCTTCATTGCTTCAAGTACGAATAATACTTGACCGCGCTTAACGGCAGTACCGTTTTCCGCCATTAATTTGAGAACCGTTCCGGGCATCGGAGCCTTAACGGGTTCGCCCGCGCCGACGTTTACGGGTTTCGGTTGAACGGGCGCCGCAACGGGCGCGGTGACTGTTTGCGACGAAACCTGCGCGCCGTCGGTCGTTTCTTCGACTTCAACAAGATATTGAACTCCGTTGACTTTTACATTGAAATTACGCATATGATTGTTCCTCCTAAACTTTCTTAATCTGTCTTACTTTGAATTTTGTATTCGGTTGACCTTCGCTTGCGTATATGCACGCTATTGCCGCCGTAATCGCCGCAACTGTTTCACTTTCATTTGAAACGCCGTACGAGTTGCTTGCGCTCTGCGTTTCAATCGCGCACGATTGCTTCGAGTTATTGTTGCATTTGTTTGAAATTTTCTCTAATTGTTTGTTAATAAACGAAATAAAATACAAAAGCAATACGAGAACGATAAGAGCTCCCAATACTATAGCAATACCTATAAATGCGGACGTAAAGCCCATTCCCCAAGGATCAGACGGAACTGTTGCTACTAAACCCATATTCCCTCCTAATTAAGCATCATAAGCGCGCTGAGAATATATTTTCTCAATTCACTCGAATCAATGATATTATCGATATATCCGTCCTTAGCGGAAACGGTAACGTCAGATTCAATTTGCTCGTATCTTTCTTTGACTTTACGTATCGTCGCTTCCATGTCTTTTGCGGCTTTGATTTCGTCGGCATACATTACTTCAATCGCTTTCTCCGCTTCAATCGGCGCAATAACCGCCTTTTCTGTCGCAATTACATAATCATAGCCCGAATTTTTCGCAACAAACGCCGAATACGAATATCCTATCGCTTTACCGACAACGACCGATACTTTGGGTACTTGCGTACAGTTGACGGTATACAATAACGACGCAAGCACTTCGGAGTTACCGTTAAGTTCATCGTCAATCGCGGTATTTACGTTAGCCGAATTTACGAGATTAACGAGCGACATATTGAAACTGTCCGCAATTCTTATGAATTTCTCGGCAGATTTTACATCGGTAAGCGTAATTTCGCCGTTAGTGCATATTATCGCGGAGCTTTCACCGTTTAACGCTCCGATTGCACAAGTTAACGTATCCGAATTGTAAAATGTAACGAATTTCTTTTCGTCGAATACAGCTTTCAATAAAGAAATCGGTTTCGTACCGTTTAATTTCTCCGTACGGTTTAAGTCGTCCGAAGTTTCGACAAAATTAATACCTTCGTTATTCGACGGGATATATTTGAATAAATCGGTCAATATCGTTTTCAGTTCATTTTCCGTCTTATATTCAAAATTGGCGACTCCGCTCTTAATATAAGCCTTTGCGCCTAAAATATCCGAAAACTTTGACATATTTGAAGCTTTTGACGCAAGACACATAGGAGCGTTGTTTGAAAGTACCGCTTTGTCGGACATTATAATAAAGTCAGCCGTTTTCACAAATTCCGCAATTTGTCCGATTGCGTTTCCTTTGACGATTGCAATGTTTGGAATCTCTCCCGAAATTCTTGCTGCCATAGCGTTAAGCGCGGCATATCCTTCAAGAACGGATATTCCTTCTCCGAGTCTCGCGCCGTTGCTGTCTATAATACTCAAAAACGGTACGCGCGTTCTTAATGCCATATTCATACAATTAACGATTTTTTGCGCATGCGCTTTACCGATACTCCCCGATAAAACTTTGATATTCTGCGCCGCAATATACAAAGGCTTACCGTCGATGGTCGCATATCCCGTTACTACGCCTTCACCGTTTGCGTCCGTTCCGTCAAACGCATCGTTTGTTAAAAAAGCGTCCGTCTCGACAAATGAAGCTTCATCGATAAACGAATTGATAAAACCTTTGATGTCAGCGGTCGCTTTCTCGATTTTCAAACGTAAACTACTCAAAATGTCAGCCATATATCCTCCCATACGTTAAAATAACGTAAAATGTACACAAGTGATACAAAATTATCTTTATAATTATAAGATAAAAGGAAACGAAACGCAACAAAATTCACGTTTCGTTCAAAATATTTCAAATATTCAATAAGTACTCTATCTCGAAGTCTTTAAGATAACGCCACTCGCCTCTGCCCAAACCGCCGAGCCTGAAATCGCCTATGGCAATTCTTTTCAAAAAAACGACGTTTTTACCGATGGTTTCGAACATCTTCCTGATCTCACGGTTACGCCCTTCGTAAATCGTCATTTCAAGTTTCGTATGCGTTTTGGTTCTGTCAATTACTTTTAACTTACACTTTCGGGTCTTTTTTCCGTCTATTACGACGCCTGCGCGCAATACCGCAAGTTCGCTTTCGACTATGTCTCCTTCTATTCTTACGGAATAAGTTTTCGGAATTTCGTTTCTCGGATGCGTTAATCTCTCGGTTAATTCACCGTCGTTGGTGATAATCAGCATCCCTTCCGAATCATAATCGAGCCGTCCGACAGGAAAAATACGGTTTTCATTGGGAACATAATCGAAAACGGTCTTTCGCCCTTTATCGTCGGACACGGTAGTAATACAGCCTTTTGGCTTATTGAACAGAATATATGTAAATTCAGTCGGAATTTTAACGGGTTTTCCGTCAACCGTTACGCTATCGTGTTCGATATTGACGTCAAATCCCAACGTTTCGACTTTTTTACCGTTGACTGATACTCTGCCTTCTTTTATTATCAAATCCGAATTGCGACGTGACGCGACTCCGCATTCGGCAAGATATTTATTGATTCTCATATATTTGCCAATAACTCCAATCGAAAATACTCTTTTTATCAATATTTTCCATAATATATATTTTTTCGCTGAAAAGCAAGTGATTTTCAAGACTTACGTTGACAAAACCGCACTCTTCGCCAGATTTTACGGGCGCAACCAATTCTTTATTGATAACGGTTTCGTAAGTCAAATTTCGTATTTCGTCTTCGCGTAACGGATAATACACATCTCGGGCAAGTTTTACGACGCACGTTTTTTTTACCCCCGCAACGACGTTTTGTTCGGGAATCTCATAATTTATATCAAGCAGTTTAACCATTTTGTATGCACTATGCGCTTCGTTCATCAGATTGACGCTGTCCTGCCACATATCAGGATGATTGAGAACGACGCATATTATTTGCATACCGTTTCTCAAAGACGCGCTGACAAGACATCTCCCTGCGTTTTTCGTATAGCCCGTTTTTATACCGTTGCCACCCTCATAACCGCTGAGAATTTTATTTTTGTTGACGAGATACCTTCGGCTCTCGTTTTCTCCGATATAAACGGACTTTGTAGACACTATTTTCGCAAATTCCGGATTTCTCATAGCTTCTGCGGAAATTATCGCAAGATCATACGCAGACGTATAATGCTCGCCGTCGTGAAGTCCGTGAGGATTGGTAAAGTTTGTGTTTTTCAATCCCAAATATTCGGCTTTTTCGTTCATAAGCCGAACAAATCCCGACACGCTTCCGCCGACGTATATCGCAAGAGCAACAGCGGAATCGTTACCTGATCTGAGCATTAAACCGTAAAGCAATTCCCTGACGGTCAACTTTTCGCCGTTTCTCAAATAAATCGACGAGCCTTCGACGCCGACCGCACTTGAATTTATTTCAACCGTTTCGTCGAGTTTTGCGTTTTCAAGCACTACCAGCGCGGTCATTATTTTGGTAGTACTCGCCATCGGAAGCCGCGCGTTATGATTTTGCGAAGATAAAATGCGTTTCGTCGTACTTTCGATAACTATACTCGACGATTTTACTCCGCCCGAAGCAAATGCGGCGGTACGATTTGCGCCGCTGTAAAAACACGTTGAAATAATAGCCGTAAAGGCGATTACAAGACTTAAAAATTTTACCGTTTTATTCATGATACTTTATATCAGAAATTGAAAAATCAATTCTGTTATCTCCCGAAATTATCGACGCAACGCTCGGCTTTGACAGAGTTTGCGGCAAACAATAATCCGATTTGAAAAACTTAAAAACGCTCTCTTCGTTACGCGGGATAAAAATCATCCCGAGTGAATCGAAAAACGAAAAAATCTTCCCGAATTTCACGTTGAATATCGAATATAAGCCATCGAATAATTGTCGCATAAAACTATTATGTGAAATAATCACTCAAATATTAAAAAAAGGATAAAACTGCCGAATTTTATCCTTAAAAATTATTATATCGTTTACCGATTATTATAATACTTATTTAATTTTCGTCATCTTCCGCGACTATTTCTTCTATATGTTCACCTTTCAAAAAGTCGGGGATTTCCTCTTCCATATTCTCGTCCACGCCGATAATACCTTCAACATCGACTTGTCTGAAAAGCGAAACTTCACTGTTTTCGTCATAAACTTTGAGATGTTCGAGAACCTCTTCGTAACTCGGCAACGCGTCAAGCGAATTAAGCTCGAATTTAATCAAAAATTCGTCCGTAGTCGCATATAGTGACGGTCTGCCGATTGCGTCCTTTCTCCCCACGACTTCGATTAAGTTCACCTTTTGCAACATTTGCAAAGCATACTCGCTGTTCAAACCTCTCAACTCCTCGATTTCAAGTCTCGTGACGGGTTGTTTGTACGCAACAATCGCAAGTACTTCGAGAAGAACTTTCGATAATTCTCTTTCGCGTATTTTAACCAATATGTCCGCTATTAAATCCCCGTACGTCGGATTTGACGAGAATTGAAGTTTTTCGTTAAAATCAAGCAACTGTATTCCGCTTGAACCGGAATACTTTTCTTTCAATTCTTCAAGTGCTTTGTCAAGTTCGGATTTTTTGATTCCCAAACCTTTAACTATTTCCTTTTTGTCTATGCTTTTACCCGATGAAAATATCAAAGACTCAATAGTCTGTGTCAAGTTTCTCAATTACCGCGTCCCCCTTCTCTCTGTACATTACGATTATTTCTCCGAAAAGTTCTTTTTGTTCAATGGACGCAAGTTGCTGCTTCAAAAGTTCAAGAAGCGCAAGAAACGTATTGATCATTTCGCCTTTCGTATAATCTTCCTCAAATAATTCCACGAAATTAACTTGATTTCGTACCGCCAAAACATCGCGTATATGCTGCATTTTCTCAGCAACCGTAAATCTGTCTTTAACGACTTCTTTCGGTTGTACGGGCTCGTCTTTCTTCTCCATACGAAGCAACATTTTGGAAAAAGCTTCCATAAGCTTGTCAAATGAAAAATGCTTGATAACAATTCGGCAGTCTTCGTCCGTAAAATCGGGCTCTCTGAAAAATCTGTTAAGAGTTTCTTTTTCTTTAAGTTCTTCGGCTTTCTCTTTAAGAAGACGATATTCGGAAAGTCTTCTTATAAGTTCGTCTCCGTCAATATCGTCGTCTTCTTCAAAAAATTCGTCGTCTTCTTCTCTCGGTAACAATGCGCGAACCTTGATTGCAAGCAACTTTGCCGCCATTTCGATAAAGTCGCAAGCAAGCTCCATATCGGTCGTGTCCATATGCGCCACATAATCGAGATATTGATCGACTATATCGGATACGAATATATCCATAATATCTATTTTTGCGTCATCGATAAGTTGCAACAGTAAATCAAGCGGTCCTTCGAATTGCTTAATCTTATACTGTATTTTTTCTTCGTTTTCATCCGTAAACGCACTTTTGTACATCATACGAACAATCCTCCGACCGAATAGTATAATTTAAGAATCGAATCTCGTATAAATTGAACATACAAAGTCAAAGGTCCGTATCCATATATCGACAAAACCATATCCGCTATAAACAAGCCGAGTAATATATTAGAACCGTATTTATACATAAATACTCTGTATTTGTTATTCGGAGACGTAAACGCTTCGACGACTCTGAAACCGTCGAGCGGATATATAGGCAATATATTGAAAGCAAACAAAGCTAAATTGATTGTTACCATATATACAAAAAAGTAAAGAACGGTCTCTCCCAAATACCCGCCGAATAAAAAACCTATACCGAATACAATGCTTATAAAATAGAACAGAATAAAACCGATTAACGAAAGTATCAAATTGGCTACTACTCCCGCAATCGCAACGGTAAACATACCGCGACGCCTGTTATTGAAATTATACGGGTTAATCGGAACGGGTTTCGCCCAACCGATACCTACAAGTAAGAATAAAACGACGCCCGTTATTTCAAAATGTTTAGACGGGTTAAAAGTCACTCTTCCCGCAAGTTTCGCCGTATCGTCACCGTTTTTAAGCGCGATAAAAGCGTGCGCGAACTCATGACAAACCATCGCTATCATTATCGCAAGCAAAAACGTACAGCACATTATGAATTTATATACCGGAGTAAGTTCGCTGTCAAAAATTATATCAAGCATATCAATCTATCCTTTAATCCAATCAGGTACGACGTCGTTACGCGTTATGTCTTCGTACGTTTGCGGCTTTATCATATAATCGGCTTTGCCGTCTTTTACGAGAATCATAGGCGGAATCGGATTTCTGTTGTAATTGCTGCTCATTGAATAATTGTAAGCGCCTGTCGAAAATACAGCGACTATATCGCCTCTTTTTGCGTCGGGTAAATTGACGTCCACGGCTATCATATCTCCGCTTTCGCAACACTTTCCCGCAACGGTCACAATCTCTTGCGTTTCGTTATTTACACGATTTGCGAATACGGCTTCGTATTTGGCTTGATACAAAGCAAATCTCGGATTGTCCCCCATACCGCCGTCTATCGCAACGTACTTTCTCACACCTTTGATTTCTTTGACGGCACCGACAGTATATAAAGTTATTCCCGCTTCGCCGACTATCGATCTGCCCGGTTCGATTACCAAAACGGGCTTTCTGATTTGTTTTACTTCAATGCATTCTTTTAACTTAACTATCAGTCTCTTAACGTAGTCCGTATATTCGTCAAGTGTAAAATGCGGATCGCCTTCCGTATAATATATTCCGTATCCGCCGCCCATATTTAATATTTCAGTCTCAAAATTACAAAGATTCTTGACGCTTTTAATAAAATCGGTCATCTTATCGACGGCAAGACCGAAAGCGTTCTTGTCAAAAATCTGCGAACCGATATGACAATGAAATCCGACGGGAATTACGTTTTTTGCGTCAAGCGCTTTTTGCAAAACTTTAACGGCGTCTCCGTTTGATACGGAAAATCCGAATTTGCTGTCAACCGTTGCCGTTTGTATCGAGTGATGCGTATGCGCCTCGATACCCGGATTGACTCTGAATAAAACTCTCTGAGTTTTTGACATTTTGC
>ONBF01000061.1 GCA_900315995.1 uncultured Eubacteriales bacterium
ATTGTACGGGTTTTCTTGTATGAATTTTTTCCACCACGCGCGCTTTATGTTGTTTTTCAACTCTACGCCCAAAGGACCGTAATCCCAGGTGTTCGCAAGTCCGCCGTATATTTCGCTGCCTGCGAATATAAAACCTCTGTTTTTACAAAGTGCAACGAGTTTTTCCATAGTTAAATCTGCCATAATTACCTCATTTTACGGTGTTTACCGTATGTTTTATTTTATATTCTTCGATTATTCTTTTATATTCTTCAAGAACTTTTACCATTAATTTATCCCAAGTTATATAAATATCGTTGAAAGCGTTGTCGGAAATTTTTTTGAGTTTAACTTTATCCGTCATAATTTCATTGAGTTTTTCGGAGAAAGCCTCGGGTGAGTTATCCGCAAAATACCCGTTTACGTTATCGGTAACCGTCGATGCCGTTACGGCGTTTCTTAAAAAAACCGTGGGAGTATGTTGTGAAGCCGCTTCTATTTGAACGATTGAACTGCAATCGTAAAGAGACGGAAAACAAAACAGATCCGCGCGAGAATAGTACTTTGCGATTAACTTTTTATCGTAGATTGCCCCCGTAAATTCAACGACGTCGTTAAGTTTCAATTTATTTGCGTACTTTGTAATTATTTTATAATCTTGTCCCGAGCCGATAAGTACTAACTTAAACTTACGTCCGTAGTTTTTGTATAGTTTAATCGCGTTCAGAAGAAATTTGAGATTTTTAACTATATTGATACGTCCGACGTACAAAAAGAACTCGGTATCGTCGTCGATATTGTGCTTTTCGTTAATTAAAAGACGAGCGGCGTCAACGTCTTCGACCGGCAGCATATCCGTTGCGTTATGCACGATTATAGGTTCGCCTTTATATCCGTATCCCTTGAAAACTTCGGCTACGTCTTTGTTTACCGCCCAAGCGTAATCAACTCGATTGAACACTTTCATTATCGTGTCGAGCATACATTTCGTAATAATTCTCGAATGAGTTTGTCTCAAAAAATCGCGTTTGAATTGAGAGTGCATTGTGATTATACTCGGAATTTTTCGTTTGTTTGCGATTTGACTACTCAGTTTTCCGAGTGAAAAAGGAGAATGCAAATGAATTATATCGAAATCGTGCTCGGCGATATATTTCATAAAAGCTTTATCTTTTTTCGGCGTCGGTAAATCGTATTCGAGAAAAGGCAGTTTGAAAGTTTTGCATCGTACGACTTTGTAGATTTTGTCATCGACGTAATTATGTTTTCTCGACTCGGGCGCGAAAACGGTCACATCGCAATCAAGCTCGGTAAGACGAGTCGCATAATTATCGACGACCGAAATAACGCCGTCGATTTGGGGATAATATGCGTCGCAGAAAATACCGATTTTCAATTTGTCCATAAAAATAATTATAATCAAATAAAATAATTATGTCAATCTTCAATATTACCGAATAAAGCCGCATTTATAAGACACAATAAGGATATGATAAAGAATTGGTTTCCTAAACTTTTGTTACTGTGCGCATTTATATTGTTTTTCGGCGCGACCGTAGCCGTGGTTTTGACTAACGGAAACGGTTTTGCGACGGAGTTTAACCGACTTACCGAAAGTCTGTCGAATATTCTGCCGTTTTAACGTATTGCGTCGGTTTGATTGTAAAAATTGTTCTCGTATGTTAATATATGCATATGAGTGCTAATGAACAACAAGTAAAGAACAGTAAATATATAAATATCGATACCGTAATTTTTTTAGTAACCGTATCGTTGATATGGTTTGTCTTTATGGGTGGATACTGTATTAAAGCAGGGGTACTTTATTGGACGTTTTTTCTGTTTTTAATTCCCGTTGCGCTGATATTCGCGATTCCGAAAATGCTCGAAAAACTCGTAGTATCGGATACGGGTGTAAAGATAACAAAATTCAATAAGATAAAGCGTTTATTCAAATGGGAAGAACTTGACGTAAACATAGTCCGCAAAATTCGCGGAAGACGCGTTCTCGAATATCTTCTTATCAAAGAAAAAGACGGCGAATACAAACTCGAAACGTTTTATTCCAAAGCGTTACAAGATATATTTGCAAATTTTTATCACGAAACTATTCCTTACATAAATAATTAAAATAATATAGCAATGCGATAACTGTTTTTGCGTCTTTAATCACGTTGGTTTCAATGAGTTTACGAATTTCCGATAACTTTATTTTTTTGACGTTCAGAAATTCGTCGGGGTCGAGTTTCGATTTGCCTTTACTTAAACCTTCCGCAACGTATATGTGCAATGATTCGAGAGCATATCCGGGGGACGGATAGAAACAACCGATGTATTTAAGCGTCGCGCAAGTAAGTCCCGTTTCTTCTTTGAGTTCGCGTGCCGCGCACTCTTTCGGGTTTTCGTTTTCGTTGAGTTTACCTGCGGGAAGTTCGAGTATTACTTCTTCAAACGGGTATCTGAACTGTTCGACCATATACACGCAATCGTTGTCAGTCGCAAGGATTGCCACACCGCCCGTATGTTCGACCACTTCGCGTACGGCGGTATTGCCGTTCGGAAGCATAGCGTCGTCACGGCGCACTTTAATTATTTTGCCTTTGTAAACGTAATTCTTATTAACCGTTTTTTCATATAAGTCCATATTATCACCCGAAAGAATTATAACGTAAAACAAAGTTTTTGTAAATTTTTATTCGGCAGTCATAAAAGAGAAAAATTAATAAATAATAATCGTATGTTAACCGTGTTTTTACGCGCAACGCTTATATACGTTATTTTGCTTGTCATAATGCGTTTGATGGGTAAACGTCAGCTCGGACAGTTGCAACCGTTCGAGCTTGTGATAACTCTGCTTATTGCGGAACTTGCGTGTATACCTATGGCGGAAACCGCAATACCCGTAAGCTACGGACTTATACCGATATTCACGTTGTTCGTTCTCCATTTATTTATTACCAAAATTTCCGCACGTTTTATAGGGTTCAGACGTTTATTGAACGGCAAGCCCGCGGTAATCATCAACAACGGCGAAATAGATTACAAAGTTATGAAGAAACTCGATATGACGACTAACGACTTGATGGAAGGGCTAAGGAATTCGGGGTATTTCAGTCCCGAAGACGTAGCGTACGCAATACTCGAAACGAACGGGCAATTAAGCGTAATGCCGTCCGCAAAAACCGCGCCGCTTACCGCAAAAACAATGAACGTGGAGCCCGCTTCTCAAACTTTACCGTATACGGTGATAAGCGAAGGGAAACTGCTTACGGGTAATATGAAATTGTTGAAAATGTCCGACGGGCAACTTAACGCCGTTTTAAGAGAGAATAAACTTGACGTAAACGACGTGCTGCTTCTTATGCTTGACGAAAACGGTTCGGGGTTTATTCAAAGCAAGGTCGGCAGTCCGATATCGATTAATATTAATTTGGGTGAACAATGAAAAGGACAGTATTTGCAATAATTTTTTTAGTTATGATAATAGGTTTCGGAATATGGGAACAGGTATTTATCGACGACGTATTCAAAGAGTTTAAGGCAAGCCTTACCGCAATCGAAACCAATATAGACGATACATCGTTCGCGCTTGACGAAACAGAGAAACTTATAAAATGGTGGGAAGTAAAACGAGAAACGTTTGAAGCTGTTGCCAATCACGACGAGATAAAGGATATTAAGATAAAACTTGCGGAAATCAAAGCGTATCTTACCGTAGGTGATAAGAATATGGCGCGTGTATATACGTTGTCGCTTATAGCAACTTGCGAAAACGTTCCGCATCTTTTGGCACTTCATTACGAACATATATTATGAATAATTTCGCTTCGGGACGCCGAAGCGTTTTGTTTTTAAGTCAATATTTAATGAAACGTTTCAAATTGAGTTGACATCTTGTTTGGCGAGTGTTATTCTATACCCGACATTTTCAGTAGGATATTTTTCGGAGAGATGTATGAAATTATCATCGAAGTCGAAATACGGACTTAAAGCCTGCTTTGTTCTTGCTGACGAAAGCGGCGTTATACCTCTTACAAGACTTGCGCTTTTGACCGAATCGACCGAGCCGTATCTCGAACAAATACTTATGGCATTAAGGCGAGGGGGAATAATCAAAGCGGTACGTGGCGTAAGCGGAGGCTACGCGCTTGAAAAATCCGCTTCGGAAACGACTGTCGGAGAGATTTTGAGAGTTCTCGAAGACGGTTTCGAGTTTATCGACTGTTTAAGCGGAAGATGCAATCATAAGGGAAAATGTCCGACTAAAACTATTTGGCACAAGTTATACGCGAGTATCAACGATTGTTTGAACGGAATTACACTTGCCGATATGGTGAAAGATTATTACGGAGAGTAGAGAGATATGAAAGTTTATCTTGACAATGCGGCTACCACTAAGACGTCGGATGCGGTTATCAAAGCAATGATGCCGTATTTTAACGAAATTTACGGCAATGCGAGCAGTCAGCACGCGTTTGGGCAAGATGCGGCTAAGGCGGTGGAGCGCGCCCGT
>ONBF01000038.1 GCA_900315995.1 uncultured Eubacteriales bacterium
CGTTGTATTACGCACATAACTTGTATACGAAAGTAAACGAAGAATATGTATCGGTGACTGATATAGTTATTCCCGATACTGTAACCGAGATAAAGTCTTCTGCGTTCTATGGATGCACGTCATTAAAGAGCGTAACGATCTTAAATAATGTAATGAGTATAGGGAATAATGCGTTTTATAATTGTCCGATAGAAACGGCAACGATACCCGCAATGGCGTGTGAGTATATTAAAAACAGTGCATTGAAAACCGTAACAATAACAAGCGGAGATATAGCAACGTCTGCTTTTGAGAAGTGTACAACATTAACAAATGTTACTATCAAAGACGGTGTAAAGGTTATAGGTAGTTCTGCGTTCCGTAATTGCACGTCATTAAAGAGTATAACTATTCCCGACAGTGTAACGAGTATAGGTGTTTGGGCGTTCTATAGATGTAGGAACTTAACGGAAGTAAAATACGATGGAGATATAGCGGGCTGGTGTAATATAACTTTCGATTATGATGCAAATCCGTTAAATAACGGTGCGGAATTATATACGAAAGTAAACGGAAATTCCGAAAAGGCTACTGATATAGTTATTCCCGATACTGTAACCGAGATAAAGTTATAGGTAGTGCTGCGTTCGAGGATTGTACATCATTAACGAGTGTAACTATCCCCGACAGTGTGACGAGCATAGGTTCATATGCGTTCGGCGGATGCGATAATTTACAATATAATGAATATAATAACGGATATTATTTAGGTAATGCGAATAATCATCACATAGCATTAATAAAAGCAAAATCGAAAGATATACCTTCTTGCACTATACATAACGGTACGAAAGTCATTGGTAGTGATGCGTTCTATGATTGCACGTCATTAACGAGTATAACTATTCCCGACAGTGTAACGAGTATAGTTAATTATGCGTTCTATGGATGTACGTCATTAACGAGTGTAACGATAGGAAACAGTGTAACGAGTATAGGTGATTCTGCGTTCCGTAATTGCACGTCATTAACGAGTATAACTATTCCCGACAGTGTGACGAGTATAGATCGTTATGCGTTCTATGGATGTACGTCATTAACGAGTGTAACGATAGGAAACAGTGTAACGAGTATAGGTAGTGATGCGTTCCGTGATTGCACGGCATTAACGAGTATAACTATCCCCGACAGTGTAACGAGTATAGGTAGTTCTGCGTTCAATGGATGCACGTCATTAACGAGCATAACTATCCCCGACAGTGTAACGAGTGTAGGTAGTTCTGCGTTCAATGGATGCACGTCATTAACGAGCATAACTATCCCCGACAGTGTAACGAGTATAGGTAGTTCTGCGTTCGATGGATGTACGTCATTAACGAGTATAACTATCCCCGACAGTGTAACGAGTATAGGTGATTATGCGTTCGATGGATGCACGTCATTAACGAGTGTAACGATAGGCAACGGTGTGACGAGCATAGGTAGTTATGCGTTCCGTAATTGCACGTCATTAACGAGTATAACGTTTAGCGATACTACAACTTGGTATCGAACGACAAGTAGCAATTATGCCGACGGTACGCATACGGACGTATCTGACGCTGCGACAAATGCTACGTACTTTAAGACCACATATAATACCTATAAATGGTACAAAGTATAATTACGAAATGTAATCTTGAAACTGTTGCGGGACAAAATTCATATTGTCCCGCAACGGTTATAAATCTTAATTTCAGAAAAAATCGTATTTTTGTTGAAATCATTTCAATAAAGACTTATAATTATAATAATTTTGAAAATAAATTAATTTCAATTATAGGAGGAAGAGTTGGTGGAAAAAATCAAAAAGTTTTTCAAACTCGAAGAAAAAGGCACTGACGTCAAGACCGAATTTGTCGCAGGTTTGACGACTTTCTGCGCGATGGTCTATATTCTTATGGTCAACGCGGAGATGTTTGCAGGCTTAGAAGTCGTATCGTACGGCGCAATCTACATTGCGACCGCAATTTCGGCTGTCATCGGCACTGTTCTTATCGGATTGCTTGCAAACTTGCCTTTGGCGCAAGCAAGCGGTATGGGGCTTAACGCTTTCTTCGTCTATACGATTTGTTTCGAGTTCGGTTTCAGTTACGCAAACGCATTGGTGATGGTCTTAATCGACGGCGTTGTATTTATCGTTTTAACGGCGACGGGTCTTCGTAAGAAAATATTCGACGCAATCCCCGAAGTCGTCAGAAAGGCTATTCCCGCAGGTATCGGCTTGTTTATAGCGTTCATCGGACTTCAAAAAACGGGTATTGTAGTAAACGATAATTCAACGTTCGTAAAGCTTGCTTCCGTTAACGTTTTGAACGAAAGCTGGGGAAGTATAATGCCGATAATTTTAACGCTGCTCGTATTGTTTGCAATAGCGGTTATGGCGCATAAGAAAATGAAAGGCGCGGTACTTTGGGGAATTTTGGGCGGTACTTTGCTTTATTATTTGTTGGGACTTACCGTATCGGGATTTTACGACGTGGGCGGTGCGGGGAGTATAACTTGGTCTTCTCCGTTTGACGCGTTCGGTGATTTCGGAACTCAGGCGTTCGGTAAAATATTTACCGACGGCTTTAATTTCGGAGCATACATCGACAAGAACGGCGCGGGTAACTTTATACTTATTCTCGTTACTTCGGCGTTTGCGTTTTGTATGGTCGATGTGTTCGATACGATGGGTACTTTGTACGGAGCATGCGCGCGAGGCAAAATGCTGACGGCGGATGGTGAAGTCCCGAATATGAACAAAGCAATGCTTGCGGACGCTATCGCAACCACAACGGGCGCAATATGCGGAACTTCTACCGTTACGACATACGTCGAATCTTCGGCAGGTATCGCGGCGGGCGGACGTACGGGACTTTCGTCAATGTTCACTGCGCTGTTCTTCTTTATCGCAATGTTTTTGAGTCCGATTGCTCAGATTATACCGGGTGTTGTTACCAACGCCGCACTTATTTATGTAGGCGTATTGATGATGGCGGGAGTTAAGGATATCGATTGGACTTCAATCGACGTAGCCGTTCCCGCGTTCTTGACGATTGCAATGATGCCGTTTACTTACAATATCTCTTACGGTATCGCTTTCGGTATGACTTCGTACGCAATAATCAAACTTTGCACCGGTAAAGCAAAAGAAATCAATGTAGGTACTTATATTATCGCGTTGCTTTTCATTGCTATGTTGTTATTCACTCACTGAACGGTTATTGATAATCAAAAAGCCGATGGTGTTTGCCATCGGCTTTTGTATATTTATTCGGTAAAGTTTTACACCCTTTGTAAACGGGGGAACAACGGATCTGAAACTTTCTGTTGATATATTACGTCGTCAGTATGATGGATATTTATATATTTAATCGTCTGAGTATATAAGAAACGGCTTTATTTATATTATGATTAATGGCACGAAAACAATAGAAAGTATATTAATGAACTACACGGAAAAATTTTGAAATAAATAAAATTAAACTAAATTGTATATTGCATTTAGATTGACTATATGTTATAATGTGATTGAATTTAAGATAAGGAGTCTTATTTTGTTGAGAAAGAAACGCATATCGGGATTTACATTAATTGAACTCAGCGTAGTTATGGCATTGCTTGCGATAATATCGACTATGGTGGTTTCTTTTACGTTGTTGATTACTCGAAGCGTATCCCGAATAACTGATAAAAAAGCTTTTAATGAGGAACTTTATTATATTGAAAACGTATTGCTGTATCCATGGCTCAATGAATTCGATAATCAAGATACTATTATGCTCGGTGCGGTTATTTCGGTTTCCGATTATCAATTTGAAGGAACCGAAAAAGGTTCGGATGTTGCGGCTTTCTATAATGGAAACCAATATAAATTTACGTTTGACGGTAGTAAGGAATCGGATACGTACAGGACTTTTACGGCACAATTTTCCAATGGCAAAGTTACGACGTATCAGTGTAAATATATAACGGGTATGAAAGTTGAAGTTACGTCCAGACCGGATGCCGTTTATACAACCGATAATTATTATTCGGTTACGATAAGTTTTAACTATAAATTATCGTCTGATGAAGACGCGAAAACAGAAACGATTGTCAGAGTTAAGGCATTGCGGACGACGAGATAATTCAGCATTGAGGTATTATATGCTTAAACGTATTATTAAAAGTAAATTCGGTATGAGTATTGCGGAGGCGGCAATAGCTTTGGCTGTTATACTTATGGTTTCGATGGGAGGGATAACCGTTATAGCCGCAGGTACGACTTCAAGCGAAAGATCCGATGAATATCAATATATGCGTATTGCCATATCCAACGCTTACGAATACCATTTATACGCACAATCGTCTTCGGACGTTATTAATAAAATAGATGAGATATACGAAAACGGTGCTCCTATGAACAAGAACGGGAAGTATAGATACGGCAAAACGGGAACTAAGTTTGTTATTAACGGAAGTTATTACACATTGGAAGTTGACGTTCCGATTGAAAAAGCCGTTGCGTATACTTTCAAGGCAACGCTGACCGACAAAAGCGATAAAATAGTTAATGAATATGATTACGACAAGTTCGAGGGCTGAGATGAGGAACAAGATTTTAATGAAACGCCGTAAAGGTGCTGCTATAGAATTCGCGCTCCTTATGTTGATTATTGTGTTTGCGCTGTCTTCTTTGATAGTTGCGGTATCTATGAGTTTCAAGTCGGAAGTTGACAGCAGTTATACTTTGTTTGAAAAGAGATTCGAATACGGTAAAGTTGCCGACGAGTTTGCAATTCACGTTAAAAAATCGCTGAGCGTTGACACAGTTTCGGAGTTTAAGGATAAATATTGTGCTGATGTTGAATATGAAGCGTCAACGCAGACGTTTACTTTGAAACTGTATAAAGACTTAAAGAACAAGAACGGAGTGAAGACGGACGAAACTTTAATGTTAACGGTTGAAGTGTATAAGAAAAAAATAAATTCGTCTATCGACCAAACAAAAATCGTATCTTGGAAATACAATTAAATCAGGAAGGGTAAATATGGTAAAATCGACAGTTATATCAATCGAACCGAGAAATAAGACTATTCATTGTTATTCGAGCGTAGATTCGAGACGTATAAAGCATGCCTTTACGACTTTCGAAGGACAGTTTTTCGATGGTAACTTTTCTATGCAGTTTCTCAAAGCACTCGACGAACTCGGTAAAGCTTGTCCGATAGCGACTAACAATATCAATATCGTACTTCCGAATTCGGCGGTTATGATAGACTTTTTCGATATACCGACGCTTAATGCGGCGGCAACAAAAAACAATATAAATTTGACTGCCAATGCGTTATATAAGAATTTCAGCCAACTGAAATATTACTATTTTCCTATAAAGCAGGATAAAATCACTTCAACGTATTGCTTATCGGGCGTTAAGGGTGATATTCTCAACGCTTTGAAAGCGGCTTGTTTATCACGCAAATTCCAAATTAAGAGTATTACGTTTAATGCGCAAAGCATATTGAACTCTGCTATGATATTCCATCCGAAAATGAAGACATCCGCTTGTATAATAATCGACATCAAGGACAAATTTACGACATATGTTTTCGGAATTAACGGAAAAGCGGTGGGATACTATTCATTACCGTTCGGGCTTGATATTCTTAATTCAGCCAAAGTTGTATCGGAAAATACGCTTCATAAACATGATGTTGCGGAAAAAATTATCAATGAAGAGAAATCCCATACTGCGAGACGTGACGAAGATGATGAAGAGAACGAGTCGGATGGCGATAACGATTTTATGGCAAAGTTAGCGAAAGAACTTGAAGACGGCAAATATTCCGAAGGATCCGAGTCGAAAGTGTTACCCGACTATTTACAAAGACCCGCTCCGCGGACGAAAGCAGAGCTTATATGCGAAAACTTCCGTATATTCGTTAAATGGGCGTTGCTTTTGAACAGACATGTCAACAAATTCAAAGCAAATTTCAAGCCGAGAGCCGTATATGTCAATATGCCGAACGAATTGGGTTTTCTTTATAATATGGTTAATGTCGAGAAAGCGGATAACGGTATACTTTTTGCACCCGTATGTCCTATCAGAGAAAAGAGCGCGATATCGAGCGATATAGAGTTATACGGTGCTTTGAACGCAAAGCAGCATATTAATAAAGAACTTGACTTTTTATACTGAGAGATATAAGTGGCGGATATAGTTATACCGGAAGGTTTTTATTTTGTGACGGCTTGCGTGTTGGCGGGCGTTTTGGGACTGTGCGTAGGAAGTTTCTTGAACGTGGTTATATACAGAATTCCGCGAGAAATGAGTATTGTACGTCCCGCGTCTCACTGTCCGAAGTGCGGTTATAAATTGAAGTGGTACGATAATATTCCGATCATTTCATACTGTATTTTGGGCGGTAAATGCAGAAGTTGTAAAGCGCATATATCGTTCCGATATACGCTTGTCGAAACAGCGAACTGTATATTATGGATATTCAGCGTGTATTGGTTCAAAAACAATTTTATATATGCGCTGATAGCAATGGCGATATGTTCGTTGTCATTATGTATATTTTGTATCGATTACGAGCATATGCTTATATTCGACCGCTTTCAGATAGCGATACTCGTATTCGGTATAGCGGCGATATTTTTCGACCATACAGTATGGTACGACCATTTGATAGGCGGTGCCGTCGGTCTTCTTGTATTTATGGGAGTGGCGGTTATAATGGGCAGAATTTTGGGGCGCGAAGCATTAGGGGGCGGAGACGTAAAACTTGCCGCGGTAACCGGACTGTTTCTCGGTTGGCAAAAGTTGATTATTATGATGCTTGTCGCGTCGATCGGCGGAAGTATAATAATGCTTATTATAAGGATAAAGACTAAGGAAGATAAAGAAGTTTGTTTCGGACCGTTTCTGACGGTGGGATTATTAACGGCAATGTTCTTCGGGACAAATATAATTGACCGGTATTTAACGCTCTTGGGCGTTTAATATCGATAGGAAGGGGAATTATGGCACAATACAAATTCAAAGCTGTGGATTTACAAGGGAAAAAGCATTCCGGTATACGTTTGGCTAACGACGAGAACGAATTGGCATCTCAGTTATCGCGTGAAGGTATGTTCTTGTCATCTGCCTCATTAGTGAAAGAAGGTAAGAAAAAATCGTCTTTTTGGTCTTTGAGCAGCGGTAAAGTTAAGCTTTCCGAAACGACGGCGTTTTGCAGACAGTTTGCTATTATGATAACGGCGGGTATTCCGATAGTAGCAAGTCTCGACCTTTTGAAAACGCAATCATATTCGCTAGCGTTCAGAAACGTTCTTGCGGAAGTAAGCGAAGACGTTAAGGGCGGTTTTATGTTGTCCGAAGCTCTAAGTAAGCATAAGAAAGTTTTCCCCGTCTTTTTCAGAAGTATGGTCAAAGTCGGCGAGTCGAGCGGACAACTCGATACGGTGCTTAACTCTCTCGCCGATTACTATGAGAAAGATACGGCTATAAGACGTAAAACAAAGAGCGCGTTTGCGTATCCTATATTCTTGCTCGTATTGACGTTCGCTATATCGCTTGCGATGTTGCTTTACATTATACCGACTTCAAGATCGTCGCTGTCGTCGATGGATATCGAGATAACAGGA
Organism: uncultured Eubacteriales bacterium; assembly: GCA_900315995.1. GTDB lineage: Bacteria > Bacillota > Clostridia > Christensenellales > RUG350 > RUG350. The sequence continues at coordinate 7,637 of ONBF01000038.1, forward strand.
TATACGGCGGCGGTATATTCTTTATCCGATTTTATTTCGGAAGACTGGTTTATACTTTTGGGCTCGATTGCGGGTGTATTCTTCTTGTGGTTTATAATAGGTAAAACGCCCGGCGGAAGATACGCGTATGATTATTTGAAAGTTCATTTACCGGGGTTCAGAAAAATTAATATTAACTTGGCGACCGCAAGATTTGCAAGAGGTTTCGGTTTGCTTTTGTCGAGCGGTATGAATATAACCGAAGCCATGGATACAATTTCGATTATATTTACCAATAAGTATCAAAGCAAATGTTTTAAGTTAGCGTGTGACGAAATAAGACAAGGAGTCGAACTTGCCGTAGCGTTCAAAAACTATAAACTTTTTCCGGACATTTTGATACAAATGATAGCCGTAGGCGAAAGGACGGCAACGCTTGATAAAATACTGCTCAAAACGTGTTCGTTCTACGACAGTGAAGTTGAAAGCGCTCTTAACGGTTTGGTCGGAAAAATTCAACCTACACTCTTGATAATTATGGGTATAGTTGTCGGCGGATTGTTCTTAGCTACGTATTCGCCAATGATATCGATAATGCAATCGTTGTAATCTAAACGAGGTAAAATATGAACATAGATAGAGATTTATTGCAATTTTACAGATACAAAGGAATAATCAAAGAGAACGACATAGAGACTATTCTCAGTAACGCTTCGGCGCAAAATCAGACAGTCGGAGAGTATATGCTCGCTAAGGAATACACGTCCGAATCTCTCGATTTGGAACCGTTATCCGAATTTTATTGCATACCTGCCACCGAAGTCGATTTACTTAAAGTCGATAAAGCGTTGTTTGAAAAGTTCACGCTCGACGCAATGAAGAAAAACAAATTCCTACCGGTTAAACTGACGGATGACGGAGTGCTGTTGGTTGCTGTGGCTGATCCGCTTGACTGTAACGTGATGTCGTGTATAGCGTCGGAGTTTGTAGGCGATGTAGACGTGGTCTTGGTGTCGCCGAGTAAAATAGACAGATATATTGACAGTGCTTTGGCTGCCGAATCAACTTCTTCCGCATTAAACGAGTTAAATTCCGAGAAAGATAAAGGTAATACAACCGCGATCGAAAACGAAGAAAGCGAAGACGTTCTCAACAATCCGGCGGTTCGTCTTGTCGATTCGATTATAAAGGAAGCAGTTCCGGCAAAGGCAAGCGATATTCACATTGAGCCTTTTGAAAAAAACGTAAGGGTAAGATACCGTATCGACGGTGATCTTCAAGAGAGAGCGGATATTCCGATTGAATCTTTCCCCGCAATTTGCGCCCGTATGAAAATTTTATCGGGTATGGATATAGCGGAACGCCGTATTCCGCAGGACGGTCGTATTAATTTATCCGTCGGCGGTAAAGAATACGACTTCCGTGTGTCGTCGCTTCCGACGGTTTACGGTGAAAAGTTCGTTATTCGTATTTTGGACAAAACCGCGTTCAGATTCAAGCGTCAGGACTTGGGATTTACCGATAAAGAAAATAAAGTTATCGATAAACTTTTGGCTGCGCCTCACGGTATAATATTGTTGACCGGTCCTACCGGTTGCGGTAAGTCGACCACCCTTTATTCGTTCTTAAAAGAAGTCAATGATCCGACAGTTAATATAGTAACGGTTGAGAACCCTGTCGAATATACTTTGAACGGTATCAATCAGACGCAAGTCAATGTGAAAGCCAATATGACGTTTGCGTCGGCTTTGAGATCTATATTGAGACAAGACCCCGATATTATAATGATAGGTGAAATTCGTGACGAAGAGACGGCGCAGATAGCGGTTCGTGCCGCTAACACGGGACACTTGGTTTTCAGTACGTTACACACAAACGACGCGCCGAGTGCGGTTATTCGTCTTGAAGATATGGGTGTTGCGGACTATCTTATCGCCGACGCGTTAATCGGCGTTATCGCGCAACGTCTTATTAAGAAACTTTGCCCCGTATGTCGAAAGAAAATCAAGACGACAGCTAAGGAGATGCGGATTTTGGGACTTAGTCAGCCTGCGTATATCTATGCGCCGCAAGGTTGTCAATTTTGCAATAACACGGGATATAAAGGACGTATCGGTATACACGAAGTTATGCACTTGAACGCCGATATGCGTAATCTTATTATGCGCAACAGAAATAACGAAGCGCTTAAAGAGTGCGCAACAAAGAACGGAATGGTATCTTTGTGGGATTCGTGTAGAGATCTTGTTCTCGAAGGCGTTACTGGCATTTCCGAGCTTATGACGCTTGATATTGAATAGTAATTATTTTGAACATCGGCGCATAAAATTTTGTAAATAAATTTTCAAAATATTGTTTACAAATATTTGAAAATGTGCTAATATATACATATTAAATCAATAATACGTAATTGGATTTACGTAGCATTGTTGTGAGTGGCAATAATTAAATCTGAATTTGCATAACACAGATTTCGGTTTATTTATATAGCAAATTATTTTTTAGGAGGATTTTTTTATGAAAAAGAGTAACAAAAAAGGTTTTACGATAGTCGAATTGGTTATCGTCATTGCGGTTATTGCAATTCTTTCGGGCGTTCTTGTAGCTGTGTTTACCAACGTTATAGCTAACGCTAATAGAAATTCTGCTATGCAATCAATGCGAGGCGAAGTAACTGCATACTTAGGTGATCATTATAGTGAGTTAGAAAAAAATTTCATAGTTGTTTATGAAAAAGACGGAGATTTTTATGCAATGGCTGTTGTTAAAGGTCAATCGGCAACAGACTATGTCAGCAAAAAATCAGATGACGAAGGTGCGGCAATTGATTCGCTGAACGCAGAATTAAATGGGAATAAATTTAATGGTATTGAATTTAGTAATTCTGCTAGCGGACCTAAGATGATAATAGTGAAAAATACCGCCAGCAATAGAGGTGATGTATCTGATGGTATAGAAGGATCGCTTGATTTTGTAAAGATTTACGATGCGGTAATTGGGTCATAACTCAATATAAAAAAGTGTTAAACGATAAATATAAAAACGCACGGATAGTAATCCGTGCGTTTTTATATTTACATCATTATTAATATTCTAATTATGTATTGTAATTTTTTAATATTTACAGTATAATATTATTGATATTTAAGTTTCGTTATTTTTTTTCGGAGATAATTATGCAAACGAAAAGGTTCGTTAGGACAGTTGAAATATTAGTAGTATTTGCTGTAATCGGTATAGTTACAGCCGTATTGTTGCAATGGCTTTCTGATGCAATCTATAAGTCTTATGAGAGTGTTGCATTGCAAGAAGCGAAATACGAGTTTAGATTGTTTTATTTGGATGATCTCGATAATGCCGACAACTCTTATGTAATCAAAGTCGAGAAAGAAGAAAAGTTTTATTATTACGTTGTTGTCAACGGTCAATTCAGTAATACGTTGTACGAAAGCGAAAATGATGCAAAGGAAGTCGTCGGTATCGTTGAATTTACCGAAGATTTAACCAAAGGTATTAATGACGAGAATCCACGCGTTGAGATTTTCGGTAAAGCAAAATAACATTAATATTAATTGAGAAATAAAGTAAAAAACATATTATTTTATTTCGAATAATGACGATAAATTCTTAAAAGCGGGAATTAAACAATTTCTCTCATAATTCTCAAATAAATCGGTTATAGACATATTGAATTGATTAGTTAATTGTTATATAATTTTATTGAAAATTTTTGCATATAAATACAAAAAAATCTAATGTAGGCTCATTATGGAAATTAAAAGAGAAAATTTTATCTTGAATATTTTCATTTCGTACCGTTTCAGTGATGACATATAAGGCGCAATGCACCGTGCTGATATAAAACGGACTGCCTATTCGGCAGTCCATTGGCGAACCGTAAGGGATTCGAACCCCTGACCTTCTGGTCCGTAGCCAGACGCTCTATCCAGCTGGGCTAACGGTCCGCGATTTAAGCTGATTAAGTTTTTATACACGAAGGAACCTTCCGGTCCGCATCTTAACGCAATGAGAGTATCAACTCATAGCCTATAAGTGTTATTATCGTCTTGCATACCGTTTCCGCGATGACGTCTGCGACGTGATGCAAAATTTCGAACGAATACGAATAACATCTCGTGTCGATAGCGTATAAAGTAAACAAAATTTACTTATATACGAAACACTGTTTATTATAATAAATGTAAATTATATTGTCAATAGATTATTTCACTATTTTTTTAACTTTTATTATTAACTTTGCAATTAGCACTATTTGTCTGTTTAAGTATAACAGTAAAAAACTTAATAATACAGAATACAGAAAGCATTA
>ONBF01000042.1 GCA_900315995.1 uncultured Eubacteriales bacterium
CCGAGATCTTGATTTAACACGATCACTTGATTTTGTTTCGCTTATATCATTTGATAAACGTTCGCCATTGTCATTTTTAATCTGCATAATTAATCTCCTTAAATAAATGTATTTATCAAGATACTACAATCTTTTTCAAGTACACGACTATTGCGTAATTTTCGTTTTATAACAAAAATGAAATTCAAACAAACCGAATTACATTGTTTTTTATTGAAATATAAATCAGCGCGTGGCAATCAACGTGCGCGGAACCGCTCCGGACAGAATATCACTTATTCTATATCTCGAATTCGCGATTATTACACGCGTACCGAGTTTTGCGGGCTCTTTGATAAATTCGAGTTTTGCGCTTGCGCCGTTTGCACCCTCTCTGCTTGCGCCCGAACACATTGCTTTCGCACCGTCGATGTTTTGAATTAATTCATAGACGTCTTTACCGCCGATTTCTTTAATTAATGTGGACGGGTCTTTTGGATTTTGATATATTCCTTCAACGGACGTTAGAATAAGAAGAGTTTCCGCCTTGACAAGCGTACTTATACGCGCGGCGGTTTCGTCGTTGTCTACGCCTTGCACGACGTCGTTTTTTTGAGATTTCAAGATTTGGATTTCAAGCCGTCTGTTTTCTTCATAGCAAACGGCGTCGTTGTAGTTTACTATCGGTATTGCGTTTTGTTTGGGACAGCGCAAGAATAATTTTTTGAGATTATCGAGTTTTTCTTCGTCGTTGAAATGCAGATGTTCGACAAGCACTTGTCTTAAACTGTATTTGAAGTTCACATACTGTCTGTACGTTTGCATCAATATACTTTGCCCTTGCGCCGCGTAGTCCGCTTTGTTTTGGTCGCGGTTTCCGTTAAGTTCCGCGCCGTTTCTGCGTATATAATCAAGCCTGCCTATCTCCGTTGCGCCGCTTGTAACCCAAATCATACCCGGCGCAAGTTCTCTTGAAATTTTTGCGATTACGTTGTAATCTATATCGTCGCGTTCTTTGTTGATTAACGCCATCGAGCCGACTTTTCCGACTAACTTAAAATCGAATTTCATATTAACCTCGAATTATTTCTCATTGCAACCGTCGCACTCGAAACGTTCGCAATCGTCGCACTCTCCGTCGCATTGCGTTATGTCGTACGATATTGTCGCAAGACACGCAAGTGCTTTCTCGACAACGTTTTTCACCGTAAAGCCGAAGTGCGGGAAAAGCACGTTGTACGGTGCGCTTGTGCCGAAAGTGTCAATCGTTACCGTATCTCCGTCCAAACCGACGTATTTATACCAGCTGTATGACGAACCCGCTTCGATTGCTATACGCGCGCGTACATCGGTAGGTAAGACTTTTTCTTTGTATTCGTCGTTTTGCGCGTCGAATATTTCCATACACGGCATCGATACGACGCGTGTTTCGACGTTAAGTTCCGTAAGTTCTTTTTGCGCGTCGAGAGCAAGAGAAACTTCACTGCCCGTTGCTATAAGTATAACTTCGGGAGTGCCACTTTCGCAGTCTTTCAATACATATCCGCCCTTTAACGCGTCTTCTTTGCGACTTTCGACGTAAGCGAGATTTTGTCTGCTTGTCACAATCGAAACTGGACCCGTTCCCGTCAGAGCGTTGACGTATGCGGCGGCGGTCTCCGTGCCGTTACACGGACGCCATACTTTCATATCGGGGATACTGCGAAGTCCTACGAGTTGTTCGATAGGTTGATGCGTTGGACCGTCTTCTCCCACTCCGATACTGTCGTGAGATAAAATATAAATCACGGGCAGTTTCATAAGAGCCGACAAGCGCATAGCGTTTTTCATATAATCGCTGAAAATAAAAAACGTCGCGCAATACGGGTATAAACCGCCGTGTAAACGGATACCGTTGCATATCGCCGACATCGAGTGTTCGCGAATACCGAAGTAAATATTTGCGCCGCTTCTGTCTTCTGCCGAGAAGTTACCCCTGCCGTCGATATAAGATTTATTCGATTGAGCGAGATCCGCGCTTCCGCCGATTAAATTCGGGACAAGTTTCGAGAGTTCGGTCAAAACTTTTCCGCTGTAAGTTCTCGTTGCGGTCGGTTTGTTTTCGAATTGCCATAACGATTTACAGTTAAGAAAGTCGGGCAAGTTGTCTTCCGTCCAGTCCGTAAACTCTTTGTATAAATCGGGAAATGCCGTTTTGTATTCTTTAAGAAGTCTTTTCCACTTCGATTCGGCGCGTTTTGCACGCGATATACCTTTCTTTGTATGTTCGTATACTTCGTCGGGTATGGTAAATTCGGGATAATTCCAATTTAAGTTTTTCTTCGTTTTTTGAAGATTGTCCGCGCCGAGCGGTGCGCCGTGACACTTTTCGCTTCCTTCGAGCGGAGAGCCGTAACCGATATGCGTTTTGATTATTATAAGCGATGGTTTGTCGGTAACCTTTTTCGCTTTTTTGACAGCTTTATCGATTGCCGAAACGTCGTTGCCGTCCGTAACGCGAATAACGTGCCAGCCTTGCGTTTCGTGACGTTTGCCGACGTCTTCTTTGAAAGTCGCCGAGATATTACCGTCTATCGTTATATCGTTATTGTCATACAAAACTATGAGTTTGCCGAGTTTAAGCGTACCCGCAAGCGCGGCGGCTTCATATTCTATTCCTTCCATCATACACCCGTCGCCACACAACGCGTAGGTGTAATGGTCGATAAGGTTATAACCGTCACGGTTGAATTTGTTTGCCAAATACGTTTCCGCAAGTGCCATACCTACCGCGTTTGCGATACCTTGTCCGAGCGGTCCCGTGGTCGTTTCGACGCCTTTTGTACATCTGTATTCGGGATGTCCGGGAGTTAAACTGCCGAGCGTTCTGAACGATTTTATATCGTCCATTGTAACGCCGAAACCGTATAAGTGCAGAAGCGAATATAAAAGCATCGAGCCGTGACCCGCGCTCAAAACGAATCTGTCACGGTTGAAAAAGTTCGGGTTATTCGGATTGTAATTCAAATGATTTTGAAATAAAGCGTATCCTATCGGTGCGGCGCCGAGCGGTAAACCGGGGTGTCCCGATTTTGCTTTTTCTATTGCTTCCGCCGATATGATACGGATAGAATTAATCGTCAAATCTGAATCGTATACCATGAATTTCCTCCCAAACGGCGCGTCTATTGCGTCGCTACGTTAAGAGTATAGCATATTATCGGTTAAAATATAAAATAAAAAAACTATGTTTTTGACAAAAAAATCGTCAGTTTTTCAAAATACCCGAAGTATGTAAAGGCGGAATCTTATCCGCCTTGAATTTATAATGTATTAAACGTAGTCCGTGCAATCCGCAGTTCTGTCTTGAAGTTTCAAAATAGGGTGTTTGTCCGTTTCATATCGGTAATCGCTGCCGAAGTTGTTCATATACGTTTCGATTACGTTATGAGACGACACGGCGGTTTTGTCACCGTTTACCGCGCGCGTATAGGAGAAGTATTCGCAGTCGGACGGCATATCTTTACAAGCGACGTAGTCTTCTCTGTTCGAATTGAGATTTACCGTATTTTTGATTACGTCGCGCACATAACCGATATTGCCGTGAAGCGATACGGGTTCGGGAAAACTCCCTCTTCCGAGTATGTCTTCCCACTCTTTGTTTTCGTATTTATACAGAAGTTCCGCAACGTAATGAAGATGTCCGATTTCTTGATACAAGTGCTGTTCCCAAATCTTTTTTATTTTCGCGTCACACTCGGTCATCATACATGAATAATACAAATAGCACTCTGTATATTGATGTTCGAGCAGTCCTTCAAGCCAAGTACAAGTCGTATCCATCAAACTTCCGTAATGAGTAACGTGCTGTTCTTCTATCATTGCAATCTCGGTATACAGTCGGCGCGACGCGTCCGTCGTCGCAAGAGACGCAACGTTCATATAAAAGTTCATTGTTTGTTGTTCCGCTGCGGTTATAATACCGACGTTCAAACGCGTTATCGGTTTTGATTTTTTACCGTCGATATGACGTCTTACGTCGTCAAACGGGTGACGGTGTTCGACGATGGTCGGACGACCGGGCATAATTTCGGTATATCCTCCGACCATTGTTTTAACGTCCGCCCCCTGCTCCATTTCAAGTAAATCGGCGTAACGGTATAAGTGGTCGAAATCTTCAAGCAGCGCGAAGTCGAGCGCATTTTTAACATATTCGTTCGGTTCGTGTTCGGCAAGCGCGGCGGTTAAGTCTACCGCAAGTTGTTCGTAAGCGATTGTTGTTTCGAGCGGCGTTTCATTAAGCGGTTTAAGGTTGCCTATGCGTTTTTGTTGTTGCTGTTCAACGCGACGCAAAAGAGCGAGTTCCCGTCTTAAATCGTTGTTGTCTGTGTGTCGCTGCATTTGATGTGAAAACCAATTTGCCTCAAACTCCGTCCCGTTCATCAATATAATACGCGTTTTTGTGTAAGGATCTACGGTAAACTTGTCGTAGGGCGCGGGATTCATGTCGCACCAGTTATAAAAACTGTCGACTTTTTGACCTTTTTCTTCAAACGGATTAAAACTCATTTTTATTCTCCTTTTTGTTTTTTGTAATGATTTCCGATTAAATTCGGTTTTATACTCAAAACACGTAAATTGAAACGCACAGTAAAAAGCATTGAAAATATTAACTGAAGTACATATATAATCTGAACGATTTATCAACATAAAACAATCAAGTAGTTGAGTTAAAGTGCGCATAATCAAACATATGTTCGCATAATTTCACCACAATGTTTCATAAAACAAAGAGCCTGAAATTTTCAGGAGAAGAGAAACGGGCGAGTTAATATGCGTATCAAAAATATGAATACGATTGAAACCCTAAGCACATATAAAATAAACGATAATCTCAATTATATTTGATTAACCGTATTCAAAATCCATATGTAATAATATATAAAATAGCGAGAAATTCGATATTGTAATTGCATAGATTAAGTGTAATGCATAATTAAGCGTATAATATAGAATATTTTCGCAGATTATGTAGAACAATGCATTTCACGTGTCGACAACGTAACGTATTTATATAGAATATGCAACAAATAATAATTCAATATTAGGATGTTCAATATCAAATATAAACGGATACGTCATTTTTAATATCGATTAAAATCAATATTATTTTGCATTTACACACGCCCACGCACTATTTTCAATCAAAAACAACCATATTGATAGAGATAGGTTAAATTATATATGCTATCATATTATGTTTGTACACGCATATGTTTGATTTTTAATCAAAAACAGCCATTTAGATGGAAATATTTGAAATTAATTTATTATTAATGTTATGTTTTGTATATGCCTACTTTCTATTTTCAATTAAAAACGATAATTTAGATAGAGAGTTTTCAGATTAAGTGTAATATTTAGTTTGCGTTCTTATATGTATATATTCTCTATTTTTAATCAAAACACTCATTTAGTTGGATATATTTTATATTAAACGTGCTTCTATGTTGCGTCACATATTTTCGTTCTCTCTATCGCAATCAAAAACAGTATATAATTTGTAGCATTTTAGATTAAACATACCGATAACAGATACAAAAATAAGTTTTATAGACGAAATTGAGTATTCGAAGCGCAATAAATATTGGCTTAAAATAAATAAAAATTCATTGTAATTTCAAAAGGAGTATAAAACACATCAAATACTTGTATGTTTTCATATGTTTCATAAAACAAAACGGTCAAAATTTTCAGGAGAAGAGAAACGGGCGAGTTAATATGCGTATCAAAAATATGAATACGATTGGAACCCTATAAGCACATATAAAATAAACGATAATCTCAATATTATATTTGATTAACCGTATTCAAAATCCATATGTAATAATATATAAAATAGCGAGAAATTCAATATTGTAATTGCATAGATTAAGTGTAATGCATAATTAAGCGTATAATATAGAATATTTTCGCAGATTATGTAGAATAATGCATTTTACGTGTAGACAACGTAAAGTATTTATTATAGAATATGTAACAAATAATAATTCAATATAGTATGTTCAATATCAAATATAAACGGATACGTCATTTTTAATATCGATTAAAATCAATATTATTTTGCATTTACACACTCCCACGCTCTATAAAAAGTACACGTTTCCCGTTTTTATCAATTTCTCGCCTCTAAAACCAATATAATGGATATTATATTAATAGCAAAGCACTCTTGTGTTTTCATATACTTTTATATAATTTTTAGTCATTTTTTGATAGGTGCCTAAATTTTACGGCTGATAAACTCAAAAGTGCTTAAATTTTACAGGTTTTGTGATTAAAAAATGGCACTTTTTGTTGACTTTATGTTGAAAACTATTTTTAATCAAAAACAAACTATTTAGATGGAAATAGTTCGAGTTATATACAACTATGTTACGTTTGTATATTCCTACGCTTTATTTTAATCAAAAATTTATTTGGATAGATATATTTCAAATTAAATGTGCTGCCGCATTGCGTTCGCATATTTCCGTTCTCTCTATCGCAATCAAAAACAGCATTTAATTTATAGCATTTTAGATTAAACGTGCCGATAACGGATACAAAAATAAGTTTTAGCGAGCGAAATTGAGTATTCGAAGCGCATAAATATTGACTTAAAGTAAATAAAAATTCATTGTAATTTCAAAAGGGGTATAAAACACATCAAATACTTGTATGTTTTATGAAATTAATAAAAGAAAGTGTTCCAAAGTTATGTTAGAAATAGATTTTCCCGATAAATATAAAGCTTGAAGTTGTTGGAATAATTAGCAAATTGTACGAAACTGTATTATTTTATGATTACGCTCGCAAAATGGTGTACGACGTTATAATGGAAGTAAATTATTTTGACTGCGAGAATAAGAAAGATACAAGAATTAGCGCAATGAAACAAGTAGTAAAAATTCAAAATATTGTGTTTGATTAAGTATCAAAGTAGAACAACGATTGTGCAAAAATTATTGCGAAATAAAATGCATATTTTCGGATATTATTCGGATTGAATAGGAATTACGTGCGCACAAAGCAATTAAATTACCACTAAAACAAAGCGTTAAACGGGTTACAATACGTCCTAAATTTGTATAAAAAAGCGAAATACGTCAAGTAATTGAGGAAAATCGGCAAAATCGCTACTAAATCATTGTCGTAGGATGCATTTTAAGCAATTCAATCATACAAGTTATTCAAGAATAATTTAATTAAAATCACGTGATTTAGTAAATTTACTGAAAAACCATTAACATCGGGAAATATTGTTCAATTTATAACTTTATCTGATATTCGTAAAAAGAAACGTTAAAGATACTGATTAATAATGATTTATCCAAATATCAATGAGTGTATTAATTTTCGTTATGCAATTTAACAGATTTGAATAAAATGCTCGTTTTATAAATAATTACAAAAAGTTGTTCTCGTTACAAAAAAATCAAATATATGTAGTTGTTAAATTTTATTTCAAAATCACAGTTTCACGTGAAACGGATAGAATTATGATATAAATTTATATTAATATAGCATATAAACAATATTTTTGATAAAAACACATTACTTATAGATTTCAATGTATTTTTGCTTGTAAAGCAACTTATATATTTTCGTTAAACGCCAATTGTACAAATACTAATGCAAATTCGTCGTTTATGCGTATATAAAACTAAAAATAATTATTTCAATTAAGTCCGACAGTGCGAATTACCTTTAATAACGCTTTAATTTCGCTATCGATATTATAATATGCTACGAAGTCATCTCAAAAATTTGAATAGCATTAACTCAGTATGCATTTTGTAAAATTTGTTAAAGCATAAAATCATATTTCTTACGTGTTTACAAGCAACGTGAGAGTAGTATATTGTTTAGCGATTATCTTCTACTTTCTCCCACGCATTTTACTTTTAGGAAAGAAAGGTTGCAAACATAATTATGATATACTACCCGAAAAGATTGCGTATAGATGTGATTTTATAATACGATACCACAAAGTGCAACAACCGTATATATTTCAATGAAAGAATTAACTTACGTCGCGAGATAGTGAATCGACTTAAATCGGCGACAAAACAGGTTATGCTTATAAATTTATATTGAGATATTATATAACATTTATCAAAACTCATAAAAACACATATTTCACGTGAAACATTTGAATAGAGCAATATAACATCAAGAACATTTGGTATTTTCAAAATGTAAATATTAAAACACGTATCAAAGTCGTTTAATATAGGCGCATATAAGCCGTGAAACAATGTACGTTTTGCGCCCGTGAAACGCTGTGAAACAGCACGAAGAGCCGGCTGCGCGCCCCCGTTTCACGTGAAACCGCTTAAATGTTCAAATAACTCAAAATTGCCAAAATATTCCAAGTATTTGAGTGTTTTTATGCGAACATATGTTTATTTATGCCAAATTATATTGTATTTTACAGTATATGTTTTTCGTTATTTTATAATATTTTACAGTGTTTTAATCCTATGTTTGATTTATGAAATTACACATTACGTACGTGCTTGCGAATTAGAGTTACTATTGTTCAAATAAATATGATATTTTATCGATTTTTTATGAATTATGAGATAGTTTTCATATTTTACGAGTTAAATAAGTTTTAATAAACACTTTATTTCGGTAAGTAGTAGTTTTTATATAATATTTATCCGTACTAAATAGTCGTTTTTGAACGCAGTAAATACTCACTTTTAACGTACCAAATACACGGTAATTCGTAAAAAACTCGGTTTACCCGTACAAAATACTCGGTTTTAGATGTACCAAATAGTCGCTTTTAACGTGCCAAAACATAAAAAATACTCACTCAACCCGCACTAAATGGTCACTTTTTGTGCATTAAATAATCACCTATTGAAAAAATATTAAAAATTTTACATATAATAACACAAGAAGAACCGGCAAATACTGTAATATATTATATCAGTATATCAGTAAAAACAACGAAATTTTTTGCCTACTTTTCTTTTGGGAAACGTATCAAATTTTATCGAATCCATAACTTTTAGTACGGGTTCTGTACTCTTTTTTATTTTTTGGTTATTTTAATTTGTAATAAATTATATTTTACGGCATAATCGATTATTTAGTATGGCTTCTGCGACCATTTTTGTTATTTTTTTGATTGTTTTACGAGATAAACGACATATTTTGGGTATAAGTGAGTAGTTGTATTTATTTCGTTTAAGTAAGTATAAATTTTTCTATATTTTTTATATATTTTTAATGCGTGAGTATTTAGTACGTTCAAAAGTGAGTATTTAGTACACACGAAAACGAGTATTTACTGCACTCAGGATTTGAAAATTTCAGAAATACTGCATTATGTACAAAATATCATAAATTTTTATGTTATCAATAAAAAACTATGTTAATCCGTATTAAATATTTGTTAATTCGTAAGTTGGCTGCTATGTAAACTTGTAAAAACACTACCGTCAATGTAGTTATTAATTATTGGTAAGAAAAAGTAAAATATTTATTCGCTCGTTCAGTTGGCGGTATATATAGTTTATTGCAATAGTTATGTACCGATTTTAGTTTTTAATCGCATTTTGTGATTTTTGTTATGTCGCTCCCCTACATTATTTGTGTTTTAGTGAGTGTAAAGAATTATTTTTCTTAAATACCACTTTGTTATGGAATTGTCAGAGAATTTAGTTTAGTTGTATTGATTTGCGTAATGTGTTGTTTTTATTCAATATATGGTGTAAAGGAATATAATTTTAGATTCGTTCCGTGAAGAACTACGAACATAGCTTGAAGTTTTTTATGTTAATTGAATTTGAGTAAGTCTTCTCTCCTGAAAATTTTTCGACGTAAAACATGTGAAACAATAATTTACTTGAAAGTATTTAGGATTTTGAAAGTTTTCAATCGCACTGATATACGCAAAATAAGCCGATATTTTTTAAGTACCGAGCGTTTTATTGCGGTGGTATTTTGAAAATACGGCGATTCTTAGTATTAGAGTAATACACTAAGAGTATTTGGTTGCCGGTTTTCAAAATACTGCCGATTTTAATTTTAAGAGTGAGTATTTTTTTTACGGCTTGTAATTAAAGATAACTCTTTTATTCAAATGTCGAAAATTGCCATATGGCATTAAACGAGATGAAAGCATTTTGCATATTAAGCGCAGATACCCGATCTACATAAAAATATAAATTTGTTACCTTTACAGTCGTGCAC
>ONBF01000025.1 GCA_900315995.1 uncultured Eubacteriales bacterium
CCCATAAACTTTCTGCTATATAATAAATATTTCCTTCCATTTGCTTACCTCTCTTTACGATAAAGCGTACACTATCAGCAACTCGTTATAATTAATTGTTCCTAATTCTTTTACTGATTGTTTCTATTTTTATTTGTTGATTTATAATAACATGAAATGAACCGTTTGTAAAGATAATCTTTAATTTTCAATACGATAAATAGTATTTCTACTTTAAATCCACTTATTGTTACTAGTTCTCAATTAAGTACAGTTTAAACATTAATTAGACTAACTAAGATCTACCGCCAATAACAAAACGGCTGCCCTTAGACAGCCGTTTTGTTTATATCAACGTCTTTATTTCGGATATAATTTCATCGGTTTCTTTATCGACTTTATTGAAATCGACGGCAGGTTTATAAATCGCTTCGATTTTATCGTGGCACAGTTTAGCTGATTTGAGACAGTCGCACGCCGAATTTTCGACAGCGTCAAGATGTGCGCCGAGAGTATCGGCGTAAGTACGCGCGTTGCCGCTTAACTTCAACCGCGCTCCCGAATCGAATTCGACGCAATCTTTCGATTTAATCTTATCGTTTATCGTAAACAATATTTTATTATCGACTTCCAAACCGTACAAATAGTCGGTCGAAATCGGCGAATAAAACAAAGTCAAGTCGTGCAACCCGTCCGATAATTTTTTATAAAGTTCCGACAATACGTGCGCCGCAACGTAAACGTTTCCCGATAAATGCACCACTTTCAATTTATCCGCTTTTTCTTCGAGATACACTTCGCCGAGCGACGTATACGCGCCTGCGAAAAGCGCGCGACGTTTTCCGCGACCTTTACTCGAAACTCTGTCTTTCAGTTCGTCCGATACGTTGGACAAAGCGCGCGCGTCAATATCGTTACCTATGCACTCGTATATACTTTGATATATGCTACCCATAGACTTTATAAGCTCGTACGCGTGCTTGTAATGCGCGGCTTTCTCGTCCATTATGCTTATCAATTCCGCTTTCTTATCGCACAGTTTCTCCGCGTTGAGATAGACTGCCAAATCGACTGCCTTATCGCCTGCTTTGACATAAACGGGCTCGACGACGTGCGGAGCCGTACCGTCTACGAGAGCCACGCCCAATTCACGAAACGCTACGCCGTCCAAACTGTCAATATCCGCCGAACAGTGAAAAAATTCGACTGTCTTAACGTATGAACATACCGCCGCCGCAACCTTTTTGAGCATAGTGCTTTTACCTACGCCGCTGCCGCCTTTTATTATAAAAAACTTATTACATGCTTTTCTGTCGATTACATACTTATATAAATCAACGAAACCGTCCCTTGTGTTACCGCCTGCAAAATAAT
The DNA here is from genome assembly GCA_900315995.1 of uncultured Eubacteriales bacterium. Lineage (GTDB taxonomy): Bacteria > Bacillota > Clostridia > Christensenellales > RUG350 > RUG350. Next base: position 1,354 of record ONBF01000025.1, read on the forward strand.
GTCTTTCCATATTATTACTCCTTGCACTCAAAAGAATTGTTATTCATAGGATATACTATGCTCTACGGAGGAAAATATGCAAACTTTATACATACTCGACACAAGTGATACGAGAATAAAAATCATTGACGAAAAACTGAAAGCAAAAGGCGAACTGACAGCCGATATACTTAACGATACATACGGCGACGATTATAAACGCGTGTACGTTTTGTCACCGAGATTTCAAGACAATAATCCCGAATTTACGGGTTTTGCCGTAAACTCGACCGTATACTTCTTTTCGCTGTCCGATAAAACGCTTGATCTTCTTGCGCACAAAAACTGTAAAGTCGTAAACATAACGGACAACGAACGCTTCACATGTATTAACAGCAAACTTACCGCAGAAGGCGCGTTGTATTACGCTATGCAAAAAAGCGACGTGTCCCTTAAAGAGCGAAAAGTGCTTATTATCGGTTTCGGACATCTCGGTAAAGCGTTGCTTACGACTTTTCTTCCGCATTGTCCGCACCTTTGCGTTGCGTCACGCCGTGAATTAACGCGGTGCGAAACGAGACTGATGGGCGCGGAGTCTTGCAGTATACTCTCGCTTCACGACCACTTACACAAGTTTGATTTGATAATAAACACAGTACCTGCCGAAATCTTCGACAGGCATACGCAAATAAACAAAAATACAATTATCCTCGAACTCGCAAGCAAAGTGTATCCGTTCGACTACGAGGAACTCAAACGGCAGAATATCGACTTCGAAATACTGAAATCGCTACCGTCAAAAACTTTCCCCGTATCCGCCGCGAACGCTCTGCTTGACGTAGTTATACCGGATTTTGTTTAGGAGAAATACAATGGAATTAAAAGATAAAAAAATCGGCTTTGCCGTTACGGGTTCGTTTTGCACGCTGTCCCGAACTCTCGAAACTCTGAGAACGTTAAAATCAACGGGCGCGCAAATTACGCCCGTACTGTCCGAAAACGTCGCGACGCTCGACACAAGGTTTTATAAGGCACGCGACTTTATTAAAGACGTTACGGATATTTGCGAAGTCGCGCCGATTATGAGTATAACGGACGCGGAGCCGATAGGTCCCAAGAAACTGTTCGACTTGCTTATCGTTGCGCCTTGCACGGGAAACACTCTTGCGAAAATAACTTACGGCATAACGGACACGCCCGTTACTATGGCGGTTAAAGCGCATATGCGGAACGCCCGTCCTTTGCTTATCGCCGTATCGACTAACGACGGACTTGCGGGCAGCGCGAAAAACATCGGTCAGCTTATGAATTATAAAAATGTTTTCTTCGTGCCGTTTACGCAAGACGACCCGATAAAAAAGGCAACGTCTCTCGTTGCCGAATTTGAAAAACTTACCGAGTGCGCGGCTCTTGCGCTCGATAAAGTGCAAATGCAACCCGTACTTATCAAATGACTATTCAACCGTTTCGGGTAAACTCTTAACGGTATAAAATACGATAAGTCCCGTTATCGCGCCGGCAATCGCGCCGAGTACGCTCAAATACGGAAAGTACGCAAGCGGAGCAACGCTTTCGGAAACAAGGCAAAACACGCTTAACTGTACGAAATTATGAACGATTGACGATACGACGGACAGCGCAGTAAGACTGACGCGCTTCAAAAGCGGCAAAGTCAGAAGCAAAACGACAAGCGCAATTACGGACGCCGGCATTGAGTACATTAACATTTGTACGTTGCCGGCAAAGATTGCGCCTGCGACGTTACGGACAGCAAGCACGCCGAACGCTTCGAGTTTGCCGCACCAAATAAGAGTAAACATAATTACGACGTTACTCAACCCGAGCCTGAAAAACGGTAACGGCGGGATAATAACGACATAACTTTCCACAACGTATATGATGAGCGCAACAGCCGTCAGAAGCGCAACCCTTGCCGTCCTTATACTTGCTCTCACGTTATCGTCTCCACTTCGCTTTCTCCCGTAACTTCTATAATCATCGAGTTGGGAATACAAATAATCTTTTCTCCCGCTTTGCTTATCTTTCCGATATGTTTACATATATGCTCGGGGCAGGTGCTTTCTTCAATCCACACTTTACCGTCCGAAATTATCAGACGCATTTTACCCGTCTTTAATTCATACGTTTTGTCAACCGTTTGAAATAAATCGAACTCGTCGACGACTTCTCCCGAAACAGTGACTTTAACGTAGCTCCCTTGCGGTTTGAAGATAAGTATAATCGCGGTTACGGCAAGCGCGAGTACGAATACGTACACGATAATATCGAATATGAAAAACGGTTTGCCGCTCTTGATGTTTTCAATCGGTATTCTCATGACAGCTTATACGCTCCGTCTTTTATCTTTATACCGCTGAATCCGCGTACGGTACAAGTTAAATCATTATCTATCATAAGATAATCGATTTCAGCGTTATTTAAGTATTTATCAATCGCCGATACTCCGTCCACCATAACGGCGGTTGCGAGCGCGTCCGCATGCGCCGAACTTTTACCCATAAGCGTTACCGCGCGTAAATCACCGTCCACACTCTTTCCGTTATGGTTCAATATATGGCAGTATCTGCGTCCGTCAATTTCAAAATATCGCTCATAGTCACCCGACGTCTGAATCGACATATCGGTTACGGTTACGGTAGCGAAATATCCTTTGCTATCCACTTTCGATATACCGATATTCGCGCTGCCGATAACGTATATGTTTCCGCCCAAATTGATTATCGCCTTATTGATATTTCTTCCGTGACATATTTCCGCCGTTTTGTCGCACGCGTAGCCTTTTGCTATTCCGCCGAAATCAAGCTCGACTCTCGTATCAAGTCGCGTAACTGTTTTGTTGACTTCGTCAAGCACTATGTAATCGAAACTCGCATATGGCAAAAGCGCGTTTATTTCTTCTTCGGTCGGCACTCTGTGTTCGCCCGAAAACTCCGCGCTGAACCCCCAAAGGTCCGAGAGTTTACGCATACACGGATTAAACGCTTTATCCGTCAATTCGTAAATTTCTTTCGATTGTTTGAATAAATTGACAGTATGCTCTCCGACGGGTATAGCCGCGCCGACGTCGGCGTGATTTATTTTGTAAACGTCGCTATGTTCGTTAAACACATTTATTTGTTCGTCTATAGCGTTAATAACCGATTCCGCGTCACGCAGTACGTCTTTTGCGTCCGCCCCGTAAAAACGCAATAAACAGTCGCTCGAAAACATAACGAACGACGTCTCGGCAAAATTGTTGTTTCCGCAAGAGACGGCGCATAGAGTAAACGTTATCAATGCAAATACAATTAATATTTTCTTGAACATAATGATATTATAACCGATAAACGATTGATTTTGAATAATTTCGCAAAAGAAAAATAATTCATTTATCGTAATTCCGTAAAGTATATTTTCAATCGTTTTTGACTGTCTGAAATTGCTTGTTCAATCATATAAATCTCGGTTTTATTATCTATCAATTTGACAGCCGTCAAAATATCACAAAAAAAATTTCTTTTATAAAGTTTTTAAGAATAAAATATAACTTATATGCTATTGACATATAATAATATAAATGATATAATTAAATTAACAAAAAAACATTTAAGGAGTATTATATGCCCGTAATATCAAGATTCTACGGAATGATTGTCAAAATGTATTTTCTTACCTCAGAACATAACCCTCCGCACATACACGTCGTATACGGCGAATACATCGGCGTGATCGATATACACACTGCGGAAATGATTGAGGGTGATCTGCCTATCAAAGCGTTGAATATAGTAAAAGAATGGACTCTTCTCAACCGCGACGCTTTGCTTGAAATGTGGAACACCCAAGAGATCAAGTCGCTTCCGCCCATTGAATAAGGAGAACTTGGTATGTTTGTAAAAATAACTTCTCTCGCAACGCTCCCCGATTATATTCTTCTTATCGGTTTTTCCACAGGAGAATACAAGAAATTCGACGTCAAACCTTTGATCGAAAAATACCCGCCGTTCCGTGCTTTTACCGAAACGAACGGTTTGTTCAATCAAGCGAAAATAGACGTCGGCGGATACGGCATCGTTTGGAACGACGACCTTGATCTCTCAGCGGACGGCGTATACGAACAAGGCGTTCATTGTCAAGCAATCGACAATACCGAAGAATATCGACGCAAATTCATTGAAGCTTTGATCCAAGCGCGCAAGTCTAAGGGGCTCTCTCAAAAACAGCTGGAAATCCTTTCGGGTATCGCGCAACCGTCCATTGCACGCACCGAAAAAGGAACGACGGATCCCAATCTCACTACAATTTTGAAACTCCTTGAACCACTTGGATTGACACTATCAATCAAAACAATCTGATTCTCTGTTTATTCTTTGTCTATGATATGTTTTGTCAACTCTTCATCACTGCTTGCGCGCCATTTAACCGCAAAATAAAATTTGCATTGATTTCATCGACATATGAGTAGGGATTTTAACGCGATACTTTTTGATATACCGCTTTGCCCACGTCAATTAATCTATTTGAACAATATATCGAATATTATATAAAGACTTACAAAACCATTGCCATAAAAACCAAAACTCACTGTTTTTGCTATCGCTAATATACTCTTTAATAAATTATTCAAGTATTTTTAATAATTTCGCAAAAGAAAAGGAGCCTATTACGACTCCTTTTAACTACATTAGTTTTTGTAAGCTCTTTTGCGCGCCGCTTCCGCTTTCTTCTTGCGCGCTACGCTCGGCTTTTCATAGGCTTCTTTACGACGTAAATCTCCGATAATACCGTCGCGTGCGCATTTACGCTTAAAACGCTTGATGGCGTTATCCAAAGATTCGTTCTCACCAACCTTGACAGTCGACATGCTCTCTCACCCACTTTTTGTATAAATTCTTTTATTATTATAATTATTTTTACGATTTTGTCAACGATTTAGACCATTTGTTCGTTCAATTTTTTACCGCCCAAAATGTGTACGTGCAAGTGCGGAACGGTTTGACACCCGTTTTCGCCCTTATTGACTATTATTCTGTAACCGTCTTTAAGCCCCAATTCCCGTTCAAGCTCCCCGAGACGCTTGAACATCTCGCCCAATATCACGCTTTGTTTCGCGCTCATTTCCGCAACGCCCTTAAAATGTTCTTTCGGAATCATCAAAAGATGTATAGGTGTTTGAGGATTGATATCTTTAATGATAATCATTTTTTCGTCTTCGTAAACTTTACTTGACGGAATTTCACCCTTGATTATTTTACAAAAAACACAGTCCATTTATTACTCCTTTTCGGCAATTAAGCCGTCTTTGAATTTATTTTTTATTCTTACGTTCAAAACGTCGCCGACGTTTGCGCCCGTTACGTATACTCTCACATAATTCTTACTATACCCGACGGCAAGATTTTCGTCAACACTTTCGATAAGCACGCTTCGGGTTTTTCCGATTTGCTTTATGAGATACTCGTTGATTGCTTCGGTTTTTACTTTGCTCATACGCTCGACGCGACTTTTCATAACGTCGCCCGAAACGCGCTTCAATTTATACGCGCGCGTTCCGCTGCGCGCCGAAAACGGAAAAACGTGAATATCCGAAAAGCCTACGCTTTTAACGAAATCAAGACTGTCTTCAAAGTCGCCGTCCGTTTCGGTCGGATAGCCGACTATTACGTCCGTTGTTATCGCCGCGTCTTCAAAAATCGAACGTATTCTCTTGACGGTGTTCATATATTCCGCGCTCGTGTAATGCCTGTTCATAGCCTTCAAAACGTTGTCCGAACCGCACTGTAACGACAAGTGAAAATGCGGACAGAAATTTTCCGTATTCTTACAAGCCGACAAAAGTTTATCGTCGATTACGCTTACTTCAAGCGAACCGAGACGAATACGCTTCTTTGTATCTCCGAGTCTTACGATAAGCCCTGCAAGTCCCCCGTCTGCGCCGTCGTAGGACGATAAGTCTATTCCCGTCAAAACTATTTCGGGAGCTTTTGACGCGTTTATCTCGTTCATTACCGATTCGACGTTTCTCGAACGGCTGCGCCCCCTTAAATACGGTATCAGACAATAACTGCAAAACCTGTCGCATCCGTCTTGTATCTTAACGTATTCCCGTATGCGTCGTGATGCATATGTATCGGAAAAACCGCGGAATAATTCTTCATATTCGTTTGTTAATTCGTGCACCTGTGCATTTGATAAATCTTCGAACTCAATAAGTTTAGAACGCATTTCAACGCCTGAAACGTAGGTCGCGCCACGCTCTGAAAATTCTTTTTGAGAGCGCTGACTTGCACAGCCCATAACGTATATTTTTGCGTTCGGATTGAGTTTCCCAACGCGCGTCATAAGTTGTCTTGATTTGCGTTCCGCTTCCTGAGTTACCGCGCACGTATTCAATATGTATACGTCCGCATACGATAATTCGTCCGTTACGTCGTAACCTTTCGCGGCAAGCGCAGCCGCAATCGCATCGCACTCGTATTGATTGACCTTGCAACCGAGTGAAAAAAGGCATATTTTCACAGTCTCAATCCTCCCGCCTTATATGTAAGCAAAGAAATGAGCGCGACTGCTGCCGTTTCCACGCGTAAAATACGGCGACCGAGTGAAAATGTTTTGACGCCTTTTTTGCGCAAGGCATCGGCTTCCTGCGCGGAAAATCCGCCTTCCGAACCTATAAGCAACGCAAATTCTTTACAGTCTACGTTAATATCCGAAAGACTTGTTTTATCTTCGTGTTCATAGCCCATATATACGGGGATATCGAACTCGATACCGTCAAGTTTTACGGGAGCGTTAAGCACAGGCAGAGCGGACGCGCCGCATTGTTTTGCGGCTTCCGTTATCACACGCTCCAAACGTTCCGCATTAAGCTCGTTCGGGTTGGAGTACGCGGATATAACGGGCGTTATCGAACTTACACCGAGCTCTACCGCTTTCTGCACGATAAACGCGAACTTGTCGGCTTTGGCAATACATTGATACAAATGAATTTTGACGGGAGAAACGGTCGCGTTTTCTTTGCGTTCGTCAATTAATATTCTGACGTTATCCTTACCCGTTTCGACAATATGCGCATAGTAGTCGTATCCGTCGCCGTTGCATACGATAAGGCTGAAATTGACTTTCAAACGCAACACTTTAATTATGTGACGCGCTTCCGTGCCGTCTATTGTTGCGGACTGTCCGACCGCTAAATTCCCGTTTGTAAAAAATCTGTGTAATTCCATATTATCTGTCTTTCTGCCTTACCGCCGCTTCATAGACAAGAACGGTCGCGGCTGTACCCACGTTCAAACTGTCGCACTTCCCGAACATCGGGATAGATACCGTTTCGGTCTTAAAATCATACCAGCGTCTGTTGATACCGTATCTTTCACTGCCTACCACGATTGCGGTGCGTTTCGCATACTTCGTATCGTAATATGTACGCTCCGCGCGAGTGTCGGCAAGATATAACGTATAACCGAATTTATTAAGCGTCGCGTAACACTCGTCAACCGATCCAAAGTCATATACGGGAACCGTCAAAATCGCGCCTTGACTGCCCTTAACGAGTTTCGGATGCGAAAGTCTTACCTTACGGTTAGTCATAAACACCGCGTCCGCTCCCGCGCCGTCCGACATCCTGAGCATCGTGCCGACGTTGCCGGGAATTTCCACGCCGTCCATAATAAGTACTGTACTTTTTTGCCTCGGCTTAAACTCGTCGATGGTTTTTATCGGAATAGCGGCAAGACATATAAGTCCGTCGGGATTGTCTCTTTCGGAAAGTTTTAAGAACGTTTTAGCCGATACGGAATAAGTTTCTTCGGCAATATCGCTCATTTTATCGACAATCTGTTTTACTTCGTCACTCTTAATAAAATCTTCGCAAATAACGAAACTTGCGACGCGAGCGTTCGACGCAAGAATCAATTTGTGAATCCAAATGCCTTCCGCAAAAAACAATTTATCGGGATTCGGCTTTGAATTGTCAATTATTCCTTTAATACGCTTAATCGCAGTATTTTGCTCGCCGATAGGTAAAAATTTTGAATCCGTATACATTTTTGCTCCTGATTAAACGTAAAAATTATATCAAATATATCAACAGTCGTCAATATATACGGAATTTACGCAAAAATTTGTATTTTACGACCTTTTTATACATTTTAGATTATTAAATATTAATAAAATGAATTATCGTTCAAATTAAGACGAAATATCCGAAAAATTAAATTTATTTGCGTACATAATATTTCACTCAGTGAAATATTATGTAATAATGCTCCGATTACTTTATCGATTGATTGCTTCTCTTTATAAGTATTTATAACTATACACTGAAAGACGCACGACCGTCGATTTATTTATCCTTACAAATAACGTCACTATACTGCAAACTGTACTTTACTGTCGTTTAATTGTAAATTTACAAGCGGTACGTTGGCGTTTAATTAATTGATACACGATAAAAAGCGACTGCTTATCGGCAGTCGCTTTATCGTAATAACAATATCGATTATCAACCGATAGTGATTTCGAGTTTCTTAAACTTGCCCGCTCTCAAATCTTCGGCGAGTTCGCCGACAAGCGAGTTGCCTTCGATAGTTTTCTTGCCGTCGATTTTGATACTCTTAATTGATGCTTTATAAGTATCGAGCCTTAAAGGATTATGATACGTAACTTGCGTTTTACCGAGGAATAGGAAACTTACGTCATTATTGGCGTCGAACAAATCGGATTTCAATACGGGATTGAACGTGCATTTAAGTTCTCCGTCGAACGTAAACGGTTTTTCGCCGAATAACATAATTGCGAACATATTGAGATATTCGCAGTTTGCGCCCGTAAGTCTTGCAAAGAAACCTTGTCCGTGCAACTTTTCATCGGGATAATTGCTCGGAATAATGAACGAGCTGTTTTCAAGCGTGCTTCTGCCGTAAATTTCGGGATCCATATTGCAAACCATATTTGTCTCGCACATCTTGTAAAATTCGTCGTACAAGCCCGCTTTAAGAAGTCCCAACAAATATTTGTAAGTCATATGCAAAAAACACGATTCACGTTCGAGCCAGCCTGATGTAAACGCTCTTACACGACCTATTTCCGTTTGACTTTCGTTTTCGATATTTACGCAAGTCTTGAATATCTTGCATTTCTTATCGAAAAGTTCGGTAGCAAGCACTTTGTTGTGTACGGCTTTAAGGTCTACGCCACTTTCTTTAAGTTTGAAACTTCTTGCGATTGCTTCGAGAAACATCGGAACGGCGCGCATCTTAAATTCGCTTACCTTAACGGTTTCTCTGCCGAGCCTGTTCTTTTTACCCGTCAATTCAAACGTCTTAGGTTCAAAGAGCAAGTACGACGGAAGAAGTCCGTTATAAATCTCACGCGCACGATTTAAGCCGTCTTCCAAATAGTCGTAGAATTTAACGACGTCGGAATATACTTCGTCGAGTGATACGTCGGTCGTTTCGCCTTTTACACAGTCTTTAACGGACGCTCTGAAACGTTCTCTCAAAGTCGCCACTTTGTCCCAATAGTCGAAACGCTTTTCGCCACCCTTGTTGAATTTATCCACTTCGGCAACTACGTCTTTCAAAAGTTCAGCTTGTTCAGACAACAAAGTAACTTTCTTATCCGAGAATTTTTTAAGATTATCTTTAAGAAAAGCAAGTACTCTCAATAACTCCACGCTCTCCGCAAGTCCCGATCCCATTACGCCGGGAACGCCGTTCATAGCGTCGTTCCAACCCGGCTTATCACCTTCCATTTCAACGCCCATACCTTCGGAATCGAGCGTCGCAAACTTAATGAGTGCCAAATGGATAAGTTTTGCAAGCAAGGTCGTGGTTACCACATTGCCCTTAGCGTCTTTGAGCCAGTCCGTACCCTTAGTCGATTTAATGTCCGCGGAGTCGAATTGTCTTACTTTGCCAGACTTCGTCATAACGTACTTTTCATTACGCGGAACTACGAACACGTTGCTCTTGAAATACTTATACTTGGGCGTGTAGAACAATTCGTCAAGCTTATCGGGATAAACGGCAAGGAAGTTTTCGATAAGATCAAGATTATACGTCCAGTGATCCGACCAGTATCCTTCGCCGAAATTTGCGTTTTGTACTTGTACGCTTTCGCCGATAATTTTCGCCATATCGTCGATTTTGCCCTTAGAGTTAAGTTTAGTCGCAAGATCGGCGAGTTTATACTCTTTCGCAATAATTTCTTCGATTTCCGCGTCATCTGTTAAATTTGCCGCTTTCACGCCGTCTTTAAGTTTGAAATTCGGCACACACACATCAAGCGGATTATAGCCGTCGATTTGGCTTAAATTAAAGAAAATATTGATATTGTAATCTTTAACGAAAGGATAGAAATAAACGTCGTTACGCCTATTTTGATTAACGTCACGATAGTTTCCGTTACCCGAACTGTAATTGGTAGCGGGAATCATAAACCAGTTGTAGTCGCGTTCGAGATCTCCGTGTTTACGCGAAAACAAATAAAACGCTTCGCCGTCCTTGCCGTTATCGAGAAGTACGGGGAAACCGCCTCTTAAACCGTTATCGAGAAAACACTGCTTCGCATAGTTATCAAACAACGGATTGGCTGTATGTAATTCGATAGCGTTCGTTAAATCGTCTATTATTCTCTTAGCTTCTTCACTCTTCGCTTCAAAATATTTCTTGGTGGCAATCGTGTTGATTAAACCGTTGAGTTTATCGACATGCGTCATTTGTCCGATAATCGAGTATATCGTTACGCTTTTACCCGCTGCGACTTTACGTCCCGCCAAAGCGAAAGACGCCAAAATTCTGTTCTCTATCGTCTGCTCTGCAGCCGCGAGCTCCGAAACGGACTTCTTGATAAAACCGAACGGAACTTGAAGCGAACTGTCATAGTCGAATATAACGCCCGTATCGACGACTATATCGAGCGGCTTCTTGTCTTCAATAAAACTCAGATAAAAATTACCTTCGTATATATCTTGCGTTTCACTCGTATCGTTGGTCGTGCAACGAAGTTTGAAATAAGGAACTTTCTTGTTAAGATTGATAACTTCGCTCCAACTGCGTCTCAAATTGACGGTCTCCTTAAATTCGGCGGTAGTCAAACCGTACGGGAATACGTAAGGAAGTCCGTCTATGATTTCGAGTTCGATATCTTTGCCCGAAAGATTGGTGAACGTAACTTTACGCATAAGCGCGGGAAAACTTTCGTTCGGAAGCCCGAAATAATTAACTTTCAATTCGTAACCGAGTTCTTCGTTTCGCTCGATAACGGAGAAGTCATGCATCCTTATCTCCATTGTGCGATCGCATACGTTGCTCGGTTCGAAACAAGGAACGGTTTTGCCGTTAATTTTTACATAGGTTCTGAATCCGTTGAGAACCACATCGGCTTCCGCAATGCACGCGGAATTAAACGGCGTGATAGGCGTCGATTTATCGCATATACCGAACCCCGCGACGCCCTGTCCGCGATTGGTATAATATGCCCAAATCGGAATACCGTTCTTACCGGCGACGCCGGGAAGAAAACTGAAAAATGATCTTTGTCTGTCAAAGTTTTTGATGACAAATTTGTCGTTCTCGAAATAGTAAGCTTTACTCATAAAAATTAACTCCTTTCCTTGATTTCCGAGTGATTGAAAGCAATCGGTTTCCGCATCCGAAAACACTTGCTGATTAAATTATATACTTTTTTATACATACCGTCAACAAAAAACGCGTTTTTTTACTTGCTTTTACGTTTTATTTTTGCGAAAATTTCATTCTTTACGGAAACCCGTTTCCGCAATACAATATATGTTCGCAGTCTCAGTTTATGTAACTTCGATATTATCGGATTTCATATCTTCTCGAATATATAAAGTTTACCGTTTAACCAAAACATATGGTTACGTTAAAAAAAGTCCGCGAAATGAAAAATATCAAATCGCGGACTTTAATTACGCTAATTAAAAATTAAATTACTTTGATACTGAGTAGAGAACTTTGAGAGTCGGAAGATCGGAACTGTTTTCGCTTATATTCCATACGTTCTTGTCATAGTCATTATAAAGACTTGCTTGTTTAAGGCTCTCGCCGTCCATAGCTGAACATCCGTCGAATGAACCCTTAATTTCTCCCTTTTCGGTAGCCAGATAAGTAAAGCCATAACCCGTTGCGTCGCTAAGCTCGTCTTTAACAGAACCGATTATACCTTGATTGTTGATAGATCCCGTAGCGAGCTCTTTAAGTTCTATGCCGTCCTTGCAAGCGTAGCAGTTCTTGATTTCACCCCAAGTCTTGCCGCAGAATGCTCTTGTAAGTCCATCGCCGCCTTTAATTTGCGTTACCGTGCTGACGCAGTTCGTAATCTTAGCACTACCGCCGTTAATTCCGGCAAAACCTGCGTTGAAGCAGTTGTAGTCAAGCCAAATATTTCCGCCTTGTACTTTACCGCCGTCTACGAATACGTTCTTGATTTCGCCTTCGTTAACGGCAACGACAAGTCCCATAATTGTGCCGTCACTGTTCTTTACAGTACAATCTTTGAAACATATATCTTCAATAGTGCCCGAGTTAAGCATAAAGATACCGAAACAAGAACGAACCGTTGGATAATTGTTTTCAGCATCTACATAAACGTTGTGTTCGGTATAAACTTCATCATCAGCCATATCGTCAGCGTCAGCGGTCAAATTGCTTATCGTATGACCTGCGCCGATTAAGCTACCCGTGAAAGCAAGACCGATTTTGTCACCGCGTTTTTGTGCGTCGTTGCCGATAGGATTGAAATTGCCGAAGTCTTCAAAGTCAAGATCGGCACCCAATACATAGGTACCTTTCAAGTTTTCGGAAATTTCTTGAAATGCCTGGCAAGTAGTTATAACTTTCGTAGCAATAATCAATCTATATACGATAGGATCACTGTCTTCTTCCACAATAACTTTAATCTGTTTATTCGGAGAAGCAGCTTTTGTATCTAACTTGTCCTTGCTTATTGTAAGCTTACCGCCACTATAACTATATTCAGTGAGATTAGTATTACCGAATTGTACTTTGTAAATGGAACTCGGATTGCCTTCAACAGTAAGTTCAACGTCTGCTGGGTTACTCAAATCGTAAACGAGAAGAGACCCTTCACCGCTCTTTCCGTCGCCTTTTCCGCCACCACCGTTATTGTTACCACCGCAGGCGGTCAATCCGAAAGCTGTAACAGCCATAACAGCCGCTAAAATCAAAACCAATAATTTTTTCATAATAAATCTCCTTTCATTTTTATAATATTCTCTCTATGTTTTCCGCTCAACATAACGCCAAAACCCTTTCCGAAAGCAATTAGCGATGCCGGTACGGTTATTTTATAATTCTGTTAATAGACGGAAATTCGTCTTCAACGAAAGTCCATATTTCAGTATCGAAATCTTCGTACAGTATATGCGACTGTGTTATTTCGAAAGAATCTGAAACGTAACAGTTTTCAACAGTGCCCATATAACCTACCTGAGCTTGTATCGCCGTATACGTAAATCCATCATAATAATCGCGCGTATCAATACTTGATGTATCGTAATTTGTGTTGGGATCCGCATCGATTTGTTCCTTAGTCGGCGCATTAGTGATATCAGACATAACAACTCCGTCGTTTGCGCCTACCGAATTGATTATTGTACCCCAATTCTTACCGCAGAAAACGCGAACGCATTTCGGATTTGCACTGTACTCTACTCCATCCACTGCGCAAATACAGTTCTTGATAACGCCACTGCCTCCGTTAATTCCCGCAAAACCCGCAATAAAGCAGTTAAAGTCAAGCCAAGTATATTGTGACATAGTGCTTTCGACTTTCCCGCCCGTTACCAAACAGTTTTGTATCACGCCGTTATTGGTTCCGACTACCACACCCGCTATCAGCGAATCGGTCTCTACGGTACAGTTTTCAAAAGTAACGTTGCGTATTCTCCCCATATCGCCAACGTAGGAGAAGATTCCGAGATTAGCGCCGAGTTCCTTAACAAAATTCACTCGGTGCGCTTCTTTCTTACACTCGCTCGATTTAATCTTGATATTCTTAACCTTATAACCGTTGCCTTCAAGCGTTCCGTTGAAGATGCGATTTGACGACCTGCCATCGCCGTAATACTCGCCTATCGGCTCGAAATATCCGAAATTCTTGAAATCGATATCGTTGCCCAAAATGTACCAACCGCTCGGAAGATCTCCCATCGATTGAAAATCTTCGCAATTTCTGATAACTTTGGTCGCAACATACAGCGTGCGACGAATATTCTTGACGGAATTGTCGTAATAAATTTTGATAAAGTGTTCACCTGCTCCGAGTTCAAGGTTATTGAGCACTTTCTTCTTCAAAAGCAGTTCTTTACCGTTATAAGAGTAATATTCAAGAGTTTTGTTATCAATTCTGACTTCGGTAACTTTTTCAGTCGGCGTCTCAACTTCGATGCTTACGTTGTTTCTGATTTTGCCATCGGATAATTCGGCGATTGCGACTTTGCCCGTATAGGTCATAGTCGGATCAAACGAATCACCCTTGAAAACAAAAACGAACAATAAACCGACAACTATTGCGACAATCAAGACGCTCGCAATTATTGCGAAAATAATCTTTTTGGCGCAAACAAACCCAAAAAATCTTTTGAAAATATTATCTTTACGATTGTTTCCTTTCGCAGACGAAACACCATATCCCGCACTGTCCGCAATAGTATCGTCGCTATCGTAAAATTCCACGTTATCAACAACAGTATCGTCGTCATCAGCCGTAAATTGTTTGACTTGCTGTTTGTTCTTTTTCATAATCGAACGATGCTCCTTACAGTTCTATTATAACACAAATAAAATCGGTATGCCGTTTTTATTTTTTTGACTTAACCTTTAAGTCCGCCGACTACGGTGTTCTCCATAATTATCTTACTGAATATACAAAATACAGTAACTATCGGAATAAGCGCAAGCACGATTGCCGCGAAAATCGCAGGGTACTCCGCAGCAGTGTTTTTATACTGCGTATATAGCATTTGCAAGCCGACAGCCAATGTCGGACTTGATCTCCAATATAGATACGGAGACTGATAGTCGTTCCAAAGTCCGATAAACTGAATTATGCCGACAGCAACAAGCGCGGGACGTGACAATGGTATCATTATCTGCCAAAAGACTCTGAAATCTCCCGCTCCGTCCACATACGCCGCCTCCGCGTATCCCCAAGAAAGATTTTTGAAATAACTGTACAGCAACAAAAAGTTAAATCCGAACCCGCCCGAATATATAATCAGTACGCCTATAAACGAGTTACTTAATCCAAGCATTTTCATTAAAGCGTATTGTGCGGGAAGCGTTCCGACGACGGGAACGATTAATGCGAATATAACTATCGCATAAATAATTCCGCGCCCCGGAAATTTGTATTTTGCAACCGTATACGCCGCCATCGACGACGTAACCAACGTCAACAACGTACCGCCACCTGCCAAAAGCAAACTTCGTAAAAACATAAAGCCCAAATTATATTTATCGAATACCTTGCCGTAATTCTCGCCCGTAAACTCAGCCGGGAAGGCAAACGACGAACGTCCCGAGCTGAAAAATTCTTCACCCGACTTGAAACTGTTGAGAATAAGCCAAATGAACGGGAACACCATCGTAAACGCATATAATACGAATACGATAAATATTATTACGAAAACAGTCTTTTGAAGCGGAGTACGTTTTTCGCCGAAAATCTTAGACCAATTAAATCTTTTTTTCTTCATTTCGACTTGCTCGACGCTGACCGACAATTCGGAATCGAGTTCAATATCTCGGATCTCGATTTTTTGTTCTTCCATATAACCTCCTAAAACTCCACTTCGGCAAAGCACTTACCGAGTCCCCAGCGGGCAAGCATAATAAGCGGTGCGCCTATCAATGAGCATACCAAGCCTAACGTAGCAAGATACCCGTATTTCGCAGGTGTACTCGCTTCGACGAATATTCTCAATGCCAACGTATTCGTTTCCGCAATATAACCCGTTAAGAAAAACGGCTGTAAATATACGGTAAACATCGACGTCATACCGAGTACGAGTACGG
>ONBF01000046.1 GCA_900315995.1 uncultured Eubacteriales bacterium
CTATTAGTATTCTAGATTATAGTATCATATATTATCAAAAATTTCAATTCCTTACGACACTATAAAACAACTATTTTATAAAAATCAACCAAATGGCACTTTGGTTGGTACTTGACATATAGAATCATATAGTTTTAGTTATATGATCACATAATAGTTTGATTGTTATAGTCGATATCCGTTCTCGTTATTTTCAATATACATACGTTTAATATGTGTTCGATAATTGAAAATAACTTCGGTCAGGTCACTAAAAAACGTCACACTGTGACGTTTTTTCTTCGTTACCGTTTGAATCTCTCCGAGCTGAGTTCTGCGACAAAATAAAACAGTGGGCAAAAATGCCCACTGTTTTATTTGGCGGAGGAGGAGGGATTCGAACCCTCGAACCGCTTTTGACGGTTACACGATTTCCAGTCGTGCGCCCTCGACCAAACTAGGCGACTCCTCCAAACGTGATTATCGACTTTGATAGTATACACTACTATTATCGAAAAATCAACGAAAATGAATATTACGTTTGATTATTTTACGTAGACTTGTTTTCAAAATCGTAACGTAAATATTTTGTAATTTATATTGTATATGATATAATAAACAATTGTAAAGGTTCTTCGACCGCTTGATACGACGATTGGCGGTATAAGACTTTACGGGAGAGTTATTATGACAGGCGCACTTGTATCTCTGTTGAAGAAATTGGGAATAGATTCGTACATAGGCGTATTTATCGTATCGCTTATTCCGACGATAGAAGTCAAGGGCGCGATTCCCGTCGGGGCTGCGCTCGGACTTGACGTTTGGCTTACTTGTCTCGTAGCCTTTGCGAGTTCGTTGATTATCTGCCCGATTATTCTTTTGCTTTTTAAGCCCATACTCAATCGGCTCAAAAAGTTCAAATGGTGTAAAGGGATAGCGGACGCAATCGAAAACATTTTCCGAGAAAAAGCGGAGAAAGCGACTCAAAACGGTGAAGATACCGAAAATAAAGTAAGATGGTACAAGACGCTTGTACTGTTCTTGTTCGTCGCGTTGCCTTTACCGTTGACGGGCGTATGGACGGGCAGTGGCGCGGCGGTGTTTATGGATCAAAAGTATCGTCACTCTATTCCGCCTATCGTCGCGGGATGCGCGGTGCAGAGTTTACTTTTTACGGGACTTATACTTTTGTTTGGTAAAGACAATATGAAAGTCATAGACGTTATTCTTTGGGTATTGACGGCGTTTATATTCATATCTCTCGGGTTCTTTATTTATAAGATAATAAAACACGGTAGGAAAAACAAAGCGGAAGTCACCACGACTGAAACACCGCTTGACGACGGCGGAGGTAAATAATGAAAATATGTATCGGTACTGATCACGCGGGTATTGACGTAAAAGACGAATTAAAAGCATACCTTGAAGCGAAAGGTCACCAAGTCAAAGATTTCGGCGCGTACGAAAAAGTCAGTTGCGACTATACTGACTATGCGTTTACGGTGGCGGAAGCTGTTGCGAACGGCGAATACGAAAGAGGTATTCTCGTATGTTCGACGGGTGTAGGTATGTCGATAGCCGCAAATAAAGTAAAAGGTATCCGCGCCGCGCTCGTGAGAGATAAGGAGACCGCGGAGCTTACACGTCAACACAACGATTCGAATATTCTTGTAATATCGGGTAAATTCACACCCGTAAAAGACGCCGAAGAGATTGCGGACGTTTGGCTTAACACCGCGTTTTCGGGAGACGAACGTCATATAAGACGCATAAGCAAAATCACAAAATACGAAGAGAAGCAACTATGATTGAAGATACGATTAATTCTATTCTCGAAGCCGAAGACAAGGCTAAACGAATAACCGATGCGGCGTTGAAGCGCGGCAGAGAAATTTATGTGGAAGCCGAAAACAAGTATGACGCGATAAAACAGGCTGCCGTACTTGAAGTCAAGAATACGTTAAAGCACGAAATATCGGTTGCGGAAATTTCGGCTACTCGGACGTATGAAAAGATATTGAACGACGCGAAAGAAAAAATAGAAGCATACGCAAAGTCGATTGAATCGAAAATCGATTCCGTTGCCGACTTTGTGGTGGACGAGATAAAGAAAGAATATGGCAATCGTTAAAATGGATCGTTTCACGATAGTGGGACATCTTGCGGAAAAGGATCGCTTGATGAGTCTGTTCGTGAAATGCGGAAACGTGGAAGTCAGACGCACGGCGGAGATAGACAACACCGTTGTAAATCTTGATGCGGACTATCGACGGGAAGTGAATCGAAAACTTTCCGAGATAGACTTTGCGTTTTCGTTTATAAAAAACTCCGCCGATAAGATAAAAAAGTATGAGAAAGCGAACGACATCAAAGAGTCCGTGCTTCCCAAGAAGCAAATGTTTCCGCCGCAACCGTCGTGTAAGTACGACGAGTTTAACGCGATAACGTACAAAGAATACGAATTGTTTGACGCTATTTCTGTTTTGCATACTCTCAACGATGAGCAAAACGAAATAAATTCCGCTCGTTTACGCACGAAAGCCGAAATATCGTCCGTATCGTCTTACAAAAATTTTCCGCTTAAATTCACAAAATTCAAAGATACCGCTAATACGGCGTTTATCTTAGGTGAAATAAGCGTGGCAAAACTTTTTAACGTCGAAACGGTACTCGATGCAATGAAAGAAACCAAAGGCGTAGATTACGAGTTTTATCCGTCCGATACGTCAATAGGCGCGCTTGCGATAATAGCGCATAAGGACGATAAAAGCGAAGTTATGAAATTATTGTCCGATTCGGACTTTGCGCCGTGTAACTTCGATTATGACAAAACGGCGGAGCAGGTTATAACGGAGCTTACGGCGCGTCTTAAAGAGCTTGATGACGCCGAATTGAAAAACGCGTATAAGGCTGTTAAATACAACGAGTCGATTGAATATCTCAAACTTTTGTACGACTACTATCTCGTAAGGCTCGAAACGGTGGACGCTACGGATATGACAAGACAGACCGCGACGTGCTACGTTATGGAAGGTTACGTCCCGACGGACGAAATGAGCGAGGTTAAAAAACTCGTTGACGAAAGCGGTTTGTCGGTTGAATTTAATTCGCGATGCGTGGAAGAAGACGATGAAGACGTTCCGACGAAACTCGATAACAAAAAACTTGTTCAGCCTTTCGAACCGGTAACTAATATGTTTTCCGTTCCGAATTATAAGGAAAAAGATCCGAATACGATAATGGGTATATTCTATTTTCTGTTTTTCGGACTTATGGTGTCGGACGCGGGTTACGGCATAGTACTTTCGCTCGCTTGCTTGTTCGGTATATTGTTTATGCACCCGAAGAAGTCGGCGGAAAGGCTGTTTTTACTTTTGTTTCTCGGCGGAATATCGACAGCATTTTGGGGCATTATGTTCGGCAGCTGGTTCGGCTCGTTATGGGGCTGTTGCAAATAATTGTCGGTCTTATACTTAAAGCGTACGCGTGTTTCAGACGCGGCAAGTGGTTTGACGCAATAGCGGACGCGTTCACTTGGCTTACCGTATTTGCGGGACTTATAATGCTCGTGCTTCCCATGGCGTTTGAAATCCCCGAAATATTCAAGACGGTCGGTTTGGCGTTTGTGATAACGGGACTTGCGGGCGTGTTGCTGACTGCGGGCAGAAAGAAACCGACCTTTGTCGGTAAAATAGTGGGCGGCTTTACGGGACTTTACGGAATTATCAATTTTATGGGCGACTTGTTGAGTTACGCAAGGCTGTTCGGTTTGGGACTTGCGTCAGGCGCGATTTGTATGGTTATAAACAAAATGGGCGGTATTGTGTTTACTCTATTGCCCGGTATATTGGGTATAGCGGTCGGAGTGATTATTTTGATAGTCGGTCACACTATCAATCTTGCCATTAATACGCTCGGCGCGTACGTCCATAACAATAGGTTGCAATTCGTAGAGTTTTACTCTAAGTTTTACGAAGGCGAAGGCAGAGAGTTCAAGCCTCTCGGTTCAAGCGTCAAATATATCAATTTGGAAACATTATCGTTTGGGAGGAAATAACTATGACGATTATCAATGTAGCATCATCTTTACTCGGTGCGGAAGAGGCAGCGGTGTTCACAATGGGACACTTTTACGCAATTCTCGGTGCAGCGGTTGCATTACTGCTTGCAGGTATCGGTTCGTCGATTGGCGTAAGTATGGCGGGACAGGCTGCGGCGGGAGTAACTGCCGAAGACCCGTCTAAGTTCGGTAAACTTTTACCGCTTCAATTACTGCCCGCGACGCAAGGTATTTACGGACTGATTATAGCGTTCTTCGTTTTCTTGAAGATTGGACTTTTCGGTGACTTTGTAACGCTTACGACGGAGCAAGGCTTGTTCCTACTCGTTGCGTGTATGCCTATGGGTATAGTCGGATTTTTCAGCGCGCTTTATCAGGGCAAAGTAGCTGTATCGGGTATAAATGCTGTCGGTAAACGCGTCGAGATATTCGGACGTGCGATGACTATGATTGCAATGGTTGAGACGTACGCGATATTCGCGCTCGTTATATCCGTATTCGGCGTACTTATGGCACCTATTGCTGTTGCGCCTGTTGCGTAAAGCGGAGCGGATATGAACGGTAAAGACGCAATTATTGCAAAGATTATCGACGACGCCGAGAAGGCGGCGGCGGACGTTATAGCCGAAGCGGAAGCGAAAGCAAAGGCAATAATCGGCGAAGCCGATAATCTGGCGGAAGAATACAGGCGCGAGCATCTGGCGGGACTTGACGAAGAAAAGAAACTTATTCTCGAACGTCGTCAAGCGGTTGCGCGTCTTGACGTCAAGAAGCGTTATCTCGAAGAAAAACAAAACGCCGTCAATAAAGTTATGGAGCAGGCGGAACGAAAACTTAATGCTTTGAGCGATAAAGAATACGTCGCGCTTATTACAAGTATGCTTGATAACTATGCGGAAGACGGCGACGGTTTGATTTTTTCCAAGAGCAAAGAAAAATTATTTGATAAAACTTTTGTCAAGAAATACGCCGAATCGAGCGGAAAGAAAGTGACGTTTAACGGATACGGCGACTTTAAGGGCGGAATGATTCTGACTAAGAACGGTATAGATAAGAATTTAACGTTCGATACCATACTTCAAGATTTCAGAACGGAACGTCAGGCGGAGATAGCGGCGCGTCTTTTCGACGATGAGCAATAACGTTATTTATGCAAACTCCCGAATAAGCGCACGGGAAACAAAATTACTCGATAACGAAAAGTTACATCGTCTGCTCGACTGTAACACGCTGTCGGACGCAATCAAAACGCTTGCCGAGTACGGAATAGGCGACGGGACGGAATCGGACGCGGACGTTATTCTCCAAAAGGACAGAGAGCAGTTAATGAGTTTTGTCAAGGAACTAAAACTTGACGGAGCGTTTATAAACGCGGTTTTGACTAAGTACGACTTTCATAACGTCAAGGTACTTATGAAAGCGAAATATATGCGCTTTACGGAATACGCGCATATGCTCTTTCCCGAATACAAGTATGATGTTAAACGCCTTGCGGAAAAGATCAAGGCGGACGACTATACCGACGTCGACCCCGTATTGCGTGACGCTTTGACGTCCGTTGACGAAGCGTTTGCGAACGGAAGCAGAAATCCGAAAACGATTGACATAATAATAGATAAAGCGTATTACGACTATGCGGTTAAGAAGACCAAAGGAGATAAACTCGCGCGTAGATATTTTGCGTTCGAAATTTTCGCGCTTAACACGTTGACTTTTTTACGCGCACGAAAAATGAAACTCGACGTTTCCGAATTTAAGACGCAGTATATAGGTGAACGGGACGAAACGTATCTACTGTTCGTCGACGGTTATCAAAAGGTTGACGGTATGGACGGGTTAATTGCCCGTTACGAGCATACGGACTACGGCAAACTGTTACGGAATATAAACGGATTGAACATATCGGATGCCGAAAAGATTGCCGACGATACGCTTATCAAAATCGTCAGCGGAAAGAAAGACGATGTATTCTCGGAGGCAAAGTGCGTAGCGTACGTGCTTGCGCGCGAAAGAGAACAGAACGCCGTCAATTTGATATTGACGTCGGTTAAGAATAAAACGGACAAGGCTTTTGTTACGCAAAGATTAAGGGGGATAGATGGTTAATAAAATTGCCGTGATAGGCGATAAAGATTCCGTACTTGCGTTCAAGTCGCTCGGTCTTGATGTGTTTTTTGCCGAGACGTATTTCGATATAAAAAACACGCTTGAAAAACTTGCCGAAGATTACGCCGTTATACTAATAACCGAGCAAGCGGCGGAGCAGGTTGACGAACTTTTGTTGAAATATAAGAAAAAATGTTTTCCGACTGTAATTCCGATACCATCGGGTACGGGCAGCACGGGATACGGTATGAATTGTATTAAGTCCGACGTCGAGAAAGCAATCGGTACGGATATACTGTCGTAGGACAATCGGAGGTAATGATGGAAGGTACTGTAATTAAAGTATCGGGGCCGTTGATAGTGGCGGAAGGTATGGCTGACGCGAAGATGTTCGACGTCGTTCGCGTAGGCAAGGAACACTTAATCGGCGAAATAATCGAATTAAGGGGCGATAAAGCGTCTATTCAGGTATACGAAGAGACGAGCGGTTTGGGACGCGGAGAGAAGGTAATAAGCACCGAAATGCCTTTGTCGGTCGAACTTGCGCCGGGACTTATCGAAAGCATATACGACGGGATACAGCGTCCGCTTGATAAACTTCTCGAAGTGTCGGGCGACCGTATAGGTCGCGGTATGCAGGTATCTCCGCTCGACCACAATAAAAAGTGGAAATTCAAACCGTATGTAAAAGAAGGCGATTGCGTTGTCGCGGGCGACGTTATCGGCGCAGTACAAGAGACCCCTGTAGTCGAACACAGAATTATGATTCCGTACGGTTTAAGCGGTAAGATAGTTAGGATAGAAAGCGGCGAGT
The DNA here is from genome assembly GCA_900315995.1 of uncultured Eubacteriales bacterium. Lineage (GTDB taxonomy): Bacteria > Bacillota > Clostridia > Christensenellales > RUG350 > RUG350. The sequence goes on from ONBF01000046.1 coordinate 6,960, forward strand.
TTACGATAGACGAAACGATAGCGGTCGTAGACGACGGCAAAACCGAGCATAACGTTTGTATGTTGCAGAAGTGGCCCGTACGTCGCGGCAGACCGTACGCCGAGAAGCGTTCACCCAATATGCCTATGATTACGGGACAACGAGTTATCGACACTTTGTTTCCGGTGGCAAAAGGCGGTGTTGCGGCTGTTCCCGGTCCTTTCGGAAGCGGAAAAACGGTCGTTCAACATCAGCTTGCGAAGTGGTCGGACGTCGATATAATAGTATATATCGGTTGCGGCGAGCGCGGAAACGAGATGACGGACGTTCTTAACGAATTTCCCGAACTCAAAGATCCCAAAACGGAGCAACCTTTAATGAAACGTACCGTGCTTATAGCGAACACATCGGATATGCCCGTTGCCGCGCGCGAAGCGTCTATTTATACGGGTATTACCATTGCCGAGTATTACAGAGATATGGGTTACAACGTGGCGATAATGGCGGACAGTACGTCAAGGTGGGCGGAAGCGTTGAGAGAAATGAGCGGACGACTTGAAGAGATGCCGGGCGAAGAAGGTTATCCGGCGTATTTATCTTCCCGTCTTGCCGAGTTTTACGAGCGTGCGGGAATAGTATTGACGCTCGGAAGTAAAGGCGTTGTCGGCTCAATTACGGCAATCGGCGCGGTATCACCTCCCGGAGGCGACTTGTCCGAGCCCGTTTCGCAAGCGACGTTGAGAATAGTCAAAGTATTCTGGGGACTTTCGTCAACGCTTGCGTACAGAAGACATTTCCCCGCTATCGATTGGCTTACGAGTTATTCATTGTACGGAGACAGGTTGTCCGATTGGTACGACGATTTCGTCGATAACGATTGGTCTGAATTGCGCGCCGAAATGATGTCGCTACTTCAAGAAGAAGCGTCGTTAAACGAGATAGTGCGACTTGTCGGAATCGACGCACTGTCCGATAAAGACAGGCTTATTATGGAAACGGCGAAGCAGATACGCGAAGATTATTTGCATCAAAACGCTTTTCACGAAGTGGATACTTATACGTCGCTGAAAAAGCAGTATTTAATGATGAAACTTATTATCAACGGTTACAGGCAGTCGGTTGACGCGCTCAATAAAGGAGCCGATCTTGAAGACTTGCTTAAAATAAGCGTAAGAGAGAAAATCGGAAGAGTAAAGTATATTTCGGAAAAAGAGAAAGACAAAATTCAAGATATGATTAACGAGCAAAAGCAAGAGATAAGCGCGCTCGTCAACGGAGGTGGCGACAATGCTTAAAGAATATAATACGATAAGAGAAGTTGTCGGACCGCTAATGCTTGTCGAAGGCGTCGACGGTGTAACATATAACGAACTCGTTGAGATTAAACAGGAAGACGGCAGTATAAGAAGCGGTAAAGTGCTTGAAGTCAACGGCGACAAAGCGCTCGTTCAGTTGTTCAAAGGTTCGCAAGGGCTCAAAATGAGTACGTCGAAAGCGAGATTTTTGGGACACGGTATGACGTTCGGCGTATCACCGGATATTCTCGGCAGAGTTTTCGACGGAACGGGTAAAGCGAGAGACAACGGCGCGGAAATAATTCCCGTTAAGAATATGGATATAAACGGACAGCCGATTAATCCTGCCGCAAGGAATTATCCGAACGAGTTTATTCAAACGGGAATATCGGCAATCGACGGACTTAATACGCTTGTTCGCGGACAAAAACTGCCCGTATTTTCAGCGTCGGGCTTACCGCACGCAAACCTTGCCGCGCAGATTGCGCGTCAAGCAAAGGTAAGAAACGATGACGGTAAATTCGCAGTCGTATTTGCGGCAATCGGAATTACTTATGAAGAAGCCGATTACTTTATCGACGATTTCAGAAAAACCGGCGCGATAAGCAGGACGGTACTTTTTACGAACCTTGCCAACGACCCTGCAATCGAGCGTATAGCGACGCCGCGTATGGCGCTGACAGCCGCGGAGTATCTTGCGTTTGAACTCGATATGCATGTGCTTGTCATTATGACGGACATAACGAATTACGCCGAAGCGCTGCGCGAAGTAAGTGCCGCGCGTAAAGAAGTCCCGGGACGACGCGGATATCCGGGATATCTTTATACCGACCTTGCCACTATGTACGAAAGAGCGGGGCGTATAAGGGGCAAGAAAGGTTCGATTACGCAAATCCCGATACTTACAATGCCCGAAGACGACAAGACGCACCCTATACCCGATTTAACGGGTTATATAACGGAAGGACAGATTATTCTGAGCCGAGAACTTTATAAGAAGAATATCTTACCGCCTATCGACGTTTTGCCGTCGTTATCACGTTTGAAAGATAAAGGCATAGGCGCGGGAAAGACGCGTGAAGACCACGCCGACACAATGAATCAGTTATTTTCCGCATACGCAAGAGGTAAAGAAGCGAAAGAGTTGTCGGCAATTCTCGGCGAAAGCGCGTTGACGCCCGTTGATCGTAAATACGCGGAGTTTGCGGTTGAGTTTGAGAAACAGTATGTGTCGCAAAGTTTTACGACTGACAGAAGTATCGAAGAGACGCTCGATATAGGTTGGAGACTCTTAAAGATTTTACCGCGTACGGAATTAAACCGTATAAGAGAAGAATATATAGATAAATATCTAAAATAAACTGTATGACAAGGTTAAACGTTAACGCAACACGAATGGAATTAAGCCGTTTGAAAGCAAGGCTGAAAACGGCGACGAGAGGACACAAACTCTTGAAAGACAAGTCCGACGAAATGGTCAGACGTTTTATCGTGCTTGCAAAAGAAAACAGGACTTTGAGACGTGAAGTTGAACGTGAACTCATAGGCGCGTTAAACGGTTTTGTTATTGCAAAAGCGTTGATGCCGTCGCCCGTACTCGAAGAAGTACTTTGCGTTACCGATTCCGATTTCAAGATTGACGTTTCGACCCGTAATATTATGGGCGTCGAAGCACCCGTATTTTCCGTTGACGACGGCGTTGCATACAAGTCGTTATCATACGGTTTTGCGTCCGTTGCGTCCGATTTTGACGAATCGGTCGAAACGTTGTCCAACGTATTCGTAAAACTTCTTAAACTTGCCGAAATAGAAAAAACGTGCAATATGCTTGCGATAGAAATAGAGAAGAACAGGAGACGCGTAAACGCGCTTGAATTTGTAATGATTCCGCAGCTTGAAGAAACGATAAAGTATATTACGATGAAACTTGACGAAAACGAACGCGGAAATTTAACGCGACTTATGAAAGTCAAAACTATGATTAACGGTAAATAAGTATAATTTTGTCGAATAATTTATTATAAGGTTGCATAGAGTTTCTATGTAACCTTTTTTATTTCGGAGGGAATATGAAGAAAATAATTGCATTATTAATGATTGCTGCGTCCGTATTCGCGTTAGCGTCTTGTAATGATGGGACGGACGATACGCTCAAAGAGCATATAAGCTATATCCAAACCGATTCTTATTACGGCGAGTGTGAATTGTACACCGTATATTTAACGGCAGGCGAGAAAGAAGTGCCGTTTATTGCAGACGGTATGCGCGGAGATATGAAGGAGTTTTGCAGATTGACTGTCAGAACCAAAGACAATACGATAATAAACGGTAATTTTACTTATAGATTTACATATAACGAAGAAGAAGTATCGGGTACGTTTTCAAAAGATTACGGCAACAGTATGAGTGCCGATACAGGCGTGAAAGCGCACGCGACGGGGCTGAAAAATTTGATTATAAGTAATGCGGAAAATGAATTTAATATCGAACTTAAAGATAATATGTGCGATAATAAGATTACGATAGACAAGGCGTACGAGATTGCAAAAGACGAGTTTAAGGATAAGATTGCGTCGGAAACAGCGGACGGTAAAGAGTTTGATAAAGAAATAAACATCAAATTTGTAAACGATTGGACTGACGCAAACAGCGAATACTATTATTATGTTGCGTTTATCGGAGCCGATCGTAAAGGATATGCTGTACTTATCGACAAAACGAGCGGAGAAGTGATAGCCAAGAGATAAAAATACGGCTGACAAACGTCAGCCGTATTTTCCGTATTTTTATTACTGATTTGATTAATCGTTTTCAGTTATCATAAATATTCGTCGGTTCCATATAATAACAATCGGGAACGCCCATTTCGCCTGAAAATCCCATCAAAACGCCTAATAAATTTTCATTGATTTGTTCTGTAATATCAACGTAACGTGACGTATCTTCGGGGAGTTTAACTTCTTCAATACTCTTGTTGAATTCCGATTGATATGCAAGTTTCATTTCTAACGGAACAGTAGTCATAGCGGCGGGATTTGTGAAGTCGGGAACGTTAGCGGAAACGGCAACGTCGAAGTCAATTTTGGTTCCGTATAAAGTGCCGTCAGTGTTCAAAACGATATATACGTCGGCTTTGTTTATTTCAACGTTTAAGTCCATATCAGAAGCACCGAGCGTTTCCAAGTATTGAGCCACGATTTCGTTGACGACATCTTGTTTGAGTGAAATTTTAACTTTAACGTTTTCGGATAAGTCGACATAGATATCGATATACTGTTGAATCATAGCGAAATCTTCGAAAGATAGCAGTTCGGAAATATTCGGAAGTTCTTCGCTTATAATAATATTCTCGTCGAAATCGGTAGGCATAGTTAATGCGGGGATAAGCAACGTACTCATACCGCTTATATCAGGTTCGTATTTATATCTCCCTTGGAAATCAAACATGTCACTGATATGTATGTTACCGTCAAGGAGCATACCGACTTTATTTTCGGTAACTGTATTAATTTCGTACAAATAAGCGTCGCCCGATGCGTTGACGCTGAGAGACTCTTCGCTTAATCCTAAAAGATCTCTGATTATATCACCGTTGATTTTATACGAAAAATCTGTTTTTCCATACATAACGGTACTTGATCCGTTTGCGTCTTGAACATCGGAAAGTTGTCCCGAAAAACTGTATTTTTCGCTCAAAGAATTTTCGCCGTATATAAATGAATTATTCTCAGATATTTTAATACTGAACCCTGAGATTTTGCTTGTATTTTCTTCGCCGTTGCCTATAAATTCTTGTATTAATGCGGAGAATTTATTGTCGAGCGCGGCTAAATCGGTTTCGGTTGCGAGACGATAGTTGCCGTTATATGCGTTCTTTTCGGTTTTCGTGCCGGGTTGCGTATTACCATTATCTACGGTATTGTTGATGTCGAGCGGGTTTTCAACGGTTTTTTCATCGTCACAACCGACGAAAGCAAATACGCTCAAACACATACAAAGTGCGATTAAAATTGCTAAAAACTTCTTCATAATGAAGCCTCCTTTATATTTTTGACGAAAACTTATGTTAATTTTTCGCCATTTTCAAATTGCATTATAACATTATATTCAGAAAGTGTCAATAAATATAGACTACAAAAATCGAAAACAAATAAAAACGGGCGCAATTCACATAAGTAACTGCGCTTGTTTCACAAAAATGCACAGCCCCGCCGAGCTGACTCCTACGCTGTTTCAGTTTGCAGTGACGATG